>JAIXKU010000225.1 GCA_026936045.1 Flavobacteriales bacterium
AACGGATTTAGCAGCCTCACGAGGAGAGACGCTTTTAGCCAAAATTTCCAAACGAGGAGCAGGCTAGGAGTTTAAGAAAAGACTTATTACGGCCTTGCTTTCAATTTGAACTTATCAAGATACGATTGTTCCTTCAGCAACAGCTCTTGTGAATAATCAGTATGCGTTTTCTGGTAATAAGAGCGTGTATAATCCAGTTTATCATTAAATTTATCACAGATTAAATATAGAGACTGATTTATTTTCTCAAATGCATCATCAATTCTATAATATAAATAACGCAACGGATAACTTTTCATAAGCGCGTTGTAAATATCTTTTTCATAAAGGGAAGCATAGTGTAAATACCAAGCTATAAACAAATTAAACTCATATCTGGCAAAAGCTGTTGCCAAAGCCCCCTTATATAATGACATGGCTGTCGTTGTATCATGATGGATTTCTAACATTTTATTTCCTAATAACATAGATCCTTCCGTGCCAAAAGCATAAGCTGTCAACTCATCCAACAATCCATAAATACCCATAACATTGGCCGTCACATAAACGCCTGTATCAACATATGTTTTGAACCGAAAAATCCTTTCTCGTGCATCTATCGGCACAATCTTTTTAAACTTCTCCGAAGAAAATATAGAAAGGTAAGGTACCTCGTATGATTCACCTGTACTTGGAATACATACATTCAATGTATTTCCCCAAGTTCTAAAGGTATTATGTGCGCTCTCATGGATGATAGTGCCAAAGTTGTCAATCAAAGTTCTGTGTGCTGTATCTCCATTCCATTCCACTTTGACATTATTAACATAACTACTATATGTATCCGGACCGCAATAAAAGCTATCTATCAGAAAAACATATTTAGGAAGATAGGCCTGACATACTCTCCTATAAAATGCTCTTACAACTTTACCCAATAACTCTACATCAGCGGCTGTAGCACTTTCTGTATTTGATTCATTATTTTCTGATTGAGCATTATTAGTAGCATTATGCTTTGTGTGATTAGCGGGTTGGCTAAAATTATCAACGTACACCTCTTTAGAAGCCTCAAACAAAGGATCCTTTTTAAATGCTGCCTTACTCCAATTTGCATAAATTTTTGCATTCTGCATATATAAGACATAGTCTTTTAAACCCGAAAACCCCTTTGATTTATCTTCAGGATATAAGAAAAGTTTCTTGCCTTTAATTTGATACTTTCCTTTTTCGTAATACCCTTTGCTTTTGGTTATTTTGCTGTATTCGAATGTCAAATCATCAAATAAAACAAGCCGATAGGTATTATATTTCCCGGTCTGCCGAATATAAACTGTCGCATTGGCTTGTGAATCACCCGCCAAACTCTCAAGCATGAAGCTAACGATGATAAAAACAAAAAAAAGAATCTTTTTCATAGTTCTGATTTTAAAATAAAACCTAGAAACGAAAGAGATTATTGTTTATAGCATTAGACATTTTCATATTTATGATGTTTTTAGGGCAAATGCCATAGTAAAAAAGCTTAAATACTTGGCAAAACAGTTAAAAGCATAGAATTTACAGGAAAAAAGGTTACCTTTGCACTCCGTTTAAACAATCAATAGACATGATTTCTGTAAACAATCTAACCTTGCAATTTGGCAAGCGCGTTTTATTTGAAGAGGTTAACCTGAATTTTACACCTGGCAACTGCTATGGTGTGATTGGCGCTAATGGCGCCGGTAAATCAACCTTTCTTAAAATATTATCCGGCGAGCTGGAGGGCAATAAGGGAGGTGTATCCATTCAGCCCGGTGCACGAATGGCTGTGCTTAAGCAAAATCACTTTGAGTTTGACAATTTTCAGGTTTTGCAAACCGTCGTGATGGGGCATAAGAAATTATGGGATATCATGCAAGCAAAAGAGGTGATTTATGCTAAGTCTGACTTTACAGAAGAAGATGGCATTAAGGCAGCTGAACTTGAAGCTGAATTTGCGGAAATGGAAGGATGGAATGCTGAAAGCGAAGCCGCAAATCTATTGAGCGGACTAGGCATTAAAGAAGACTTGCACTATAAACTAATGCAAGAATTGAGCGGAAATGAAAAGGTAAGAGTGCTATTGGCACAAGCGCTATTCGGCAATCCGGATATCTTGCTGCTTGACGAGCCCACCAATGACCTGGACGTAGAAACCGTTATGTGGTTGGAAGAATTTTTGATTGACTTCCCCAATACCGTTATTGTTGTTTCGCACGACCGCCATTTTTTAGATACTGTTTGTACGCATGTGGTAGATATTGACTTTAAAAAGATTCAGATGTACACCGGGAACTATACGTTTTGGTATGAATCAAGTCAATTGGCCACACGCCAACGTGCACAACAGAATAAGAAAGCGGAGGAAAAGAGAAAAGAATTGCAGGAGTTCATTGCCCGCTTTAGTGCTAATGCGTCTAAATCACGTCAAGCCACAAGTCGTAAGAAACTATTAGAAAAAATCCAGGTAGAAGACATTCAGCCGTCAAATAGAAAATATCCGGCGATTATATATACGCAAGAAAGAGAGGCCGGCGACCAAATATTACGCGTAACAGGTCTGTCAAAATCAATAGACGGCGTACCGGTGCTTAATGATGTATCGTTTACTTTGCGAAAAGGTGATAAAGTGGTTGTCTTGTCAAAAGACAATCTGGCTCCCACGCTTTTGTATAAAATCCTTATGGATGAAGAACAACCTGATGCCGGATCATTTGAATGGGGCATTACTATTTCAAAAGCCTATTTGCCCAATGATAACGCATTCTATTTCCAAACAGATTACAATCTGATTGATTGGCTACGCCAATTCTCAAAAGAAAAAGATGAAACATATATCCGAGGTTTCCTTGGTCGGATGCTCTTTTCCGGTGAAGAAAGTTTGAAGAGTGCAAAGGTTTTATCCGGAGGGGAGAAAGTTCGCTGTATGATTAGCCGTATGATGTTGCAGAATGCAAACTTCCTTATTCTTGATGAACCTACCAATCACTTGGATTTGGAAAGTATCACGTCTTTTAACAACGGCCTGAAGAATTTCTCAGGAAGCATGTTGTTCACAACACATGACCACGAGTTTATTCAATCATTGGCTAATCGCATCATTGAGCTTGGCCCTAACGGCATTATTGATAAGGAGATGACATACGATGATTATATTCTAGACGAAAGAGTAAAAGAACAAAAACTAGCTATCTATGGCCAACTGGTGAAATAATTGTATGCTATATCTTATCTCTAAAAAAATCATTTTTCGCAGACTTTTTAAACAGCTTTTAGGGATAACATGTTTTATTTTATGTTCCACGACCACGCTTTCATCACAGCCCATATCCGTATTGAGTTGGAATATTAAGTTTCTACCAAGATTCATAGCACATATCGGTCATTATCCACTAAAACGTGTAAAGCCTATTTCTATGCGCATACAGGAATCCGGAGCTGATATTGTCATTCTTCAAGAGGCTTTCGATCGGAAAGCTAATCGGCGCTTAATAAATAGCCTAAATACGACATTCCCATTCACGGCAGGCCCGGCCAATCAGAAACCCGGGCTCAAAATCAGCAGCGGTATTCTTATACTTTCAAAAACACCATTGGTATTTCTTGGTCAAACTGAATTTAACGACTGCAAAGGCATTGATTGCATGGCAAGGAAAGGCGCCTTACTGGTAGAAACGGTCATTGACAGCATCCGATTACAAATTTTGGGCACTCATTTGCAGGATGGCGGACCATTGGCATATAAACTAAACCAATACCAACAAATAGCCGGATTACTCAGAGCTCATGAAGAATATGGAACTCCTCAAATTATTTGTGGCGATTTTAATACTGACAGGACTGATACGAATCTCTATCGTGCCATGCTGAAAATATTAAGAGCTGAAGATGTTCAGAGCAAAGGTTCACTTCTTTATTCTTATGATCAAGGATTAAATGATATGGAAACCTATGATCCGAACTATAGAAAACTGATAGATTACACCTTACTTAAAGCAAACGGGTTACCACCCATCCAAACTCAGCGTGAGATTGTTAGATATCAATACTCCTGGCATAAGAAGCATAAAGACCTCTCCGACCATTTCGGCCTGATGCTGGAATTAATGTATTGATTCGTGAACGCTGACAGTTGAACAGAATTTTATTTACTTTTGAGGCGGTCAATATTTTACAGATATAGATGATAGAGCCTATTTCCTTTCGGAGATTTTATAGAAAGTGTAAACCATCCATACATAAGATAGGCATGATTCTCTCATTTGTATTGGCAACAACCGTGTTTACTTCTTCTCAAACTGCGATTCATAAAGAGTTGGAGCCATTTACACAAATCTATGTAGCCAATCAATCTCAACTCACACTGGTTACGTCTAACATTTTTTTATTAGATCTTACATTGCAAAATATCCCTACAGATAAAGTTATTACCAATGTAACAAACGATTTATTCAGCATACAAACAAAAGGCATACATAATCTTCCGATGATAAAAGGTTCGCTTTTCTTTGCACAACCTTTAGAAAAAATAACCGCAACCCTTTCAGGATGGGTTAAAAGTGAAGAGATTATCAAAACCAATCGTTTGGAGATTGTTTCAAAGGTGGACGGATATGTCCATGTAAAAGTGGATGTGGATGAATTAATTATCACCGTCGGGCAAGGTTCAACTGTTCAGGTAGAAGGTAGTGCCCGCTCTGTTAAGGTTACTGCCACATCCGGCGGTGTAGTTCGTGCAGGAGCCTTCAATTGTACGGATGCCGATGTCAGCGCGACCATGGGTGCAGAGGTTTGGCTAACTGCTAAGACAGATTATACAGCCAAAGCAACGACAGGAGGAACTATCTATTACAAGACAATGCCCTCCGGTAATTTTCAACGCACGGAGTTAACGGGAGGAAAAATTATACCATAGATGACCGAAGATAAGGAAATGTCATTTTTAGATCATTTGGAAGAGCTCAGATGGCATTTGGTACGAGCGGTGATAGCTATTCTGATCGGGAGTGTTGTTGCATTTATATTTCCGCATATCTTATTTGATGTCATTCTGTTCGGCCCTACATATCCTGATTTTATAACATACCGCTTATTATGCCAATTAGGCAATGCTATTTCATTACCGGCACTTTGTTTTGGCGATTTGCCATTCAAAGAATTTATTAGTATTCAGATGGGGTCCCAATTCACATGGCATATATGGGGTTCTCTTATCGCCGGATTTATTATTACATTCCCGTATGTAGCATGGGAATGCTGGCGTTTTATAAAACCAGCATTACGTGAAAAAGAAAGAAGTAAAGCTACCGGTATTGTTTTTTATGTTTCCATCCTTTTTATTGCCGGTGTATTGTTCGGCTATTTCCTTTTAGCGCCTCTTACCGTCAACTTCTTAGGCAACTATGATGTGATGGGCAGAGTAGTGAATCAACCGGTATTTACGTCTTATATATCCACAATTCTAGTTGTCATTTTAGGCTGTGGCATTTTATTTGAATTGCCTGTTGTTATTTATTTCTTAGCTAAAATCGGCATTATCTCTCCAGACTTCTTAAAGAAATATAGACGACATGCTATTATTATCATCTTATTACTTGCCGCAATCATCACGCCTCCTGATGTTGCCAGTCAGATATTAGTTTCCATACCATTGGTATTTCTTTATGAGGTTAGCATATTTATTGCACGCAGAGTCTATAAAAAGCCTGCTGAAGATTAGATTCTCAAAATTCTTTATTCAAAAAGACATTATTCGTTTCTAATAAATTTCTTAGACATGGTTCTTCCATTATCCAAGAACAATCGCAGAATATATATACCTGTAGATAAGTGTTTGATTGAGATATCGGCCTGAACAGCCCGTTCGACCATATTTCCCTTGCAATCAAAATAGCATATCAATGCAATGGTCTGAGCATTGAATATGCAGCATCGTCAACCGGATTAAAACTATTAACCCATTGTCTTCTTCATCATTAATTGAAGCCGTGATGGCGGTGCTTTGTATATTACGATTGAACTATTTGGGGCCGAGCTGAGAAATAATAACTGTGTATTAATCTGCCACCGGAAACGCTTCCCAATGTGAAATTTATATTCAAATTGTTTTCGTTCCTTTTCCTTAACCTTATCGTATCCCGTAAAGTCAAAGATGTTTTAACACGAAGTACTTCATAAGATTGATTTCCGGGTAAGAGTATTGTGCCCCATCCATCTACGGCATTGATACGTGTACCACCTTGTTTCCAGCCGCCAATTGAAGGAATGCTAATATCAAACAAGAATGTAGAGGTATCTATATCGCCATATTCCAAAGGGAACTGGTATATCTTATCTTTTATCTGATACGGAATGGGTGTTTGAATGCCATTAATAGTAGCGCCAATACCAACCAATGTGAAAGCCGTATTCGAATTTTTATAAAAATTGAATACATCTGTTAATGAGAACCCAAATGAGGCGGGCAGGTTAATCTCAATACCTGGCTGAGCATGTGTACTGTTATTGTTAGCAAAAATCGGATTATTAAATACTAACTGATATACCAATGGTGTATGTGATGGAGCATCCATAGTAAGTGTAGTAGCGCTTAGATTATTAAGATCGGAATAATCCCAAATAAAATCCGGACCGGTATCGGCATATGAAATACCGGTGGGAAATGCTCTTGTATAATTATAAACGCTATCTGGAATCGGCATTTGATTCTTGGTTATAAGTATTTGCGAATGGAGGGGTGCCTCCACCAAAAGAAACATAAACCCACAAAGAAGTAAAAATCGCATAATATGAATTTTATCTATCAAATTTACAGATTATCTTTATCTATCGTGTACGAACCGTCATTTTTCTCTTTAGAAAGATTCCTGTATTCCATAATTCCCGTTTCATTGAATAAAAACTGTACTTTTGGAATATGTTTACAGGTATAGTAGAAACAACCGGTCGTATTTTGAATATTACCACCGAAGGTTCAAACAAACAATTTGCTGTAGAAGCCTCTTTCCTTCATGAACTTAAGATAGATCAGAGTATAGCTCATAACGGTGCTTGTCTTACCGTTGACGGACTTTATGATAATTATTATACAGTAACTGCCATTGCAGAAACCTTAGAACGAACCAACTTCCAACAATTAAAGATAGGAGATCTGGTAAATTTGGAACGCAGTATGAAGCTGGATGATCGACTTGATGGTCATATAGTTCAAGGTCATGTTGATACAGTGGGCGAGGTTCGATCCATTACTGAACAGGAGGGAAGTTGGGAAATAGAAATTGGCTTTAACGACGAAGCTTTTGTAACGGTTCATAAAGGCTCTATTACGGTTAATGGTGTTAGTTTAACCATCGTTAAAAGCAGACCTTGTGCATTTTCCGTAGCCATCATACCCTATACATTCCATCATACCCAATTTTCAACACTAAAAATATCTGATAAAGTTAATCTTGAATTTGACGTCATTGGAAAATTTGTTGAGCGATTATTGAAAGGTTATAAATAATTACTACATTAGATTTCTCTTAAATGCTCATTATTATGAAAAAACGATTTTTTCTTTTTGGACTTATGTATTCCCTTTTTATCACTGTTTACGCCCAAAACCCGACATTTAATTACGTTAATGAAGCTGATTTGCAATCATATACGTCTGCCCGTAGAATTGTACCCAATAAGGCTTTCGTGTTTGAAACAGACTTTACACAACTGCGTTTTTTTCTAGATCAAGCGCCTGGTGAGCTTGTAAGCAATTCAGGTATGTTGATGAAGCTACCAATGCCCGATGGCTCCAATCAGGACTTTATTATTTGGCAATATGATATGATGGAAGCTCCATTAGCAGCCTCGTTAC
The DNA here is from genome assembly GCA_026936045.1 of Flavobacteriales bacterium. Taxonomy (GTDB): domain Bacteria; phylum Bacteroidota; class Bacteroidia; order CAIKAF01; family CAIKAF01; genus BA4. The sequence continues at coordinate 7,853 of JAIXKU010000225.1, forward strand.
CCGGTATTCGTACATTTCTAGGGAAGGGTAAGTCTGATCCCTGGGCTATTATCCGAATTGATTATACTTATTTAGGATTTCATGCCTATATATCATCACCTTCAGGCGTAGTAAGTATAGATCCTTTCGCTCAAGGCAATACGCAGTATTATCAATCCTATTATAAAGATGATTTACCAAATATTCATATCGAACACTTTACTTGTGACCTCAAAGATGATATATTGGAAACAACTGATAATAACACAGAGAAAACACTTCAACCATTAGGCACAACATTACGTAAGTATCGCATGGCACTTGCCTGCACTGGCGAATACGCGACCTATCACGGCGGAACTGTAGCAAGTGTTGCTTCCGCTATGACCACAGCCATGAATCGTGTAAATGGTGTTTATGAAAAAGACCTATCTGCACGTATGATACTGGTAGCTAACAACAATAATTTGATATATCTCAATGCCTCCAGTGACCCTTATTCAAATAATGACGGCAGCGCTATGTTAGGTCAAAATCAAACCACTTGTAACTCTGTCATTGGATCTTCCAATTATGATATTGGGCACGTATTCAGCACAGGAGGAGGAGGCGTAGCCTACTTAGCCAGTTTATGTAGTAATTCCAATAAAGCTAAAGGGGTAACAGGCTTACCTGCACCAACCGGCGATCCTTTTTATATTGATTATGTTTGCCATGAAGTAGGACATCAGTTTAATGGTGGTCATACATTCAACTCCAGTTCTGGCTCATGTGGCGGCGGGAATCGTTCAGCTTCAGATGCTTTTGAACCAGGCAGCGGTAGTACCATCATGGCCTATGCCGGTATATGCGCACCTGATGACATTCAAAATAATAGTAATGACTATTTTCATGCACGCAGTTATCAAACCATTTATTCTCATATTGTAACCGGTGTGCCAGGCTGCCCTACCACAAATTCAACCGGTAATACACCACCTACTGTAAATGCCGGAAATGGCGGAAGATATGTTCCCGTTAGTACACCTTTTAAATTAACCGCTGTTGGTAACGATGCCAATAGTGACCCGCTCACCTATTGTTGGGAAGAATACGATTTGGGACAATCTATTGCTTTATCAGCCACACCGGTTAGCGGCACACCCCCTTTATTCCGTTCCTATAAACCTGACACATCTGCAACACGCTGGTTTCCGCGTTTGCAAACAGTAATTAATAATGCCTCTGACAACAAAGAAAAACTACCAACCTATACAAGGATTATGAAGTTTCGTTGTATGGTACGCGATAATGTACCTAACGGTGGAGGTGTTAGTTATGATACCATTGGCTACAATTTTACGGCTGCAGCAGGTCCCTTTCTTGTAACCTCTCCCAACACGTCCGGTGACTATTGGACTTCGAACTCTACACAAACTGTAACATGGGATGTGGCTAATACAAATGTATCGCCGGTAAGCTGCACCAGCGTAAATATTCGTTTGTCTGTGGATGGTGGATATACGTATCCATACTTACTGATTGCCAATACACCAAATGATGGCTCACAGACTATTACTGTACCCAACATTTTAACTCAAAAAACAACATGTAGAGTGATGGTTGAGTCCATTAATAATATCTTTTATGATATCTCGAATGCTAATTTTACAGTCTCTCCCACTACACCGACTCCGCCTGTCGCAGCATTCTCAACAAGTGCTTCAACTGTTTGTGAAGGGAAATTTATTAACTTCTCAGACCAATCAACCAACAATCCTACAAGTTGGTCATGGAGTTTTGGCGGTGGTACACCTGCCAGTTCAACCAGTCAAAATCCAACAAATATTCAATTTAATACAGCCGGAACATATACTGTTTCTCTGACTGCAACAAACCAAGCAGGTAGTAATACAATTCAACAGACCATTGTTGTAAATCCATTACCACAAGCAACATTCTCAATTGTACCGGCCAGTTATGCTCAGAGTAATGGCAGCGCCACGGCAAATCCAACTGTAGGGCAACCGCCATTTTCTTATGTTTGGCTCACCTCACCTGTTCAGACAGGTCAAACAGCCGTTAATTTACCGGAAGGCAACGTCGGTGTATCAATTACAGATAATAATGGTTGTACACAAAACTATAATATAACCATTCCGGGTAATGCGTCAATGGATGAATCTACATTGATAAATCACATTGCAGTATATCCTAATCCGGCATCTGAGAGTGTATTTATTAGCTTGGATGAAGGATTAGGTACAGGCTCCTTCAATTTGGCCTTGATTAATAGCTTAGGACAGATGGTTATGAATCAGGTTTATACTAACCAATTATTCATTGAAGTTCCTGTTGAAAGTTTGGCTACCGGCTATTATGTTGTGAAGCTGACAATCAATGGTTATACTATACACAGGCCCCTAATTATTCGCAAGTAATACTTGTGATATAATTTTACATACACAGCCGGAATTAATTCCGGCTGTTTGTTTTTAAGAAATTATGTATAACCGCAGGATAATACTGCAACTCCAAAACACGTACTTTAGCTGAAATATCTTCAGCCGTGTCGGAGGGTACAATAGCAACCGCTTTCTGAAATACGATCTTGCCCTCATCGTAATGCTCATTTACTAAATGAATAGTAATGCCTGTTTCTGTTTCACCTTGCTCTTTTACCGCTTGATGAACATGCATACCATACATCCCTCTTCCTCCAAATTTAGGTAATAATGCCGGGTGAATATTTAAGATTTTATTGGGAAACAAGGCTACCATATTATCAGGTATTTTGAGTAAAAATCCGGCTAAAACAATCAAATCCGGGTTGAAAGTTCTTAATCGCTCTGTCACCTCACCGGATACAAATTGCTGATACAAGAATATCTCAATAGGTATGTGAAGATTTGTTGCCCTTCTAACAACACCCGCATCTGTCTTATTAGAAATGATTAAGAATGTTGCATCAAGAGTCTTCTCTCTAAAATAACGAACGATCTGCTCAGCATTCGAGCCTTCGCCTGAGGCTAATATAGCTATCTTCCACATATGGCAAATGTAATATTATTTCACCTAAATTAGAGAAACTCCTGTAATACAGAGGATTAAAATTCATCTCTTTCGATTGGATAATTATTAGAAAGCATTATTTTTGTGCAAAATGTATTAAGCTATGGATTGGTTATTTGTTCCGCTAGGAAAATTTTTTGTTTGGACATTTCAGTTTATCGAAATGGCAGGAATGAATTTTGACTATGTGCTGATTGGTATTATCTTTCTCCTGTTTATTTATTGGATAACTCAAATGTTTGGACACAAAACCGACAAAGGATTCTACAAAAAGTAATTGTTTTGTTCAAATTTTGAATTTTAGAAATGTTAGCAACCATAGCTAATTTTTAACTTTATTGTTTGTTGAGGTTATATGCCGGCTATACACTACTCGGAAGTGCGTTTTTTGAATTTTATAGATTTCTGTGACCATACAAACACCGTTCTTTTACCGAGAAATAATTTCTTATTTTGTTATAAAAAATAAAGGACTGAATATAAGC
>JAIXKU010000237.1 GCA_026936045.1 Flavobacteriales bacterium
TTATAGAAGTCCCCATAAGAGAGAACAAAAATACACTAATTAGTGATATGACTATTTCGTTCTGCGTTGAAGAAAATAAATTACAATGTTTACCTTTGCCGAACAATGCATTAAAGCTATGACTTTACTCAAATACGACCTTATTGAAGAACTAAAGTGGCGGGGCATGATACAAGATGTGATGCCCGGTACACAGGATTTTCTGAAAGAAAACATAACGGTCGGCTATATTGGTTTTGACCCGACAGCTGAATCTCTGCATATAGGAAGCCTTGTCCAGATAGTCTTGCTGATGCATTTGTTGCGTGCCGGTCATAGGCCAATTGCTCTGGTTGGAGGCGCTACGGGTATGGTAGGCGATCCATCAGGTAAGAGCGAAGAGCGTAATTTGTTGGATCCAGATAGCTTGAATAAAAATATATCAGGTGTGCAGAAGCAATTAGAAAAAATTTTATCCTATCAACCATCGGAAACATCTGTTCAGTTTGTCAACAATTACGACTGGTTTAAAGATATGGGCTTTCTTCAGTTTATAAGGGATGTCGGCAAACATATTACGGTTAACTATATGATGGCTAAAGATTCTGTGAAGAAGCGCTTGGAAACCGGTATTTCATTTACGGAATTTAGCTACCAGCTGATTCAAGGTTATGATTTTTATTGGCTTCACACGCATCACCATTGCCGTTTGCAAATGGGCGGTGCTGATCAATGGGGTAATATGACGACCGGTGCGGAGTTAATCCGTCGTTTGGGTGGTGGGCCATGTTATGCCTTTACAACACCGCTTATTACCAAGTCAGATGGTGGAAAGTTTGGTAAAACAGAAAAAGGAAATGTGTGGCTAGATCCTAAAATGACATCTCCTTATGAGTTTTATCAGTTTTGGTTAAATGTATCCGATGAGGACGCTGAAAAATACATACGCATATTTACCTTCCTTCAGCAAGCAGAGATAAATGCATTGATAGAAGAGCATAAACAAGCGTATCATCAACGGTTATTACAAAAAACACTTTCCGCAGAGGTGACACGTATGGTGCATTCCGAAGCTGAGCTAAATAAGGCAATTGCGGCTTCTGAAATCCTTTTTGGTAAAGCAACGAATGAACAGATTAAATCATTGGATGAAGAAACATTGCTATCGGTATTTGCCGGCGTTCCCCGACATGAGGTGCATGCCGATATCCTACAGAATACATCATCTGTTTTAGACCTTATAGCCACTCATACCACGATCTGTCATTCAAAAACAGAAGCTCGTCGTTTGCTACAATCAAACAGTATTAGCATTAACAAAGAGAAGGTGGAAGAGGCACAGAGGATTGATACATCCTACCTACTTAATGATACATATATTTTAGTACAGAAAGGCAAAAAGGAGTATCACCTTATTATGTTCAAATAGGTTTAATGGTGTATAACCATAAGTCGGACTTGTTGTCTCTCGTCTTTATAATATACCGCAACTTGAAAAATACCGGCAGTGTAAAAGATTGTGTTAATACTAACGGTATTAACGCCCGGATGAAGTATGAGAGACTGTTCCGAAACTACTTCTCCACGCATATTACTTACCGTTATAAACGCCTCTCCTGTTAATGGTGCTATAATGTTTATGCTGGATTCGTCAATAGAAGGATTGGGAAAAGGTGGTAAGACTCTAAATTCATTCTTGAGAGGCACACAAATGGTTTTGTTGAATACGGTATCATTGAGAATACCGGTTGCCGTTCCTATTCGCATACAGCAGAGTGGTGCATCGTCTATCATTTGTATTTGATAGGCAGACTCATAATGTAAGGTATTACCAATATACAGATTCCCCATCCAGGTTTCTAAAGCCGGTTGTGTTCCGCTAATCCAACTTTCTATATCCATTGAAGTGATTGTGACCGTACTTAAGTTTTGAATATCAGCATTGAAACGGATATAGCCGTTTTGTTCGATACATGTCAGGTTGGATAAATCAATCTGAAATACAGGGGTGATAACATTGACAACTCTGAAGGCGCTATCTGTGCATCCATTGGGATCTGTAGCATACAAGGTAATCGTAAACAACCCGGATTGCATGTACGTATGTGAAACGGATACGCCATTAGCATCATCGCCATCGCCCAAATCCCAGTGAAATTGATTAGCAGAAGGAGAGCCGGTGTAATTCATTGTACATGTTAATGGCGGTGCCCCCACCAATGGGCTTAGAGAGAAGGAGACAGTAGGTGGTTGCTTAATAAATACAAGCGTTTTGGCACTGTCCGTACAAAAATCAGAACTGGTGGTGATTAAACGAATTGTTCTCCATCCGGAAGAAGAGAACGCTGCTGTTTGTGGATTTTCAGTACCGATGTTTTGTCCGTTAACACTCCATTGCCAGGCGTTGGCAGAAGTGTTTATATAGTTGGAGTTATCCAATAAAAGATATTGTGCGCCTCTGCACAATGTATCGTTGGGTACTGTGATAGCAGCATCAACGTATTTGTTTATATGTATGGTGTCAGTATAGGTACTGACACAGCCATTATCCGTATATACGGCAAGTTGAACCGGATAATCCCCTAATTGGGTATAGGTAAATGTCGGGTTTACGATAGCGGAAGAGTCATTAGCCGGATTGTTAAAATGCCATTTATAACCGGTGATATTTATCGGGAATCCGGCGAAACTGGTATTGGTAAAAAGAATTGGGTCATTCAGACAGGCTTTGTTATAGGTGAACTGTGCTGTACCAGATGGTTTTATTGTAATGTTATTAGTCTTATAGCCATGACAACCATAGCTGTCTTCAACCGAAAGGGTTACAAGATAATTCCCGCCGACGTTAAAGCTATGAGCGACGTCTTCACCCATAGCTGTATTATCTACACCGCTGCCCGGGTCGCCAAAATTCCATTGCCAATCAACGATAGGGTAGGATAATGAGAGATCGACTCCATGAAATTGAATCGAATTTTTGGCACAGCTGTTTTGTGTTGTAAAGTTGATATTAGGCTTAGGTGATACAACCAATGATGTTTCTGTTGTATTGCTACACCCGGCATCCGTTTGTACGGTGAGCGTGACAGTATATTGCCCGGCATGTTGAAAAATATGTGTGCCACTGGAGACAGCATACGTTGTGGTATCTCCCATATCCCATAACCAGCCGTTGATATTGGACCCATCGGTGGTATAACTTTGGTCAATAAAAGGCAGGTTTTCCTGAAGACAAAATGGAGATGTTAGCCCTATCTGAACGAAAGGCGCAATACCGACGATTGTGATTTGTACACTGTCAGATGCGATACAACCGTTTATATTTGTAACAAGAACCGTGTAAAGGCCACTAGTGTCAAGTGCAATATCGGAGGTTGTGTCGCCGGTATTCCATTGATAACTGACGGCTTCGTCAGCTCCGCTTACAAGTGAAAGAATATTTCCTTTACATAAATTAGCATCGGGCCCAAGGCTTACGTTAGATGAAAAAGGATCAGCATGAAAGAAGAGCGTATCTGAATGACGGTAGCAACCTAAGGAATCGGTAACTTTTACAAAATAATACCCCGGATTCTTAATAACAATGCTGTCTGTTGTAGCCGATGTATTCCACAAATGGGTATAATCGGAACCTAAATTAGTCTGCCATATTAATGAATCACCCGGGCAATACAACGTTTGTGCAGGCTGGTTAATGATGGGAAATTGGATGGTAATGGAGTCGTAGGAGGCGAATCCGAAAATATCCGTTACTTGTACCCAATATGTTCCGCTTTCAGTAACGGTTATGCTTTCTGTTACCTCGCCTGTTGACCAATAAAAAGATGTAAAGCGTGTGCCGGCGCTTAATGTCTTGCTGCAAAGTGAGTAGGTCGGCGGATTAGGCCCAAGATTCACGGGCGGGGCATATTTTGTTCGTAAGTAGTTGTGAATACGATCTCGGTTCTCATTTGTTTGCTGTGTGTTGTAAACAATTAGTTCGGCTATTTCTCCATTCAGTGTGCCGCTGCCTATTTTAAGATTATTCGTGATATACCCGGATCCGCTTACAGATGTAGAGTACCCAAGGGGTTGTTGGTTTACACTAAGAAATGTTGAAGAGGCATCAGCGCTTCCGTTTAACCAACTTAGATTATGTATTTGATAAATGCCTGTTGGCTGCAACCCTTGAAAATATCTGTAATTATTATTCTCCAAATACAGAATAGGTCTTGAGTTAACAAAATTAAAATGATAGCCGTTCCCGATATGAAAGAACTCATTATTTACATAATTACCTTTAAGTAAAGCATAAATCTCTACATCTGATTGATTTAGATTAGGTGTATTCAAAACATCTGTGCCATCAAATTTTACAGTTGGGTGATTGTTTAAGATACTCTCATTGGCAGAGAATAAAGGTTGATAAGCCGGATAGGTTTGTGTGGCATGATTCCCATTCCCGCTCATATCGTACCAAGTGTCTATCAGATTGCCACTGTCATAATCTAAGGAAGAATCGGCAGGCAGCCAAAGTTTAGGGTTGGTTCCTAAGAAATCAAAGATGGAAAAAGGGACGATTGTGGAAGGAATGCCATTGCCGGAGGTGTAAACGGGCGTGATTGTTGCCCAATAATCTTGGTATGGCAAATTAAGCACCGTGTCTTGTTGATATACAGTATAATTTGTAAGATTGGCATTGCCGTCAGTAAGAGATAATGTATAATAAAGGGCTAAATCGTCATAGTCCCATTCAAAATACATATCATGGTTAATTTGAGTTTGATTAGGTCGGGGTAATGAAAACCGAATATTCTGAGAGAAGAATGATGCGGGTAAAATGATAAAAATTAGAATAAGTAAAATTCTTCTCATGCAATGCATATGGAATTCAAAGATACATAAAAATCTTTGTATGCGAAGAGCAGAAACTTGAAGAGTCACTATGGTTTTTTCGTCTTATTTTTATAAATCATGAACAGAATTTGATGTCTAAATACAAATGGACCATAAAAACTGAAATTTTGCTACTTTTGTTTCTATGCAGAAGAAAGTAATCCTGGCTGGGCGCAGGTCTGTGGTGCCTGATTTTAAAGAATTATTCCGTTATAAAGATCTGTTTTGGACGTTGTCCTGGCGTGATTTCAGGGTGCGTTATGCCCAAACAGCCATTGGCCTGATATGGGCTATCCTACAGCCTGTTGTTACCATAGCTATTCTGGCTGTAGTCTTTGGAAGATTTGTCGGGGTGAAAACACCGGTGCCTTATCTGCTTTTTACAGTATCAGGTATGGCTATTTGGACTTATTTCTCATACGTTCTTGCCAATTCCGGTAGTTCTATTATTGCAGCACAAGAAATGGTGAAGAAAATTTATTTCCCGCGTCTTATCATCCCCTTGTCTAAAGCAGTAGTAGGTTTAATTGATTTAGCCATCGTATTACTTATTCTTGTTTTTTTGATGCTTTTCTATCGTGTTATGCCTTCTGTGCATATGTGGGCAGCCCCGCTTTTTGTGCTTCTTACCATGATTGCAGCTTTGGGAGCTGGAATCTGGCTAAGTGCTCTTACGGTACGTTTTCGTGACTTTCAGCATGTGACTCCTTTTATTGTGCAAATAGGCTTGTATGTAACGCCTATCGCGTATCCGGCCGAATTTGCGATGAAGTCTTTACCCGGTTGGGCTGCCCAATTGTATTATTTGAATCCGATGGCAGGTATTATACAGGGGTTTAGATGGAGTTTATTTGGCGGTATGCCGCCCGACGGCTATTTCTGGATCTCTGTTATTATGGTTTTTGTAATATTCATTTCCAGCCTTTTCTATTTCAGAAAAATTGAAGATGAAATGGCTGATTTTGTTTAAGCCATTCAACAGAAAAAGATAATTACTGTAGTTTGATAAATTTCAATGGATTGTATGTGTCCGCTTGTTGCATCTTGACTATAAAGGTGCCGGATGCTAACTTGGATAAATCAATGACAAAATAATTACTGCCTACTTCCAGCTTAACAGGATATGAGAGCAAAACGCATCCGTTTAAATCTGTAAAACTTATCGTCTCGTCTTGTTGAACTGTTGATTTGATTTTAATGTTTATGACCGACTCAACCGGTACAGGCCATACTTGCCAACCGTTTTGATTGTCGTTGCAAGCGGCGGATATAGGACCGTATATTTGGGTTTCCCCGTCATAATCTTCCGAAACTAATTTATAGTACATTAAATCAGAGGTTGCGGCATCATTTACGCTATAATCTATTGCGACAGAAGAGTTACCATGAGCTGTTACTTTCTCGGCATCTTCCCATACTATGCCATCTAATGAACGTTGCACAATAAATTGCTTGACATTGATTTCTGATGCGGTTGTCCAGTTGATACGAAAACGGTTGTTCTCACAATTGGCATTCAGCGCAGCTAAGGTAATGGGTAAAGGCGGTGTGCAGCCATTGTCAGCACCACTCTCGATCTCGATATAGAAATTCGATTGTGCTCCAGAACCTTCACCATCGATAATAAGTATATATTCTTGCCCAACAGTTAATCCTGTCAGGTGATAAGCGTGATTTTGAGAGGTCCCGTTCCCGGCCGTATAACTTTGTTTATAATACTGAGTATAATTAGGTGTGCTGTTAAACATCAAGCCCTGACAACCTCCATTTGCCAAAGTGAAACTGGAACAGTTTGTGGATCGAACCACGACAGTTTGCAGTCTTCTTGTCATGCCGGAAATAGAAAAATCAACGGTGGAGCTTGATGCTACAAAATAATACCAAGCGGCATGGTTGTCGTCGTTATTCCATTTACATCCATCTATTGTAAATGGAAGGCCTTGGTTCTGTGGATAGCCGTTATTGGTGCCGGTATAAACGGTGCCTGTCTGAATACATTGACGGGTAGCGCAGGACTGATTAGGCTTTGATGCAATGAAATCTTGAAATTGGAAAGGGTCGGCAAAGACTAAAGTAGAACTGAGATATTTCCTGGCATAGCTAGTACTTAGTCCGGGAAAGGAGATAGTCAATGTCCAGGTACCATTAGTACCTGTAAAATTACTATAACTACCGATAACCGGGACACGCCAATAACCATAGTTAAAAGGATAACAATCAGACACCGTATTACCCGTTGCAGATGCATACCCATAGGGCGTGTTTAAAGCGACATGGTCTCGTAATGTTATGTTTAAATGTTTTCTATCTGCATCGGTTGTTGTACTGGAATTATTAAAGCTTGGCGGATCTATAATATTTATTTCATTTCCGTTCGGATCTTTAAGTTTTATAATAGCGCGAGTTAAATCACCGGAATACATGGAAGCATCTCCAAATTTAAGGGTAACTTGTTTTAATACTTTTCCGCTTCCCACACCTGTTACGTTAAAGGTCGTTGTATAAACTGTCCCATCAGTAAAGTTATGTGCCGCATTATTGGTAAATGACTGTGATAGGATATCTTGTATGTATAAGAAATATACTACTACTAAAAGAAATGTCTTTAGAGAATGATTCATAGTTGAAAAAAAATATGTCCAAATATAAAAAAAATAATATAAATCGGTAGGTATAAATAAGTTTTTTTCATAGGAATAATTAAAGATTGCTTTCGAATATCTGCTAAGTTCATTTTCAGACTTTTATACTTAGAGTCCAATAGTGTATAATACGATCATTTTGTATCTTTGTGTAGCATGAAAGACATAGCCATAAAATTAACCGATGTGTCCAAGCGCTATACAATTGGTAAAGAGAGAGACGAAAACTTGCGCAGCGCCCTTTCATCCGTTTTTACGAAACGAACTAAAAAAGGAGAGAAGTTTTGGGCATTAAAGGACTTGTCTTTTGAAGTGGAACGCGGACAGGTAGTAGGTATTATCGGGAGAAACGGTGCCGGCAAATCTACGTTGCTGAAAATCTTATCTCACATTACCCGACCTACGCAAGGTCAAATAGAGATTATCGGGCGGGTGGCCTCTCTTTTAGAGGTGGGTACCGGCTTTCATGCCGAGTTGACCGGACGGGAGAATGTTTTTCTCAATGGCACTATTTTAGGCATGACGCGCAAAGAGGTACAGAGAAAGTTTGATGAGATCGTCGCGTTTTCCGGTATAGCAAAATTTATTGATACGCCGGTTAAACATTATTCTTCCGGGATGTATGTGCGATTGGCGTTTGCCGTAGCAGCTCACTTAGAGCCTGAAATCCTTATTATTGACGAAGTGCTAGCCGTTGGCGACGCTGAATTTCAAAAAAAGTGTTTAGGAAAGATGAAAGATGTGGCAGGTGAGGGCAGAACCGTTTTATTTGTAAGCCATGATCTGACGGCGGTAAAAACATTGTGCAACAGAGGTCTGCTTCTTCAGAACGGTAGATTAGTCTGCGATGGGAATATAGAAACGGTTATTGCAAAATATAATACTGTGTTTAATGATTTGCAGGAAGATTATGACCTCTCAAATTATCAAGATCGAAGCAGAGGAAATAAATTTGCGTATATAGATCGCGTGATTCTTAATAAAAGTGTTTTAGCGCCTAAAGATACCTTGAGGATAGATGTGCGAATGACGGTATTGGAAGCTTCCATATTAGGTAATCCAATAGATATTTCAATCTTTATTTTTGATGAATTTCAGACATGTATATATCATCTGAATTCGAAAGCCGTCGAAAAGAAATACTTTGAAAAATTATCAGAAACAGTGGTGATTGAAATAAACAATATTGCTCTCGCTCAGGGTTCGTATTGGCTTAATGTGCATTTAGGTTCCGGCCTTGTGGAGTATGATTATGTTGAGAGCATCATCCCTATAAAGATAGAAACCAATGATTTTTTTGACGAAGCCTATCCCTTTATAGGAAAAGTATTTAAAGAATTTAAAGTTATTTAAATACGGACTATGGGAATTAAAATCATACCGAAGTTTAATTCGAACTATTGGTCGAAATTATTAACATATAGTACGGGCATCCGATTGGCCAATACGGTACCCAAAGGATTAAGATATACGTATGATTTTCTGTTGACGCTTGATCGAAAGCATATTGAAACCCATAGGATGGATGATAACCCAAAGATTCAATATCCGATAGAGAATTCAGATTATGCATTTATGTTCTCGAACTCATCAGATACAGATATTTTTGATCAGATTATAATAAAAGGGAAATACAGCTTTCTAATTAATCTTCTAAAAAGTGAGAATTTGATAATCGAGCATATCGTTGATGCAGGGGCTAATGTCGGACTCTCGTCTATCTATCTTTATCACTATTTTTCCGGTTCAGATACTATAGCTTTAGAACCTAATAAGTCAACCTGTTCTCGACTAACCAATAAGATTACGATTAATAACATTAATAATATTAAAACGTTAAATATTGGCTTGTATGGTTCGAATACAAGCTTAAAGACGGATTATCCATTTCGCGATGGACAGGATTGGTCTTTTCGCGTAATCCATTCAGCAAATAAATCAGACAGTCTCTTTGAGACAATTACTGTTAGCAACTTAATGAAACAATGCAAGATAGGATTAATTGATTTATTTAAGAAGGATATTGAAGACTCTGAAAAAAATGTTTTCTTAGAAGGTAACACGGATTGGTTGGAGAAAATAAAAATAATTGCTGCAGAAATTCATGATGAGTTTAATTGCAAAATCGAGATTGAAGATAAACTACGATCCTGTCATTTTGTGTTGTATTATTCGGATGAACTGATAATCGGTATAAACCGGCACTGGGTAAAAAGTTGAATTAGGCGAATGAAAAAGATTGTTTTTCTCCTTCCTTATTTCGGTAAATGGCCTGACTGGATGCCATTGTATATAGACTCTGTAAGAAGGAATACGTCTATAGATTTCCTTTTTATTACCGATTGTGATACCTCTGTCTTAGACAATGTGCCGAATGTGACATATCAAAAAATAAGCTTTGAGGCATACGTCAACCGGTATAAAAAAATTTTAGGAGAAGATATTCAAATCCAAAACACCTATAAAATATGCGATCTGCGACCTTTTTATGCGCTGGTTCACGAAAAGGATATTGCAGATTATGATTTTTTCGGATGGACAGATTTAGATGTCCTTTTCGGTGATATTCGTGCGTACTATACGGATGAAATATTAAATAAATACAATGTCTTATCCTCGCATCAGATGCGTCTAGCCGGACATTGTGCTTTATTGAGAAACCGACCAAAATATCGGAGGATAGGTTTTAAAATTTACAATTGGAAAGCAGCGCTACAGAATCCGGCGTTTGTTGGAATTGATGAACATGGGATAACCAACGCCCTTACCATGACCATTTTTGATAAGGCTGCTGAGAAATTCGGCTTTTCTCTCGATAATTATCTTTTGAACTTGATTCGTAAGTTGAAAACGGAGAGCTATTATTTTAAAGAACAATACTCGACACCATTTTCGTCCATCCCATGGATAGACGGCTCGCTCCATAGCAAACAACCTGATGAATGGTTTTATGAACGCGGGAAAATTACCAATGCAAGAGATGGAGACAGATCTTTTATGTATTTGCATTTGATGAATTTTAAGTCTTCTACTTGGCGATTCGATGGAACCATAGCGCCATGGGAATCAGGATTTGTATATGATATTAAGGATATCAATGCTCGTATCAAAATTGATAAGGAAGGCATTAAATCTCTTTAATTTATTCATTCTGTCCTGCATTAAAGGAATAATTACATTTGCCTAATGAAGGTTCTGTATATCATAAATAATCTGACCATTGGTGGCGCTGAAAGGTTTCTGATGGATTTGCTTGAAGAATTAAGGCATCATCCTGAGATTGATTATCGCTTAGCTATTTTAGAAGATCATTTTGCTTTTCAGGAATATAGCCTTGATGAGTCACGACTTGTTAACTTGCACTATACCCCATTTTCACTTCGTAAGCAAAATATAAATCGTAATCTTAAAATACTAATAGATTCGTTTTCACCCCAGATTATTCATACTAACCTTTTTCTATCTGAGTTTGTCACAGCACATGATGTGCGAGAAAACATTAAGTATGTATGTCATGGACATGATAATATGCCTCAGTTTTTGCCATGGTCTTTTAAAACCTTTTTTAGCAAGGAGCGCTTCCTTAATTATATCGAATATACA
>JAIXKU010000102.1 GCA_026936045.1 Flavobacteriales bacterium
ACATGGAGAGGTTAACATATATACCAAGAAAAATATTTGCCAGCATAATCAATGGTACAATGCTCAGCCCTTGCCAATATTCCGCACTTCTTAGAAAGTGTTTGAATATATTGATATACAGCATGACAAAAAGAAAGATAAATCCACAAAAAATGACAAAATAATTCATGACACGTACGTAGTTTTTTCTAGAATCAGCTTCTTTATTTTGTTGAAAGAAATAAGGCTCTGCGGCGTATCGAAAGGCTTGAATGAAAATAGACATTAAGATGGCTATTTTATAGTTGGCACCATATATGCCAATCATTTGTTTAGTCTGTAACTCATCATAAGGCAGCAGGTATTTCAACATCAGGATATCTAAACGCTCATTGATGATAAACCCTAGTCCTGCAATTACCAACGGCCATGCATAAGACAGTATATTGCGCAACAATCCGCCATCAAACCCTTTTAAGTTTTTAATGGTAAAAGGCATACATAATAACAGCTTAATTAAGCTAGCTGCTAAATTGGAAATAAAGACATAACCAATACCGATATCATGGTTATAGACGAGCTTGACTAATGCATTGGATTCATCCAAATGTTGCATGTAGTGGTTTCTGCAATACACCAGAAAGAATAAGTTTAATCCAATATTGACGGCAATATTTGTTAATGTTATAAAGGTAAAATGCATGGCTTTGTTCTGCTCACGAAGCCATGCCATGGGTAAAGCCGTAAGCGCATCAAGTCCGATGATTAACCCAAGCCAATAGACATATTCACGATGGGTTGGGTAACGAATAAGTTCGGCGAGGGTATCAGAGAAAGAAAAAGTAAATAGCCAAAAGATGGCCGTTGTAAAAGCAATAGAGCGCATCCCGGTAGAAAAAACAAGTTGCTTGTTACCTTGTTTTTGGCAAAAATTAAAAAGCGCCGTTTCCATACCATAGGTTAGTATAACCAAGAGAATAGCAACATAGGCATATCCTTCATTAAAAACAGCATAAACATCGGCAGTGAAAATATAGGTATATAGTGGCGTAAGTAAATAATTCAAGATACGCCCCAAGATGGTACCTACCCCGTATATGGCTGTTTGACCAGCTAGTTTTCGAATCGGATTCAATCGTGCTTAAAATATCTCCAAACCTACATAAAAAATTCGTTTCATTTATTCCTAAAAGTTATTGAAATGCAAATTTTTAAAAGCCATAGAAGTTCTGATGCAAACGACTGGAATAGTTTATACATATTGAATCGTGTTTCAGTTGTATATACTTTGACAGACTACTGTTTTGCGCTCTATCTTATTTGGGACTGTATAGTTGCTAAAAAAACAAAAACCAATACGTTTTCTCTCTCTTTTGCGTATTATTGCTTCTTATAAACATAAAATGATATGAAAAAATTATTGAAAGTTAGATTATTACTGAGCTGGGGCTTGTTCTCTCTTTCTTTGTCTTTTGCACAACCGCAGCCCGGTTGGATGTTAATGGATGCCGAAAAAGATGGCGTTCATGGTATTAGTGAAGAAAAAGCTTATCAGTTATTGGCTAATCGCAAACCTCGTAAAGTAGTGGTTGCCGTTATTGATTCCGGTGTAGATATCTACCATGAGGATTTGAAAGATGTTATTTGGACAAACCCCGGCGAGATCCCCGATAACGGTATTGATGATGACCATAATGGATATATAGACGACATACATGGTTGGAACTTTATTGGAGGTAAGGATGGTTCTCATGTGAATCAGGATTCTTATGAGATTACACGTCTTTATGTGCAGTTAAAAAAGAAATATGCTGGAAAATCTGTCGATCAGATTGCTAAGAAGGATAAGAAAGAGTTTGCATTATTTGAAGCTGTAAAAAAACAAATAGATGAAAAACTAGCAGGCAACAAAGCAGAATCGGAAGCCATCCAAGGTTTGTATGATAACTTTAAAAGCACCCATGAGTATTTGGCGTCTAAATTTAATTTGACAGATATTAATCCGACATCCATTTCTTCTCTTACTATCGAGGATGAAGAGATGAGTAGCGCCGTTCAAACATTAAATATTCTGATGCTTATGACCGGATCTAACAGTTATGATGAGCTTATGAGCCAGTTGGATGAGGCGCTTTCATACTATGGAGATGCGATTAATTATGGCTACAACCCTGATTTTGATCCTCGTCCGATTGTTGGTGATGATTATAATAATTCCTCAGAACGCTATTATGGCAATAATGATGTAAAAGGCCCGGATCCAAGCCACGGCACGCACGTCGCAGGTATTATTGCAGCTAAGAGAAATAATAATATTGGGATGAATGGCATTGCCGATAATGTTGAAATCATGGTTGTACGTGTAGTCCCTAATGGTGATGAACGTGATAAAGATGTGGCCAATGGTATCCGCTATGCTGCCGATAACGGGGCTTCAGTAATTAATATGAGCTTTGGAAAGAAATTTGTACATGATAAAAAGGTCGTAGATGAGGCTATTAAATATGCCGAATCAAAAGATGTATTATTAATTCATGCTGCCGGAAACGATGGTGAAGATATTGATGTGGAGAAGTTCTATCCCTCTAGACAGTTTTTGAAAGGGCAGGCAAAAAATTGGATAGAGGTTGGTGCAATAAGCTGGAAAGATGCGGCTGACATGGCAGCGTCTTTTTCTAATTATGGAAAGAAAAATCTAGACTTGTTTGCACCGGGTGTTGATATTTATTCGACCTTTCCGGAAAATACGTATGAGTTTCAACAGGGTACTAGTATGGCTGCACCTGTAGTTTCAGGTGTTGCAGCTATTTTGTTTTCTTATTTTCCAGAACTTAAGACAGCAGATATTAAGAAAGCATTGCTTACCTCAGTCGTAAAATATGATGGTGTCAATGTGACACGCCCCGGAGGAGAAGATTTAGTTTTATTTAGTAATCTGTCTCGTACCGGCGGTGTTGTGAATTTATACAATGCAGTTAAAGTTTGTATGGGAATGTTAAAGTAATGCATTAATAAAAGAAACAAAAAGAGGGAATCATTGGATTCCCTCTTTTTGTTTCTTTTATTGATTTTAGTAATAGAATTTAGGAGCGATAAATACGCTCAACCAAAGCACTATATTTGGCCAATATTGGTTTACGTTTCAATTTGAGTGTTGGAGTCATCTCTCCTCCTTCAATAGACCATTCTCCGGGTATAAGCTCAAACTTCTTAATAGTTTCCCAGTCACCAAAGCCTTTGTTGTAATGATTTATTTCTTCCAAATAAACATGTAATACTTGCGGATTCAAGATGATCTTTTCTTTATCTCCCCATGTAATACCATTTTTTTCACACCATTGTTTTAAGTAATCCCAGGCAGGAACAATCAATGCGGCCGAATGCTTCTCATTCTCTCCAATCACCATTATCTGCTCTATGAATGGTGATTCTTTAAATTTGTTTTCCATCACTTGTGGTGCAATATATTTTCCACCGGATGTTTTAAATACTTCTTTTTTCCGATCGGTAATAATTAAAAACTTACCTTCCATTCGGCCTACATCACCTGTATGAAACCAGTTCTGTTCATCTATTACCTCCTTTGTAGCATCGGGCAGATTGTAATAACCTATCATTATATTGGGCCCTTTACATAGTATTTCACCGTCTTCGGCAATCTTTACTTCTACATCTTCAATAGGTAATCCAACAGAGCCAAACATCCTGTTTTCATGCTCCATTCGGTTGACGGTAATTACTGGTGATGTTTCAGTTAATCCGTATCCTTCCAATACATTTATCTTAGCTGCAGTGAAAATTCTAGCTAAGCGCGGTTGCAATGCAGCCGCCCCCGACACGATTACACCAACATGACCTCCTAACGCTTCACGCCACTTACTGAATATTAACTTATCGGCAATTTTTAATTGCTGATTATACCACCAACCGTTTTTATTTCCTAGTTCGTATTTAAGTCCTAAGTCAACAGCCCAAAAGAAAAGTGATTTTTTGATACCGGTCAAATCATGTCCTTTGGCTATAATTTTGTCATACACTTTCTCTAATAGCCTTGGTACAGTTGAGAAGGCATAGGGTTGAACTTCTTTTAGATTATCGCCTATGGTGTCCATATTCTCAGCATAATAAATACCGGCTCCAACATAATGATATAAATAGCAAATCATACGTTCGAAAATATGACAGAGCGGAAGAAAGCTTAATACCTTATGTGTATGATTAACCGGGCATACTTTCTGAGCGCCTCTCACATTACTAAGAATATTGTTATGCGTAAGCATTACGCCTTTGGGTGTACCGGTTGTACCGGATGTGTATATCAAGGTCATTAAATCATCTGACTTCACGCTGTCTTTAAGTGCTTTTACTTTCTCAGAATTAGGATTTTTCTTACCGAGTTCGCAAAGCTCGGTCCATTGTGGCAATCCCGGAATATGATCAAAAGAGTATATCTTTTCCAAAGAAGAAACCTGATTCTTAATAGCGGCCACTTTTGAATAGATTTCAATATTCTCTACAAGAATGACTTTGACACCGGCATCATTCAGAATATGTTTATAGTCTGCTTCGCCTATTGTCGGGTACATTGGCACTGTAACAGCTCCAAGCTGGCTAGCGCCAAAATCAGCAAAGTTCCATTCTGGTCGGTTGAATGAAATGATGGCGATTTTATCTTCTTTATTGATCCCGATTTCCAGAAGTCCGTAACTAATATTATTAACAATGGATACATATTCTTCTGTGCTGTATTCTTTCCAACTGCCTGTTCGTTTACCGGCAATAGCAACAGGTTTGGTGTAGCTTTCAAGCAGGTTGTCCAGCAAATCAAAATTTCTGGTAATATTCATATTACTTTTATTTTATAGTAAAACGCTTCTTTGACTTCGAAAATAGACAATTTTCCGTTTCTTTCCTCATTAAGAAATGATATTCTTAGGTTATAATATGAGAAACGGCTTATTCTCTGACATTATTTATAGTTAGAGAACAGAGAACCTCATGTTAGGATACATAACATTGGAGCACCTATCAGGAAGTGCAGAGAAAGAGCTTAATCGTTTTGAGTAGAAGCTGCTTTAGGTAAGAGTGCTTTTCTGGATAAGCGCATTTTGCCGGTCTTAGCATCGATTTCAAGCAATTTAACTTGCACGGCATCACCTTCTTTGAGCACCTTTGATATATCATCCGTACGTTTCCAATCATATTCAGAAACGTGTAAAAGCCCTTCTTTTTTAGGTAATATCTCAATGAAAGCACCAAACGTGGTGATTTTCTTAACGGTTCCGTTGTAAACCTGTCCGACTTCAGCTACAGCCGTAATCATCTTAATGCGATGAATGGCTTTATCCAGCATCACCTTGTCTGATCCGGCTATCTCAACGATACCTAAATTATCTACTTCTTCAATAGTTATAACTGTATTAGTCTCACGCTGCAATTCCTGAATATGCTTCCCACCCGGACCAATAACAGCTCCAATAAACTCATTAGGAATTTCTAATTTAACAATACGTGGAACAAACGGTTTGAAATCAGGACGAGGAGAAGGGATCGTGTCATTTAATTTTTGGAGAATATGTAAACGTCCTTTCTTGGCTTGTGTTAAGGCCTCTTTGAGGATATCATAAGATAATCCATCCACTTTCATATCCATTTGGCAAGCTGTAATACCTTTTGAAGTACCACATACTTTAAAATCCATATCACCTAAATGGTCCTCATCACCAAGAATATCAGATAAAACAGCGTATTTACCTGTGCTGCTGTCAGAAATAAGTCCCATAGCAATACCACTTACATGTTCACGAATAGCCACACCGGCATCCATTAATGCTAAAGACCCGGCACATACTGTTGCCATGGATGAAGAGCCGTTTGATTCAAGAATATCTGAAACAATACGTACAGAATACGCAAAATCAGCAGGCATGACTTGCTTTAAAGCACGCAGAGCAAGATTACCGTGTCCCACTTCTCTTCGGCCGGTGCCACGCATCATTCTTACCTCTCCGGTTGAGTATGGCGGGAAGTTATAATGAAGTAAAAACCGGTTTTTGCCTTCAAAGACAACCCCATCTATAATCTGTTCATCCATTTTGGTGCCGAGCGTAATGGTAGTGAGTGATTGGGTTTCACCACGTGTAAAGATTGATGAACCATGAGTGGAAGGTAAATAACTAGTCTCGCACCAGATAGGTCTGATTTCATCTAATGCTCGACCGTCTAAACGTTTTCTTTCGTTTAATACGCAGTCACGCATAGCTTTCTTTTCCACATCGTGATAATACTTACCGATAAGAAACGCTTTGACTTTTGCATCTTCTTCAGATAGCGTAGTTACAAAGGCATCGCGAATGGCTTTAAACTTTTCAGTTCTGATTTTTTTGTTGGCTATTCCTTCACTTGCAACAGCATAGCATTGATTATATGCGAAATCCCAAATGGCTTTTCTTAAATCCTCATCAGAGGTTTCATGGCAATAGGTTCTACGTTCTTTTTTTAGGATTTCTTTCAGTTCATTCTGCACTCTGCATTGTACCTTGATATGCTCATGTGCAAATTTCAACGCTTCAATCATATCTTCTTCGGAGATTTCTTTCATCTCCCCTTCCACCATATTGATATCATGCTCAGAGGCAGAAACCATGATGTCAAGATCGGATGCTGTCATTTCTTCTGATGATGGATTTACTTTTAGTTTACCATTGATACGTCCAACACGCACTTCAGAAATAGGGCCGTTGAAAGGAATATCTGATACAGCCAATGCCGAAGAAGCAGCAAGTGCAGCAAGCGCATCGGGAAGCACATCTTTATCTAATGAAATAAGATTAACTATGATTTGTGTATCCGCATGAAAATCATCAGGAAAAAGCGGGCGTAGTGCCCGGTCAATCAATCGGGAAATAAGCACTTCGTAGTCTGATAGCTTAGCTTCCCGGCGAAAGAAACCACCCGGGAAACGACCGGCTGCTGCAAATTTTTCCTGATAATCAACGGTTAATGGCATAAAATCCACGTTCTCTCCGGCATCAGGCTTGGAGCATGCAGTAGCTAATAACATGGTTTCACCCATGCGAACAACAACAGAACCATCTGCTTGCTTGGCTAATTTCCCGGTTTCTATTGTAATGGTACGACCATCGCCTAGATCTATCGTTTTTGTTATGATGTTTAATGACATGATGAATATATATGAAATATTTAAAATAAAAAAAGGCAATCTGTTATTGCCTTTTTCACATAAAGCCAGTTCCTATTTCCTGAGCCCAAGCTTTTTGATAATAGCTCGGTAACGCTCGATATCTTTATTCTCTAAATAGGATAATAATTTTTTACGCTTACCCACTAATATAACCAATGAGCGTTCAGTATTATAATCCTTTGAGTTAGATTTAAGATGTGTTGTTAAATGATTGATACGGGTAGTGAAAAGAGCAATTTGTGCTTCGGCAGTACCAGTGTCGGCTTCTGATTTGCCAAACTTTTTAAATATCTCCTTTTTGTTTTCTGATGTCAGATACATTTTCTTCTTTTTTATTCGATTTAAGCGGGCAAATGTATGGAATCCTTTTTGGATTTCCAACTTTGGAGCTAAAATAAATGTATTTGACCAGTTATTTAATCTTCTTAGCCCTTTTATACCCTTCTATAAAATCTTCGATTTGATCCACACCTAGTTTTTTACCAATTATGACCTTGTTCTTATCTAGCACATATACAACAGGATAGGTAGATAAATCCCAAGTGTGGCGGAAGTTTAAGCTGGGTAAATCAGTCAGATGAATATATTTCTCAGGATGTTTGTTTATCTCAGGGCTATCCGAAACATTGATCCAGGGTAATTTGTGTTCTAACAGGTATTTTTTCCATTCATCGGTTTCTAATTCACCTTCTACCGCATATATCGGTATTTTATTTGGCTTTAAATACGTATTATATATATCTACTAGCTTGGGTGTATTCTTTTTACAATGACTGCATGTGGCATCCCAAAAATAGAGGATTGTTAAATCGGATTGCAAGTCATATAAATTATGCCAAACCATATTTGTATCAGGCAAAATAATATTAGGCGCTTGTTGACCGCATAAAAGAGGTTTGAGCTTGGCAGCGCGTTCTTTCATCTTGTCCAGTGTGGTTTGGTCTGCCCAGGTTGCCAAACCTGTATTATAATAGGTCTCAACCATGTGCACAAATACGGCATCCATGCACATCACTTGCGAACGCTCAAATGTATAGGTGATGGTATGCACTATAAACTTAAACATCTCAGCGTTGGGTTTGCCTCTAGCTACCAGCTTATCCGCTTCAGCAATAATAGAATCAGGGAATTGGGGTATCACTTTCTCTAAATAATACATCAATTTAGGCTCGAACACCGGAGTGCGCAATAGTCGTTGGTCTGTCAGATTAATATTATCAAAATAATGTGAGCGAAAATATTGATATCTCGCCAAAGAGTCAACTGATCCATCAGGGTTCTTAGGGAGCTCAGGAATTTCAATGTCTTTCATGGCTCTGAAAAGATCGGCTACAAAGCTGCTGCCGTTCTTTTGTATAACAGATTCTCGAAAGGCATTGACTTCATCATTCAAATCACTTAGTTTTTTATCAAGTATTTTGTAACGCTCTGATTTTTTATCAATACTATCTCGTTCTTTTCTTACAGGCTCAATTTCTTTATATTTTGCATTCATAAGACGCAGGTAGTCAAACCAAATTTGATTTTCAACGGAACCTTTCGCTTTGGCATGACCAACCAAATCAACCGTATCTGTTTCAATAGAGAATGATGGCTCATTGATCACAAATTCAAACCAACGCCTGTTCGGTAATACAAATAAGTATATTCCACCCGGTATTGTATCATTCTTTCTTTTAAATTCAACTTCGCCCTTAGCATTAATTCTAGCGGTATCTCTTACAAACTTCTTTTCACCAAAATGAAATCCAAGATAACATACCGTATCTTTAAGACCATTGATTTTAAACTTGTATGAATAGTTTGTAAAACTTTGCTGTGCATGCAAGAAGAGAGATAAACATGATGCTATGAAAATTGAGAGAATGAGAAATGGTTTGCGCATAAGAAGATGTCATTTATTACTTGCAAAGTAACAAGAATTATACTCTATTTGAAAGGAAGTTAACCAATACTTAACATTTTTAATAAATGAAGAAGCGGCTTTATTCTCCCATAAAAAGACGCTTGTCGTGTATATGCTCCCACTCCAGCATGGCCCAAAGTGCTAATACTGTTTTATGGTCTGTCATAGTTTGATTAACGGTATTATCATCATAAAATACCTTGAAATCGCCTTCCGGCCCTTGTTGTTCAATCAACCGCCTGATGTATCTATCGGATAGAACCTCTCCACCATATAATAATAAGGCAATTACTTCGACATCCAAATCGGAATAAAGACCTTGGGTGTCAGGTAACATATCCAAAATCAAGCTTTTTGTCTGCTGAAGTTTTAAGTTTTGTAGCTTCTTTGGCAAAAAATGGGTGTTATTTATAAGTAGTAAAGAAAAATAGGCATGGGTAAGATCATAGCCACCCCATTGTATTAAAGAGTCCAAGTTTTTTAAATATGTCTGTCGGCTATATACTTTTTGCCCATATAAACTATAAAGAAGCGCCATGTCAATACTTGATAAAGAGGCTTCTTCGGGTATTTTAAGGGGCTTTTTGGCCTGATGAGGAATTAAATTTTCAAACAACAAAATCAAATTCTGCTCAGAAACGGGGTATTGTTTAATATATGAAGCAGCAGGTGTGAGTCCTAGATGGTAATACCGATTCAGAGGTTCTATAATCGGTACGATATAGTAGTAAAGAGATTGATTGTCAATATTTTGCTGTATATAGTGTTGGGCTTTAGTAATTGCGGAATCTCTTTGATATTGGGAGAATGAAGATTGCGCATATATTTGTAAAACATTGATAATGAGTGTTATTTGAATAATGTTTTTGGATCTTTTATATAATAAATACCATTTCATAATGGGCTAAAGTTAGGAAGAATTGCTATTTGAAAGCATATAAACAAGGGTTAAGATGAAAAAATAATAAAGTGTAGTTGGATATTTGAAAAAAAAATATCACCTTTGCAAGCCCAAATTTTGGGGTATTATATAAACGAAATAAACAGAATGCCAACAATTCAACAATTAGTTAGAAAAGGCAGGCAAAAACAAGAGAAAAAGAGTAAATCAATAGCTCTTAATGCCTGTCCGCAACGCAGGGGAGTATGTACCAGGGTTTATACGACTACACCTAAGAAGCCAAATTCTGCGCTTCGTAAAGTGGCTAAAGTGCGTTTAACCAACAGTACAGAAGTTATCGCATACATTCCGGGTGAAGGCCACAACTTACAAGAGCACTCCATTGTGCTAGTAAGAGGAGGCAGGGTGAAAGACCTTCCCGGAGTGCGTTACCACATTGTTCGCGGCACACTTGATACGGCCGGTGTGGAAGGTAGAAAACAACGTCGCTCTAAATATGGAGCTAAACGTCCTAAACCCGGGGCAGCTGCACCTGCAAAGAAAAAGTAATCAAGAAAAGCATTAAGAAGTCATGAGAAAAACAAAACCAAAGAAAAGGATCATTCTTCCGGATCCTAAGTTCAGCGATGTGCTGGTTACCAAGTTTGTAAATAACTTGATGTATGACGGTAAGAAAGGTACAGCATTCGAATTGTTCTATGAAGCGATGGATATCGTAGCAAAGAAAATTCAGGATGATTCACCTGTTAATGTCTGGAAGAAAGCACTAGAAAATGTTACCCCAAGTGTAGAGGTACGTAGCCGCAGGGTAGGTGGAGCTACCTTCCAGATTCCTCAGGAAATTCGCCCGGCTCGTCGTTTGTCACTTGGTATGAAATGGATGATTGGCGCTGCCCGCAAGCGTAATGATAAGTCTATGGCTCAAAAACTAGCTAACGAAATTACAGCAGCTTTTAATTCTGAAGGCGGAGCTTTTAAGAAAAAAGAAGATACACATCGTATGGCTGAAGCTAATAAGGCATTCTCTCATTTTAGATTTTAATTAAATATTCTTAGACTAATACACTAATGG
>JAIXKU010000196.1 GCA_026936045.1 Flavobacteriales bacterium
GACTTACCAATACCGGAAGAACCTCCGGTTACTATCACAACTTTATTTTCAAATCGCTTCATTTATTTTTTATTTTAGAAATTATAAATAGCTATTCATCTATGGGAATTCTTGCTCTGGCAAATAAATTCAGAGAAGAAAACAACCCTTCTTTATATCTCATATAACCGGCCATAGCTACCATTGCTGCATTATCTGTACAGTATTCCAATTTAGGAATAAACAAATGCCAATGATGTTTGTCTGCATGAGCCTTTAACGTTTCCCTTAATACCGAATTAGCCGAAACTCCGCCGGCTAACGCAACCTGATTTATTCCGGTTTGCATAACCGCTTTATGTAATTTTCGAATTAAAATTGAAACAATGGCCTCTTGATAGGAAGCGGCGATATCTGCCTGATGCTTTACCACATAATCCTTATCCTTAATTTCTTGATCTCTGATAAAATACAACAGGGATGTTTTAAGACCGCTGAAACTAAAATTCAGATCTTGCACTACAGGCTCCGGGAAAGAAATAAATTTCGGATTTCCCGATTTGGAAAGCTTATCAATCAAAGGGCCTCCCGGATATGAAAGTCCGATCATTTTAGCCCCTTTATCAAAAGCTTCTCCGGCGGCATCATCAATTGTTTGACCCAAGATATAAAACTTAAACGGCGTGTCAACGCGAACGATTTGAGTATGTCCGCCCGAAACGGTCAGACATAGAAAAGGAAATTCAGGCTTTGCTTTATCACCTTGAACAATATTGGCATCATCTATAAAATGAGAAAGAATATGAGCCTGCATGTGGTGAATGGCAATAAGTGGAATTTGTAAAGCCTGTGCCAATCCTTTAGCAAAAGACACTCCTACCAATAGCGAACCTAATAATCCCGGTCCTTCCGTAACAGCAATGGCACTAAGTTGATTCTTTTTTATCTTTGCCTGAGCAAGCGCTTCGTGAACTACGGGGATGATGTTTGCCTGATGTGCCCTCGATGCTAATTCAGGTACCACACCTCCATATTGGCGATGAACTTCCTGACCGGCGACAATATTGGCAAGCACTTTGCCGTTCAATATTACAGCAGCCGATGTATCATCGCAGGAAGATTCAATACCAATTATGTACACCGGCTCATTGCCCATTTAAAAAATATTCAATTGAGCAAAGGTACTATTTCTATTCAACCTACGCCTCCTGATTTAGGAGGTGAAAAGTCTTCTGCTCCACCTAAAAGACCTTTAAGAAAGATATGGCATATCTCTCGCAATATCATACTGGCTGTTATTGGATTCTTCTTTATTCTCATCGTTCTCTTACAACTGCCATGGGTACAAACACGTTTGGCATCATTAGCATCCGGTTGGCTGAAGAAAAAATTTGACGTTGATGTAAGCATTGAACGTGTAGAAATTAATTTTTTCAAGAAAACAGTTCACCTTATTGATGTTATGGCCTTAGATCACCATGCTGATACACTTATCCATACACCTGACTTAGGACTAGAAGTTGGGTCATTGGACTTTGGAAAAGGAAATCTTATCGTATCAACCGTCTATCTTAACGAAGGATACGTCAATATACGAACCTATAAAGGCGAAAACAAACCTAATATCACACTATTAATTGATAAATTCAGATCCAACAAGCCTAAAAAGAGGAAAAAGGGTAAACCATTTATGGTTAGCATGGAATATGTGTCGCTCAACGAGTGTAGGGTAAGAGTCAGAAATGAAAACAGGGTATCCAGACCAGCAGACTTTATTCCTAATGATATTGAGATAAATCGCATTTCAGGCAATGTTAATCAATTTGAAATACGTGGAGACAGTTTACTTTTTGAAGTAAAGAGCCTGCGTGCGTGGGAGCAAAGCGGTATTATCATGAGTGACTTCAAGGCACGTGTTCTAATCTGTTCCAGCGAAATAGAGTTTACCAATTTCAAACTTAAAACCCCTCATAGCAATTTATCCGGTTATTATTCCATGCGTTACAGGCATTGGAGTAGTATGTCCAATTTTATTGACAGCGTAACAATGGTAGCCGACCTTAACCTATCAAATATTGACATGACAGATATTGCTTTTTTTGCTGAACCTCTCAAAGGAATAGATGCTAATTTCAGGGTGAAAGGCGGAGTAAAAGGGCCCATATCAAAATTGAGAGCTAAAGATTTCAGTATCTATTTTGGTAGCATCTCTCAGATTGTAGGCGATTTCTCCCTTACCGGACTTCCGGATATTTATAACACAGATATGCTTCTGCAAATAGATAAATTAACTACACATTATTACGACTTATGTTTACTGCCGGTACCTCCCTTTTCAGAAAAAGAGAAATTACATCTGCCTGAAGAAATAAAACGACTGGGTGTCATCAAATTTTCAGGCGGATTCATGGGCTTTATCAACGACTTTTATGCCGATGGGAAAATCCAAACACCAGTAGGTTCCGCTAAAGTTGATTTAACGATTGAATCTAAAAATAAATTGCCCGCTTACAATGGAAATCTTAGTCTGACAAACCTTGATATAGGGCATGTATTTAATATCAAACCGGATGTAGGGAAAATCAGTCTTAACGGAAATATCAAAGGACGAGGATTTGAATTATCTACTATTGATGCTGCATTTAAAGGGCATATTAGTCTTTTAGAAATAAAAGGATATGGATACAGCAATATCAAAACAGATGCGCATTTTAAAAACCAGCTCTTCAATGGATTTCTTGCTGTAAAAGACCCTAATATTGATATGAGCTTTAGCGGCAGTATCAATATGACTAATCCACATGATCCTCAATTCAATTTCCAAGACACTTTGCGCTATGCCAATTTAAAACAACTTGGATGGGTTAAGGCAGATACTATGTCTATTCTATCAACCATCATTACAGCCAATTTTTCAGGAAGGAATATCGACCAAATAAATGGAAGTATTAAGGCTAAAAATCTTAGTTATCAGGTTTCTTCAACCCGTTTTATGTTTATACCCGATATGGAGTTGAAAGCTTATTTTCAGAATGAAGAAAATAAGATACTGTCATTCAGATCGCCATTTGCAGAAATTGACATCAACGGTCATTTCAAATTGATACCGCTTTTTAACGATCTTAATTTAAGTATAAATCAAGTTTTTCCCTCAGCACATTTACCTTATAACGTCACGATAGAGCCGGTCTTACAGCGATTCGATTATTCCATAAAACTCTATCAAACAGACAATGTTTTAAATGTTTTTTATCCTAATATGCGGATTAGCGATCAGAGTATTCTAAAAGGGCGATTTGATACAGGAAATAATATTTTTGGAGAAAACAATGATTATATACCATGGATTAAGTACAAGCAGATGAAAGTTGAGGATTGGCGTATAAGCATGTCTCATACAAGGGGTGAATTGAAGTTTGAATCCAATGCCTCTGCATTCTATTTCACTGATAGTTTGAAGATAGATAATGTGATGTTTAACATAACTGCTCATAGTGACACATTGCATTTATGGGCAGGCTTCTATAACAAAACAAGAAAGCAAAATGCTGCTAATATTAATGCTGTATCTTATGTTGGTAATGCGCCAAAATTCGAATTTAATTTTCATGATACGTATTTTTATTTTAACGATTCTCTTTGGATGCTTTCCAATGAAAACAGAGTCGTACTTGACTCCGCATCATTATTAATAGAGGATATTGAGCTTTACGCTACCGGATCAAGATATCCAATGATTACCATAAACGGAGAGAACTCCTATAATAAAAATTTACCCATACGAATTTCCATGAATGACTTCCCATTGGATATTTCGGATTATTTCTTGAAGCCTAGCAATATCAATCTTGATGGCATGGCGAATGGCAAAGTTGAATTATATAAAATCTTCTCAGAAACGCCATATTTCACTTCAGACCTAACCATTAATGCTATGTATGTAAACAAGGTGCGATTAGGTGAACTGGCTTTGCACAGTCGTTATGTATCAGATAATAAGAGCATTATTATCAATTCTAATCTAAAAAGAGATGATGTTAAAAATATATCTATTAAAGATGGGCTATATTTCCCATTTCGTGACAAAGATCAACTTGACATTAACGTGGATATATCCGGTTTTAGTTTAGCCGTTTTTGAGCCAATCTTAAAGCCTAATTTCACACATCTTAATGGTGGTATTTATGGAAGCTTACAAGTTTTGGGCACAACGAAGAAGCCTTTGATAGATGCTAATCTGCATCTTGAAGATGCAGGATTTAGAATTGGATTCACACAGGTTTATTATAAGATTAGACATTCAAACAATCGTGATATACTGCTAAATAATGAAATGATTCTTCTAAAAGATATACAGATAGAAGATAAGTTTGGAAATAAAGGATTGCTAGATGGCCGAATTACACATACCTTTTTTAACGACATCAAGCTAAATCTTGCATTAAGGCTGGAAAATCTATGCGTATTGGAAACTACCGCCAGGCAAAATGATCAGTTTTACGGAACTGCCTTTGCAAGTGGGAATGCCAGCATATCCGGACCAATAGACAACCTTATCTTAGATGCGCTAGTAGAAACAGAAAAAAATACCATACTCAATATTCCCATACAGAAAACATCTGAGATTGATGAAACTAATTTTATCGTTTATATCAAAGCCGACACTAATGATGTGCAAGAAAGCCAGAAAAAAAGTAGTATTCCTATAAGTAATTTCACATTAAATCTGAATGTAAAAGTGACACCCGATGCCACGTGCCGAGTTATCTTTGATGAGACATTAGGTGATATTATAACAGCATCGGGCACTTCAGACAATCTTTCTGTTGCTATTGATTCCAAAGGAAAATTTAACATGTTTGGGGTATATGAAATCACACGTGGCGATTATTTATTCACATTACAGAATCTTATCAACAAGCAATTTGTCATCAAGCCAGGAAGCAGTATCTCCTGGTCTGGTAATCCGTTTGAAGCACTCATCAATGCAACGGCCGTTTACAAAGCCAATACGTCTCTTTATCCAATCGTTTCTGCATTTATGGATCATAGTATAGCTGAGTTATATAAACGTACCACACGTATCAATTGCGAATTATTACTCAGCAACAAACTATCTAATCCTATTATCAGCTTCAATATGGAACTGCCCAATACCGATGAAGCTACACGTAGCCTAGTAAAGGCAACCCTTGCTAATGAGGATGAAATGAACCGACAAGTTTTTGCCTTACTCATTATGAATCAATTCTTACCGCCCGAATCAATTGGAAGCAGCGGAACAGGCAGCAATTTCATGAACAGCGGATTGGGTAGCGGATTAGGCTCTACATCACTAGAACTATTAGCCGGACAAATCAATAACTGGTTATCTAAACTTACAAAAGATGTAAGTCTTAATCTTAAATATAAAACCGGAGATGCCAGTACGGCGGATCAAGTGAATGTAGCACTTACTACCCAATTCTTTAACCAACGACTCATTATTGACAGCGATATTGGCATTGGTGGACAAAAGGCCTCTACCACCAATGGCACAACCAATCAAGTGGTAGGGAATGTAACGGCCGAATTTAAAGTAACACAAGACGGCAAACTACGATTAAAAGCTTTTAATCGTTCTAACGAGAACAATCTGCTGAAAAATTCTGCCAACTATACACAAGGTGTTGGTATCAGCTACAGGCAGGAGTTTAACAGTTGGAAAGATCTGTTCAAGAAAAAAGAATCTCGTATTAAGACCAGCCAAAATGATACCCTACCTACGGATTCACTTTCTACACCGAATAAATAAGATTAAGATAAATGCTGAGCTGTTTGTTTAAACTCGCTTGTGGCATGAAAAACGATATCCGGATAATCCTGTTTAGCTAAATTTAAAAGCCATTCAGAAGGAGCAAGAAATACCGGATTATTATCTTTATCCCAGCCTATATTAGTTTGTTTACGAGAAATAAATTCCTCTAATTTAGTCTTTATGGAAGACGTAATCCAGCATGCCTTATGAAATGCAATGGGCATAAACGTACATGATGCTTTATATTCATGCTCAAGTCTGTATTGGATAACCTCAAATTGTAACTCTCCTACTGTTCCAATAATTTTGCGATTCCCCGGCTGAATATAAAATAGCTGAGCTACACCCTCGTCCGTCAGTTGTTCTATACCCTTTTCCAACTGTTTTGTTTTCATTGGGTCTTTATTGATCAGTTCTCTAAATAACTCAGGAGAAAAGCTGGGAATACCTATATATTGCATAGACTCACCTTCAGTAAGTGTATCGCCGATTTTAAAATTACCGGCATCATAAAGTCCTATTACATCGCCGGGATAAGCCTCATCAATCACGCTTTTATCTTGAGCCATAAAGCTGGTTGGATTGCTAAATCTCAATTCTTTCTGCATGCGCACATGATGATAAAATTTGTTTCGTTCAAAAATACCCGAAACGATTCGTAAAAAGGCTATTCTATCGCGGTGCCTCGGATCCAGATTGGCATGTATTTTAAAGATAAATCCGGAGAACGTATGCTCTGACGGTTGTATAAAACGAACTGATGATGGGCGTCCAAGCGGTTGAGGTGCTATGCGAATAAATGTATCCAATAATTCGCGTACGCCAAAATTATTAATGGCAGAACCAAAAAACACAGGTGCTATGTCTGCTCTGAGATATGATTCTTTATCAAATGGCTCATACACTCCTTCTATAAGTTCCACATCAGCCCGTAGTTGTGCTGCATCACTGCCAATTATTTCATCAAGTTGGCGATCTGAAAGATCAGAGAACGAGATAATATCTTCCGATATTCTTGTTTTATTAGCCGAAAAAAGATTCAACTGTTTTTCGTAAAGATTATAAACGCCTTTAAATCGTTCTCCCATATTAATTGGCCAGCTAAGCGGCCTCACGTGAATATTGAGTTTTAATTCCAATTCATCCAGCAGATCAAAAGGATCTTTCCCTTCCCTGTCCATCTTGTTTATAAAAACGATAACAGGCGTATCACGCATACGACATACTTCCATCAACCTTTCCGTTTGGCTTTCCACACCATTTGCTGCATCTATCACCAATATAACACTATCAACAGCCGTAAGTGTACGATAGGTATCTTCTGCAAAATCTTTGTGTCCAGGCGTATCCAGTAAATTAATTTTATAGCCATTATATTCAAAACCCATAACAGATGTTGCCACCGAGATGCCACGCTGCCGTTCTATCTCCATAAAATCGGATGTAGCCGTTTTCTTAATCTTATTGCTTTTTACCGCACCGGCTGTTTGAATGGCTCCTCCAAACAATAAAAGCTTCTCGGTAAGTGTCGTTTTACCGGCATCCGGGTGACTGATAATGGCAAATGTTTTCCTTCGTTCTATCTCTGTTTTCATACAAGGCTACATATAAACGGGCCAGCAAAAATATCCAAAATTATGATTAACGGTTATTTCTCGTCAGCTATCGTCCATAATCTGCTTAACTCAACGGCTTTATGCCAGCGTTCAATCAATTGTTTACGTTTTGATGAATCCATCGAAGAAGTATATCTTTCTTCAACAGTAACATTATTATTAGAAAGAAAATCCGGCATAGACGCTCCTATTGCAGCAAAGCGTGCAGCACCAAGCGCCGTTACCTCTTTCATGGTTGGTACTTGCATAACCACATCAGCTATATCAGCTTGGAACTGCATTAACCATCGGTTAGCAGTAGCGCCTCCATCCGCATGAAGCATAGTGACGGTTTGCTTAATGTCTTCTTTCATAGCTTGTAGCACATCCATTGTTTGATAAGCTATTGACTCTAATGCAGCACGTGCAATATGTAAACGGCTGGTACCGCGTGTAAGTCCGATAATCAGCCCGCGAGCATATGGATCCCAATATGGAGCGCCTAAACCTGAAAGTGCCGGTACAAAATACACATCCCCATTATCAGGCACTTGTTGAGCCAATGATTCTACTTCTACAGATGTTTCAAAGAAATGTAATTCATCACGTAGCCACTGTACAACAGCACCGCCAACAAAAATACTTCCTTCGATTGCATACGTTACCCGATCGCCTATTTTCCATGCTATGGTAGAAACAAGTCGGTTAGAAGAAGATGAAGGTTGATCTCCCGTATTCATTACTACAAAACAACCAGTGCCGTACGTGTTTTTCGCCATGCCTTTTTTATCGCAACGATGACCGAATAATGCCGCCTGCTGATCACCTGCCATGCCTGTAATAGGAATGCTGACAGAGGGGTCAATGATACGTGTGTATCCAAAAAGTTCTGCATTGGACTTAACCTCCGGCAGCATAGAATCAGGAATACCAAAAAGGCTCAACAAATCCGTATCCCATTTTAAACTATGGATATTAAACAACATGGTACGACTTGCATTACTGATATCCGTAGCATGTACTGTTCCGCCCGTTAAGTTCCAAAGCAACCATGAATCAACGGTACCAAACGCCAAACGTCCTTTTGATGCCAGTTCCCATGCCCATTCGTTATGTTTTAATATCCATCTAATTTTTGTTGCAGAGAAGTAGGCATCTATAGTCAAACCTGTTTTCTCTCGTATGGTATCATTATATCCTTGCTTAATCCAGTGTTTACAATCATCGGCTGTTCGTCTATCCTGCCATACAATGGCCGGTCCAATCGGTTCTCCTGTTTGTTTATCCCAAAGAATCGTTGTCTCACGTTGATTGGTTATGCCTATGGTCTGAATATCTGAAGCAGCGATTTCTGCTTGTTTAATTGCTTCGAGACATACTGTTTTCTGGGTTTGCCAAATTTCTTCAGGGTCATGCTCTACCCATCCCGGCTGGGGAAAATATTGTGTAAACTCTTTTTGCGACACAGAGACAAGCTTACCTTCTGCATTAAATAGTAAAGCTCTAGAGCTGGTTGTTCCTTGGTCAATAGAGAGAATATATTTCATAGAAGATAAGAAGTGAGATTTGTAATAACAAACCTACATATTATTTCCTATATCAAAATGGGTTAAATGATTTTGGTTGCAGAGGATATATATCCGGAATGAAGATTAACGGCTTAACCAAACTGTCGGGTTCTGCACCACACTGCCTAATCTAATCTGAAAATTGAGATACGTCTTACCGTCTTCATCCGTTGCGACAAGACCGATTTTTTGTTTGGCTTCAACCTGATTGCCTTTACTAATGATAACTGAGGCTAAATTACTATACACTGTAAGATAGTCACCATGACGAATAATAACTACATTTTCATATCCATCCACCTTGAAAACACCGGTCACTTCACCCTTAAATACGGATCTTACGCTAGCACCTTTATCAGTAGTGATATCAATACCATCATTTTTAATCTCAATATTAGAGAATACCGGATGCGGTTGTGTCCCAAACTTACCGGTAATAACACCCTTTTCCACCGGCCAGGGCAGTTTCCCTTTATTTGAAGAAAATCCTGAGCCAGAAAGAGATCCACCTGGTGTTGCTTTTACCTCTTTTGTTGATTCTTTGATCGTCTCTTTTGTGGGTGCTTTCGTAGTTGTTGGGGTCTTCTTCTTCTTTTCTTCAGCCTCTTTTAATTCCTTATCAATAATGGCTTTAATCTTATCTTCCAGCTTTTTCTTTTCGTCTTCTTTCTTCTTAATCTTTGCCGTCAATTCCTTTTCTTTTGATTTAAGTTTTGTCAGGGTAACCTCTTTTGTCTTTTTATCCTCCTCTAATTTTTTTGTTTGCAGGTTTTGTTCTTTGAGCGCATTGGCTTTTTCCTCTCTATTCTTTCTTAGTTCATCAATTTTTTCTTGCAATTTACGGTTGGTCTCGGTTATTTCATCCAGGCGCTGTTGACGAATATCGTTCACCTGATTAAAGTATTGAACGCGACGAACGGCTTGATTAAAATTTTGTGCAGAAAACACGTAAAGTGCACGATTAAACTGAGTACGGTTCAACCATGCCCTAAAAACCATTTCGGCATACTGTTCTTTTAGCTTTTTAAGCGAGGCATTTTTCTTATCCACCTCTCGTCTATTATTTACAATCTCCGTTTCTAATAAAGAAATCTCTGATTCAATAGTGGAAATCAACTCTGTTCGTTGCTCAATGCTTTTATTTAGTTTTTCTATCTGACTGATTGAATTTTTCTTATCCTGTTGTGTTTCTTTCAGCAGTTTTGATGTATATGAAATATCTTTCTGAAGTTTTGACTTTTGCGTTTGCAAGCTTTTCTTAGATTGAGCAAAAAACGATGAAGAAAGCATTAAACAAAGAAAAAGAGCAAGTGTTGTCTGGATTCTAATACAAAATATTTTATTCATTGTCTGCATGTGCGCCTTTCTTCTTGGCATAAAGTTAGAACGCATCTCTGCGAGATTCATTGCCTGTATATAGAGTTTATCAACGTACAGGGGTTAAAAAAGCGGATATTTGACAATATCCGCTTTTTTATAACTACACAAATAGATTCTAGCTTACCAATATACTTCTTTTATCGGTAGAGGAGGGATTAGCCTTTTTGGCTATCTCCAATTTCAGAATACCTTCTTCATATCTAGCCTTAATAGAGGTGTCATCCACATTCTCAGGCAAATGAAAAGAGCGATGAAAAGAGGTATAAGAGAATTCTTTTCGTGTATATTTCTTTTCATCTTTTTCTTCCTTCTCTGTTTTTGTTTCTCCACTTACTTCTAATATCCCTTTGTCAACATGAATGGAGATATCTTCTTTTTTCATGCCGGGAATAGCAATCTCTACTTCATATGCCTGATCTTTTTCAGCAATATTCACTGCAGGCACCCAATCATTTTTAAAAAAGTCAGAATCAAAAAAACGTTCATTTGCAAACCAATCATCCAACAAACCGGAACGGAAGATAGATGGGAAACCGGATTTTTTCTTAATGAGTGACATAGTAATTATAATTATGGTTAAACAATAAAATTATGTTCAAAATTACATAATAGATTAGGGAGAAAATATGACAAATATCATATTTGACACGTTTTTAAGGAATGTGAAAAAGACTTTCAATTTTCATTTATAAAGAAACATTTTCAGTGCTATAAACAG
>JAIXKU010000077.1 GCA_026936045.1 Flavobacteriales bacterium
ATTTCATACCACAGCGTGCCACAGCTCAATGTCCGGGATGTGCCATTAATAACAGTTGCTTTATTGCAGGCGGCGGTCTTTGTCCTGATTCTTTACCGGCTGCAACCCAAGGTCAGCCTTACGATGAAAATATTACAACATATTTGCCGTCTCAAATTGATGCCGGTCCGTTTTCGGGCGGTGTTTTGGGCATGGTTGACCTGATATCTGTTAAGATTAACTCCATTAGCGGGTTGCCATTCGGATTAAACTGGCAAAGTAACAAAGCAAATAACACTTTTTATCCCAGCTCGGGAGAAAATCGCGGTTGCGTTAAAGTTTGTGGCATACCTTTGGGTACACCCGGTATTTATAATGTTACTGTAAATGTTACTGCAGTAGTTGATGCCGGTATTTTGGGTAATCAATCGGCCCAAATAGATTTTAATTTCCAAATGATGTTATTCCCCGGTACTTCCGGTAATTTAGCGTTTAATTTTGCACCAAGTTCGGCTTGTGATTCCGGTACATTTGCTTTTACACCCAATCTTTCTGCTACACTACCGCAAGTCATCACTTATAACTGGGACTTCGGCTCTTCAACCTATTCAGGCATGAATCCACCTGATGTGGATTATTTAGCGCCCGGTTTTTATCCTGTAACAACTACCGTTAATTTTTATGATATGAAGCTCACAAAACTTACGGTGTCTTTATCACCCGGCATTGACTGTTGGTTTGCCGGTGATATTGAAGAAATGAATTGCGGTAACGGCAATGTAGATTTCTTCTTTACCTACAACTCCGGTTCTTTTAATTATACCTCTCCAGTTGTTTCAAACAGCCCTTCTGCATCATGGTCAAATCTGAACCTAACCATCAATGGGACTACGTTCTCATTCAATCTTTGGGACGAAGATAGCGGCCCACCTTTCGGCTCTCCCAATGACAATGGTGGCGTTTTCACCGGCACATTGACAGGCGCAGGCACATTCCCATTCTCAACCGTTGCTATTTCGTCCGGCGGTGGCGGCACAAGCGGCACTTATACCATTTCACCTGTATTAGCCAGTACCATCGTGGTTACTGATACCATCAAAGTATATCCTTCACCTAATGCACCTGATATCTCTGCGCTCTCTTCTGCATTCTGTAATGGTGATTCAACACAACTTAGTACCAGTGTAACCGGTTATATCTATGAATGGTATCATAATAATCTGCTTATTCCAAACAGCAATACCCAATCATTATGGGTAAAAGACACCGGCAACTATTACGTTCGCATCATTGACCCTATATCAGCTTGTTATAACAACAGCACACCGGTGCATCTTTCATATTATCCGTATGTGCCTTATAATTTTGCCATTGTTTATAATACTGCTACAGGTCAGTTGCAATCCAACCTATCAGGTTCTTATTCCTATCAATGGATGTTTTATAATGGCAGCAGCTGGTCCAACATTCCTGCACCGGCCGGTGTACAAAGCAGCTATACACCATCCTCTAACGGACAATATATGCTGATTGCGACTACGCCAAACGGTTGTACCGACACAACGCAGATATATACGCTCACACTCGGCACACAGCCGCTTGAAGATGATTTACAACTTACCTTGTTCCCGGTTCCGACTAACGATATCGTAAACATTCAGTTTACACTGGCTAATCAGTCTGATGTTAAGATTCGTTTATATGACTTATCCGGACGTATCTTGGTTCAAGATAATATCGAACATGCATACGGATGGACACAGTACGCCCTCTCAATGCAATTCTTCGCATCCGGCACCTATTTCGTTGACATCGAATTGCCTGCCGGTATTATTCGAAAGAAAGTTATCAAACAATAATTTTATTGAATAAACCTTTCTAAGCCGGGACATTTGTCTCGGCTTTTTTGTATTTTTGAATTCATATAAAACATCTAAATAGAGTATGAGAAAGCTTTTATTCCTGACAATCTGTGTATTTAGTCTGAATGTCTTCAGTCAAAATCCTAATCGCTGCGGCACAGATTATATTGTTCAGAAAGCGTTGCAAGAGAATCCCTCTTTGCAAAGTAATATTGATGAAATAGAGCAACTCACTGACCAATGGATTAAAGATAACCCAATGACCGGAACTGATAAAGCTTTATTGGTACGTATTCCGGTTGTGGTACATATCGTTTACAATACAGCCCCTCAAAATTTAAGCGATGCCAGAATACAATCCCAAATTGATGTATTAAATGCCGATTACCGTCGTTTAAATGCCGATGCGTCGAATACACCTTCTGCTTTTTCAGGTTTAGCCGCTGATATAGAAATTGAGTTTTGCTTAGCCTCCAAAGATCCTAATGGTAATCCTACCAACGGTATTACGCGTACACAAACATCCGTTTCTTCTTTTGATATAAATAACGATTATATCAAATTTTCCAGTCAAGGTGGTAAAGATGCCTGGCCCAGCAATAAATATCTTAATATTTGGGTTGGTAAAATCAGTGGCGGCATTTTAGGCTATGCTACGCCACCCGGTGTATTCCCGGCCAATCAGGATGGTGTGGTGATTAACTATCAAAGTTTTGGCACCGCTGCTTATGGCGCTTCGGCGCCTTATAACAAAGGGCGTACTGCAACACACGAAGTAGGGCATTGGCTTAATTTGAAACATATTTGGGGGGACGATAATGGTTCGTGCTCCGGTTCAGACGGCGTAAGTGATACCCCAAACCAAGCCGGTGAAAATTATGGTTGCCCGACTTTCCCTCTGACGGATGCCTGTTCACCTTCATCACCCGGTGTGATGTTTATGAACTATATGGATTATGTAGATGATGCCTGTATGAATCTATTTACAGCCGGACAAAAAGCACGTATGCAAGCCGCTGTTAATACTAACCGTAGCGGATTATTAACCTCCAATGGCTGTACCGGTGGTGGTGGTGGCGGTTCTTGTGATACGCTTAGCAATTGGACAGCCGGTGATATAGAAACAATTTATGTTGTGCAAAGTCCCGGCTCAGGTTATGTAGCCGGTCATAATAGCTATAGTGACAAAGCTAAAGTGGAGAGATTTACCAACGTAGGCAGCAATAAACAAGTAACCAAAATCTTCTACAAGTTTGCTAAGGCTGAAAACTACAATGCCAGTTCTACCGTTGCAGCAGTACTTTGGTCTGATGCTTCCGGAAGCCCTGGTACAGAACTATACACCGGTAACATGCCTGTTTCTACTATTGCTTCACACGTGTCTGGCGGACAATATACTTTACTTACATTATCCACACCGATTGCGGTTGGCAATAACTTTTTTGCAGGTATTAAAATGACCTATTCCGGTTCGCTTGCCGTGGCATTATATACCTCTAAAGATGGCGATCAAATACCGGCCACGGCTTGGGAACAAGCATCGGACAACAGTTGGTTGCGTTTTGATAACAGCGCATCTTGGGGATTAGATGTATCTCTTGCTGTCTTTCCGGTTGTTTGTGATGCCTCCTTAGGTGTGGAATCTGTAGTAGGTTTGAAAGATGTGCAGGTATATCCTAATCCGACGGATGGATGGCTGCAAATGATTCTACCCGAAACCAAAACCTACGATATTTTAGTGTATGATATGATGGGACGTCTGCTGCAATCAGAAAAGATAGCGAACGAAGGTGATTTCTCTCATGCTCTTGATTTGTCAGCCTATCCAAACGGACTCTATTTTGTAGAAATTAGACAAGAGAATAAAAGCCTAACCAAAAAAATTATTCTAAGCAGATAACGTGAACCTGTTCTCTCCTCTTACAGAAAAACTTTTAAGCTCAACAAAAACCTGCCAGTTGGCTTTGGCAGGTTTTTCTTTACCTAGTCAAAGCTCTTTTACGTTTTACATTCAACTTCTGGATAAGACAGATGGAATGATAAAAAATAAAGAGTATTGGTTTCATCCATTTCAAGTCGGCGAACATAAACCTTTTGTCCGCATTCAGCCCCATTTTATTTGCGATGAACAGCAACTGCCTGAAGAGATTCAAAATCGTTTAAACCATATCTCCGAAACCGATTTTTGGCAACGTCCTTCTGAAACTCTTCTCCTCACACAAAAGGAGAAATTTATTGATAGTGTCAACAGGGTTAAAACATGGATAAAAAATAAGCGATTAGAAAAAATGGCTCTATCGGTATTGCGAGAGGCTATTTTACCTTCTGAATTTTCTATTCTAAAAACACTGCATACGCTGCGTTCTCTTTATCCGCAAACATTTATTTCATATATTTCTACGCCCTATACCGGAACCTGGCTGGGCGCAACACCCGAGATACTCTTACATCAGCATCAACAACAAGGTGAGACTGTGTCCCTAGCCGGTACCAAATTGCTTCATGAGAAAAGAGATTGGGGTGAGAAAGAAAGAATAGAACAAGATATCGTTACACGTTTTATTAACGAAGAAATCTCTTCGGTTATTCATGGCACAATAAAGCAAGAGGGACCTTATACATTAGCCATAGGTAATCTTCTGCATTTGCAAACAAAATTCCGTTTTGACTTTAATGTAGTGCCTGATGTGAAAGAGATACTTCAACTAGCGCTTCGCTTACATCCAACACCTGCCGTGGGTGCTTATCCCAAGCAGATGGCAAACATTATTCAGGATGTAGAGTTGCATGACCGATTATACTATGCCGGATTTACCGGACCAGTGGATACACAGGCATCGCATCTATTTGTTAATCTCCGATGTTTGATGCTTGTTAACGATAGTGCCTATATCTATTCGGGTGCCGGTATCACCGCCGACTCCAATCCAGAAGACGAATGGTTGGAGACCGAAAACAAAGCTCTTTCTATTCAACACGCATTCAAACCATAAATTAAACGGTCTTTTATTACCTTTATCACCATGAAAACAGGCCATAAAAACACACCGGCTATGGCTACTATCTGCGCTGCACACGGTGTACAAGATGTGGTTATTGCCCCTGGCTCTCGTTCGGCTCCTATCACTTTAGCTTTTGTCAGACATAAAGGATTCAACTGCCATACAGTAATTGATGAAAGATCGGCCGGTTATGTGGCGCTTGGCATAGCGCAACAATCAAAACGTCCTGTTGTGATTATCTGCACATCGGGCACGGCAGCCCTCAACCTCTCACCGGCTTTGGCTGAAGCCATGTACTCGCAAGTGCCAATCATTGCATTAACTGCAGACAGACCGGCCGCGTGGATAAATCAAGATGATGGACAGTCTATTCAACAGTCACATATTTTTGACGCCTTTGTTATACAATCATACAATCTTGAAGGCGACAGCTTTCATGAAGATGATATCTGGTTTGTACAACGTAGTTTGAATGAGGCATTGTGCCTGGCCATTAATAAAAAAGGCCCTGTTCATATCAACATCCCATTGCATGAACCTTTATATGAATTACCGGCTACACATACCGAAACCATTTCAATGCTTCAATCAGACATATCTTCCGAGCAATATAATTTTAATATCCCTTTCCCTTCTGCACCACGCGTATGGATACTGGCAGGACAGCAAGATGTTGATGCAGAAACGGCAAAAGCCATTGAGCATGGTATTCGCGTCTGTAACTGGGTTGTCATCACCGAATCATTATCAAATCTCCCAGTCGCTGCATCCATTCAGAATATCAATGAAGTCCTTGCATCAGATACAGATACCCTTTCAGCACCCAATATACTTATCAGTTTTGGCCGATCGGTTGTGTCTAAAAAGCTCAAACAATATCTGCGTTCCATTCCCGATTTGTTTCATGTACATATAGACAATCGCAGACATCTTGTTGATACATTCCGACATCTCTCCTATCAGGTCAAAGGAGAGCCGGCTGTTTGGCTTAATACATTGATTGAAAAACCGCTGCTATCTGAACGTGATTTTTTTGAACAGTGGATTATACAAGCACAGAATAAACAAACCCAGCTACATACGTTCGCGCAAAGCGTACCTTACTCCGATTGGTATATTTTTCACCAACTATGTTCGGCGTTACCGCCTGATAGCATTTTGCACATCGGCAACAGCAGCCCTGTTCGTTATACACAGATTTTCTTTCATCTTTTACCGGCATCAATCACCTATTACGGCAATCGGGGTGTAAGCGGCATAGACGGTGTTGTCAGTACAGCCGTAGGCCACGCTTTAGCCTGTCCTAAGAAAAACCATTTTCTCATTGTGGGCGATTTATCTTTTCAATACGACAGCAATGCTCTTTGGATAAATCCCTTTCCGTCTAATCTCACCATCATTGTTATCAATAACCGGGGTGGCTCCATATTCCGACTAATAGAAGGTTCTAAGCATGTAGCCGAGCTGGAAGACTATTTTGAAATGAGACAGCCTGCACGCAAATTTGAGCATCTCGCTCATCATTTTGGCTTACCTTATATGTGCTGTACAAACGAAAAAGATTTGGCAGATTTGCGTGAAAACTTATCTAATATGGGTGCTGCTATTATTGAAATACAATCCGATCCTGAATTATCTTCACAAACATTTGCAGATTTTTATCAATATTTACGACAAAATTCATAAGAACATGAGCTCATTTAACTGGACACCGATAAAAGCTTACAAAGAAATTAATTTTGATTTTTTTGAGGGGATTGCACGTATTTCCATCAATCGGCCGCATAAGCGTAATGCCTTTACACCACTGACAGTACAAGAAATGATTGACGCTATGCATATATGCCGTGACAATATGGATATCGGCAGTATCATTCTGACCGGCACGGGTGATGACGCCTTCTGTAGCGGTGGCGATCAGGGTGTGCGCGGACATGGCGGCTACGTTGGTACAGATTTAGTACCTCGACTCAATGTATTAGATTTACAAAAACTAATTCGTTCCATACCAAAAGCCGTTATCGCCATGGTGAAAGGATATGCGGTAGGCGGCGGTCATGTATTGCATGTAGTCTGCGATCTGACAATTGCTGCAGAGAACGCCCGTTTTGGTCAAACAGGTCCTACTGTCGGCAGTTTTGATGGCGGATTTGGCGCATCGTATTTAGCACGTATTGTAGGTCAAAAAAAAGCGCGTGAAATATGGTATCTCTGTGACCAGTACAACGCAGAAGAAGCGCTAGATATGGGATTAGTCAACAAAGTGGTCTCTCTTCAAGAAATAGAGGCAATAACCGTGGCCTGGTGTAAAAAAATCATGGAAAAAAGCCCTATTGCCATTCGCATGCTCAAATCGTCGTTTAATGCCGAGCTGGATGGACAAGCCGGTATTCAGGAACTGGCCGGGAATGCCACACTGCTTTATTATTTAAGCGAAGAGGCCAAAGAAGGTAAGAATGCATTTATGGAGAAGCGCAAACCGGACTTCTCTCAATTTCCTAAATTTCCCTAAGACGCATGTCATCCATTCAGGCATGGATACATGCTGCACGTTTACGTACGCTGCCCTTAGCCATAAGCGGGCTGATAGCAGGTAATCTCTTGGCTTTGTACTACGGGACATTTAATATTTGGATTGCCATACTCTCCGTCCTGACAGCTCTCTTGCTCCAAATTCTTTCAAACTTTGCCAACGATTACGGTGATTTTGTAAAAGGCACCGACAATTTGTACCGCACCGGGCCTGTCAGAACAATGCAAAGCGGCGTGATCAATGCAAAACAAATGCGTTTTGCGCTGGGCCTTTTTATCACGGTTTCTTTTATCTCAGGCTTATCTTTAATTGGCGTTAGTCTGCCAGGGTTGAGCTGGAAAGACGGTGTGTTTTTTCTCTCATTAGGCTTGACTTCCATTGCAGCTGCCATCTTTTATACGGTAGGAAAAAATGCCTACGGTTATCGTGGATTGGGTGATTTGTTTGTTTTACTGTTCTTCGGGCCGGTAGCCGTCTCAGGCAGTTTTTATTTACAATATAAAGCCATCGAACCCATGATATTCTTACCGGCAGCGGCTATCGGGTTATTCTCAGCCGGTGTGCTAAATATGAATAATCTGCGTGATAAAGAGAATGATGCCGCTTTTGGAAAGATAACCATACCTGTACGTTTGGGATTGAAAGGAGCCATTATCTATCATTATTTTTTGATGCTAACAGGACTTGGTTTAGCTATCGTATTTCAATATTTCACCACTGGTGTTTATACCATGTTGTACCTACTGCCT
Source organism: Flavobacteriales bacterium (assembly GCA_026936045.1). Classification (GTDB taxonomy): domain Bacteria; phylum Bacteroidota; class Bacteroidia; order CAIKAF01; family CAIKAF01; genus BA4. The sequence goes on from JAIXKU010000077.1 coordinate 8,126, forward strand.
TTATTAATTATCATACCGCATTTAATCCGCATTTCTATTCATCCCGTGCCGCGTATTTTAGATCAGCAGTTAAAAGTGGTTGTGCTGATAACATTGTTATATACGGTTTGTCTGGGATTGGCCTTGTTTCTTTAATGGATTTCAGGAAGGGAAATCAGAGAGTAATTTTTGTAGTTCAAATAGCTCATCTCGTAATATCGCTGCTTCGATAAAATCCAGTTTACGGGCGGCTTGCTCCATTTTTCTACGAATGATATCTATGCCTTTTTGCACATCGGCACGGCTGCGATATTGCATGTTTTCTTCTGCCGCCAAAGATATTTCATCCGGCTGCACATAGGTTTTTTCTTTGCCGACAGCCGCTATCTGCGTTTGTTGCAAAATAGCTTCTTTCGATTTCTCCAACGGGCGCGGAACCGTATTATGTTTCCTATTGTAAGCAATCTGCTTTTCTCTTCGGCGTTCCGTTTCGTCAATGGCCTTTTGCATGCTTTCCGTTATCTTATCCGCATACATGATAACCCGTCCATTGATATTTCTGGCAGCACGTCCCATGGTCTGAATCAGAGATCGCTGATTGCGTAAAAAGCCTTCTTTATCAGCATCCAAAATAGCGACCAAGGACACTTCGGGCAAATCAAGTCCTTCGCGCAGCAGATTTACACCAATCAAAACATCAAAAACACCTAAGCGCAAATCGCGCAAAATTTCTACCCGTTCCAGCGTATCCACTTCCGAATGAATATATCGACAACGCACATGCAGCTTAGTTAAATATTTGTTCAGCTCTTCGGCCATACGCTTGGTCAGTGTGGTTACCAATACACGCTCATCCTTCTTTGCCCTTAATTCAATCTCATGCAAAAGATTATCCACCTGGTTAACAGATGGTCGTATCTCTACAATGGGATCAAGTAAACCGGTTGGGCGAATCACCTGCTCGACAAACACCCCTTGTGATTGCTGCAATTCGTAATCGCCGGGTGTGGCACTCACATAAATCGCCTGATTGATTAACGCTTCAAATTCTTCAAACCGTAACGGCCGGTTATCTAATGCCGCCGGCAAGCGAAATCCGTATTCTACCAAATTCACTTTCCGATGGCGGTCGCCATTGTACATCGCACGCAGTTGCGGTATGGTGACATGGCTTTCGTCTATCACCAACAGCCAGTCATCCGGAAAATAATCCAGTAAACAGAAAGGACGCGTACCGGCCTTTCTACCGTCAAAATAGCGTGAATAATTCTCAATACCTGAGCAATAACCCAACTCGCGAATCATCTCCATATCGTATTCCACACGTTGCTGTAGCCTTTTAGCTTCAAGCGGTTTACCAATCTCTCTAAAATGCTCTACCTGTGCCATCATATCATCCTGAATCGTACGTATGGCATTATTTATCCGCTCCCGCGTTGTGACAAAGAGATTAGCCGGGTTTATAACAAACTGAGATAAATGGTCTAATGTTTTGCCGGTAAAAGGATCTATCAGTTCAATCTCTTCAATCTCATCGCCCAAAAAATAGAACCGCACAGCATTATCAGCATAAGCTAAAAACACATCAACGGTATCGCCCGTTACACGAAATGTGCCGCGTTTAAATTCCAGCTCCGTTCGGAAATACATGGCATCTGCCAGGCGTAATAAAAAACGATTACGACTGATGCGCTCATGCTTTTTAATGCGGATACTTTGCTCATAGAAATCCTCAGGATTGCCCATACCATAAATACATGATACCGATGAAACCACCATGACATCGCGCCTTCCGGAAAGCAAAGCCGATGTGGCGCTTAGTCGCAATTTCTCAATTTCATCATTGATAGACAGGTCTTTCTCAATATAAATATCGGTTGAGGGAATATATGCTTCCGGTTGGTAATAATCATAGTAGGAAACAAAATATTCAATCGCATTTTGTGGAAAATACTGTTTAAATTCCCCATAAAGCTGTGCCGCTAAGGTCTTGTTATGACTCAAAACCAACGTGGGTTTGCGAATTTGAGCCACCACATTGGCTATGGTAAACGTTTTGCCCGTACCCGTTGCACCCAATAATGTTTGAAACCGTTCCCCTTGTTCCAAACCTTTCAACAATTGACGAATAGCCTCCGGCTGATCGCCTGTGGGTTTATATGATGAAACCAATTGAAAATCCATACCTGTCTTCGGTACAAAGGTACACTAATATATAGCCAAAAGGAATGACTTAATCCTTCACACAACGACAAGACATGCCATAATTAATATCTCCGCTGACTTTAAGCAGCCGGTTATCATCTTGATTGATAATAAAAAACCAGGCTAAATTAGTTTCACGTAATGTAGCAGACCAAAAAGAGGCGTTGGATCCGAGATTATCAAAATAGCCCATTGCATTTCTAAAGCCTGCCGGTAGAGCCTGAAAAGCGACCGCCCCAATTACCGGTTGCTTGAGGTTTTTCCATTTGCCAACGGCTTTCATCTTCACACCGGCCACCGATTCTCCTTCCAAATACCGAATCAGCTGTTCCCATTCATACAAAGACGGAATATGCCAACCCCAAGGGCAGATGCCTCGCCAGTTATAAACCGCCTGATAGTTATACAAACGGCCATATTGCTTAGCTAAAGCCGTATCATTCTGATAATTACACCAGGCGCCTTCTTTGGTATTACGCCAGTCCTCCTTGAGTTGTATTTGAGTTATCGGCTCGCCCGTGAGATAATGCGTAGCTCTCAAATTCTCTTTCATCCAGATTTGATTGCCAATGCGCACGGTGGGGTATTCATTCCCATCTGCATCGGTAACGGTAAGCGGGTATTGTGCGCCTAATCTTTGATACGTAAGGGCAGAAGTCAGGAAAAAGACTATCAAAAGATGATTATATGAC
>JAIXKU010000171.1 GCA_026936045.1 Flavobacteriales bacterium
CTCTTTACACGGTCTGTACCGTGCGTTGATACAGAATATGGTAATCGGCGTATCTAAAGGCTTCACATCAGAACAAGAATTGGTTGGTGTGGGTTTTAAAGCAGAAGTGAAAGGCCAGCAATTAGACTTAAGCTTGGGCTTTTCGCACAACTTGATTTTCGAACTGCCAAAAGAAATCAAGGCGGAGACCATTACGGAAAAAGGGAAAGCGCCGAGAGTCATTTTACATTGCATAGATAACCAGCTTTTAGGTCAGGTAGCCGCTAAATTACGCTCATTGCGTAAACCGGAACCATACAAAGGCAAAGGTATTAAGTTTGCTAATGAAGTAATAAGAAGAAAAGCAGGTAAGTCTGCCAGCAAAGGGAAATAATTAATGAAATAACAAGAACAATATGTCATTCGATAAAAAAGCTAGAAGACAACGTATTCGCTTTCGCGTTCGCAAGGTTGTGAAAGGCACAGCCGAAAAGCCACGTTTGGCTGTCTATAGAAGCAATAGCTATATTTATGTTCAAGCTATTGACGACCTGAAAGGAAACACGTTGCTTGCTGCGTCTTCACAGGATAAAGACATCCAATCACAAAAGCTGAACAAAACTGAAGAAGCTAAATTGGTTGGTAAAAAAATAGGCGAGAAGTTAGTGGCTGCCGGATTGAATGAAGTCGCTTTTGACAGAGGCGGATTTTTATATCATGGAAGAGTTAAATCGTTGGCAGAAGGTGCCCGCGAAGTTGGAATAAAATTTTAATTGAGATATGGCAAATACAAACGTAAAACGTGTAAAATCTAGCGAAATTGAACTAAAAGACCGTTTGGTAGCAGTGCAACGCGTCACCAAAGTAACCAAAGGCGGTCGTCATTTCAGCTTTTCAGCCATTGTGGTGGTAGGTAATGAAAATGGTGTAGTCGGCTACGGTTTAGGGAAAGCCAATGAGGTAACCGATGCCATATCCAAAGGTATTGATGATGCAAAGAAAAATTTGATAAAAGTGCCTATTATCAATGGCACCATTCCACATCAACAGGTGGCTAAATTTTCTTCCTCTATGGTATTTATGAAGCCTGCTGCACACGGTACAGGTGTAATTGCCGGTGGCGCGATGCGTGCGGTACTTGAGAGTGTAGGCGTGAAGGATGTATTATGTAAATCTAAAGGCTCTTCTAACCCTCAGAACGTAGTAAAAGCTACTTTTGAAGCTTTAAGTATGTTACGTGATGCACGTACTGTAGCACAGGAAAGAGGTCTTAAACTTGATAAAGTGTACAACGGATAATTAGCAGACTCATGGGAAAAATTCAAATAAAGCAGGTGCGTAGTAAGATTAAACGCCCGGATAATCAAAAAGCAACGTTGATTGCATTGGGGTTGCGTAAAACAAACCAAGTGGTGGAGCATGAAGCAACAGCACAGATTTTAGGCATGGTAAATACCGTACGTCATTTGGTAGAAGTAAAAGAAGTAAAGTAATAAGATATTAAGGCATGAAATTAAGTAATTTAAAACCGGCAAAAGGCGCTGTTCATAGTTCAAAGCGCTTGGGAAGAGGTGAAGGTTCTACCACCGGCGGTACTGCCGGCCGTGGTCACAAAGGCGCTAAATCACGTTCCGGCAACAGCAAGAAAATCGGCTTCGAAGGCGGTCAAATGCCTCTTCAGCGTCGTTTGCCTAAATATGGATTCACAAACTTTAACCGCGTTGAATACAAGCCGCTTAATTTGGATGCCCTACAGGTATTAGCAGAAAAAAGCGGCGTGAAAGAAATTACGATTGATCTTTTGCGTTCTAACGGTTTGATCTCTAAAAATGACAAAGTTAAAATTCTTGGTCGTGGCGAACTAAAAGCCGTTATCACAGTTAAGGCACATGCTTTCTCAGCTACAGCGATTGCAGCTATTGAAAAAAACGGTGGTAAGGCTGAAAAAATTTAAAGAATAAATGAAAGCATTAATAGCGAAAATAAAAGATATTTGGAAAATCGAAGAATTGCGCTCGCGTATCACCACTACGCTGTTAATGGTAATGGTATATCGTTTGGGTTCATACATCATTTTGCCAGGTATAGATTCCCAAATCCTAGCTCAGCAAAGTGCTGCCGGAGGAGGAAATATTTTGGATATCATCAATGCATTTACGGGTGGTGCTTTTGAAAACGCCTCTATTTTTGCTTTGGGTATCATGCCCTATATCTCTGCTTCCATTATTGTACAGCTTTTAGGTATTGCTATCCCGTATTTCCAAAAATTACAGAAAGAAGGCGAAAGCGGTAGAAATAAAATTAATCAGATTACACGTGCTCTTACAGTTATGATTACTGCTGCGCAGGCGCCAAGTTATTTAGCGGCATACGTACCTTCTAATGCGCGTCCCGATTCTACCATGTGGTGGATATTAGCTATTACCATTCTTATCGCTGGCACCATATTCGTGATGTGGCTTGGTGAAAGAATTACGGAACGCGGTATTGGTAACGGTATTTCTTTACTTATCATGATCGGTATCATCGCTCGCTTACCACAAGGGATGGGTGTTGAATTTGTATCACGTCTGCGCCCGGAAGGAGGAGGCATGGTGATGTTCCTATTGGAAATGGTCATCTTACTTCTTGTTATTATTGTTTCTATTTTGCTTGTTCAAGGCACAAGACGTATTCCGATCCAATTTGCCAAGAAAATTGTGGGTAACAAACAATACGGAGGCGTGCGCCAGTATTTACCTCTGAAAGTGAATGCAGCCGGTGTGATGCCTATCATCTTTGCACAGGCTATTATGTTTATACCTATTGTATTAGCCGGTTTCTCCAGCGAAGGTGGCAACTGGGTGGTGCGTAATTTTAGCGACTATACCGGTTTTTGGTACAACCTCGTGTTCGCCATCATGATTATTGCTTTCACGTATTTCTATACAGCACTTACAGTTAACCCGCAGCAGATTGCGGATGATTTGAAACGTAATGGTGGCTTTATACCCGGTATAAAACCAGGCAAAAAAACAGCTGAATATATTGACCATGTCATGTCAAAAATAACCCTTCCGGGCTCGTTTTTCTTGGCATTCGTAGCTATCTTACCATCAATTGCAAGCTTGGTTGGTGTAAACTCAGCTTTTGCCCAGTTCTATGGTGGCACATCGCTACTCATTTTGGTGGGTGTAGTCTTAGACACACTCAGCCAAATTGATAGCCATTTGCGGACTAGACAATATGAAGGATTAATGAAATCAGGCAGAATAAAAGGCCGTTCATCTATGATGGGCTATGCCGGCATGTAAACGTGTATGATTGTTTACAAATCGGCAGAAGAGATTGAATTAATACGACAGAGTTCTTTACTTGTTGGTAAAACACATGCTCAGGTAGCACGGTTTTTAAGACCGGGCATTACCGGAAAGGAGTTGGATCGTATCGCTGAAACATTTATTCGTGATCACAGCGCAGTTCCATCATTCAAAAACTACAGAGGATATCCTTTTTCTCTCTGTATCTCTGTTAATGAAATGGTGGTACATGGATTCCCTTCCGATAAACCTTTTCAGGAAGGTGATCTAGTCTCGATTGATTGCGGAGTGTATCTGAATGGTTATCATGGCGACTCAGCGTTTACATTTGGCTTGGGAGAGATGCCGCAAGCAACGATCAAGCTGATGAAAGTTACACGTGAATGTTTGCAGAAAGGCATTGAGAAAGCGCTTATCGGCAATCGGCTCGGTGATATCAGTTATGCTGTTCAGCAGCATGCCGAATCGAATGGATTTAGCGTTGTGCGTGAATTGGTTGGTCATGGTATCGGTAAGCAATTACACGAATCACCGGAAGTGCCTAACTATGGTAAGCGAGGAAATGGCCCTTTGTTGAAAGAAGGATTGATTATAGCCGTTGAACCTATGATAAATCAAGGACAACGCGATGTAAGAACCCTTCGCGATAGATGGACAGTCGTAACAAGGGATGGTATGCCATCGGCACATTACGAACATACTATTGCCATCGGAAAAGAAAAAGCAGACGTCTTATCAACATTTGAATATATTGAAGAAGTAATAAAAGAAAATAACAACATCACGTTGGCATAATATATGGCAAAACAAACATCCATAGAGCAGGATGGAATCATCGTAGAAGCGCTTTCAAACGCCATGTTTAAAGTGGAGTTGGAAAATGGGCATGTGATTATTTGCCACATATCAGGTAAAATGAGAATGAATTACATCAAAATTTTACCGGGTGATAGGGTGCGTGTTGAAATGTCACCCTATGATTTAACAAAAGGTAGAATTAGTTACAGATATAAGTAATAGTATAGTTATGAAAGTAAAAGCATCAGTAAAGAAACGTAGTGAAGAATGTAAAATCGTTCGTCGCAAAGGACGTCTTTATGTTATTAACAAGAAAAATCCACGTTACAAACAAAGACAAGGATAAATAATTTATAAAAAACAGTTACTAAAATAATATGGCAAGGATCGCAGGTATAGATTTACCAAAAAACAAAAGAGGCGAAATTGGTCTCACCTATATTTATGGTATTGGCAGAAGCACTGCCCGTAAAATTCTTGAAAGCTCAGGCATTGATTACAATACCAAAGTTGGTGAATGGAATGATGATCAACTGGCAAAAATCCGTAATTATATCAACGCATCTCTTAAAGTAGAAGGCGCTTTGCGTTCGGATGTGCAGCTAAGCATCAAACGCCTTATGGATATAGGCTCTTACAGAGGTATTCGCCATCGCGTAGGATTGCCTTTGCGCGGCCAAAGAACAAAAAACAACAGCCGTACACGTAAAGGTAAACGCAAGACCATTGCCAATAAGAAAAAAGTAACTAAGTAATTGTTGAAATTATAACCAAAGGACAACATGTCAAAACAAAAACAAGCAAAAAAGAATGTAAAAGTAGATGCAGTGGGGCAATGCCACATCAATGCTACTTTTAACAATGTCATTATCTCGCTTACCAATAATCAGGGACAGGTTATATCTTGGTCTTCTGCCGGTAAAATGGGATTCAGAGGATCAAAGAAAAACACACCTTACGCTGCTCAAATGGCGGCTCAAGACTGCGCGAAAGAAGCGTATGACAACGGATTACGCAGAGTGAAAGTCTTTGTGAAAGGTCCTGGCGCCGGTCGCGAACAGGCGATTCGTAGTATTCATAATTCCGGTATTGAAGTAACGGAGATTTTTGATATTACACCCATTCCGCATAACGGCTGTCGTCCACCAAAAAAGAGAAGAGTTTAATCGTTATACAAAATATTTTTAGAACAAGCACATGGCACGATACACAGGACCAAAATCCAAAATCGCACGTAAGTTTAGAGAGCCTATTTTTGGCCCGGACAAATACCTTCAAAAGAAAAATTATCCGCCCGGCATGCACGGCCCTTCTAAGCGTAAGCGTAAAATGTCTGAATATGCTATCCAATTGCAAGAAAAGCAAAAGGCTAAATATACTTACGGTATTTTAGAGCGTCAATTCAGAAAAATGTTTGACAAAGCCAGCCGTATGCGCGGTATTACCGGCGAACTACTGTTGATGCTTTGCGAATCCCGTTTAGATAATGTTGTTTATCGCTTGGGTATTGCTCCTACGCGTGCCGCAGCTCGCCAATTGGTTACGCATAAACATATCAGCGTGAACGGAGAACTTGTTAATGTTCCGTCTTACCAACTTAAAACCGGCGACAAAGTGGAAGTGCGTGAGAAATCTAAATCTTTAGGTGTTATCCGTAATTCCGTAAGCAATGCAGAAGTTAAGTTTGATTGGCTGAGCTGGGATCCGACACATTTAACAGGCACGTTTGTTATGGCACCCCGTCGCGAACAAATACCTGAAAATATTCAGGAACACCTTATTGTTGAATTGTACTCTAAATAATTTATTCACGTTAATAATCCAATATAAACAAACATGGCAATTCTAGATTTTCAGAAACCAGATAAAGTAATACTTCTCGATTCAGATGAGTTTTTAGGTAAGTTCGAATTCAGACCTTTAGAGCCGGGTTACGGCATTACCATCGGTAATTCTTTGCGACGTATTTTATTGTCTTCTCTTGAAGGTTTTGCAATCACTTCAGTGAAAATTGATGGTGTAAGCCATGAATTTTCTACTATCAAAGGCGTAGTAGAAGATGTTACGGAAATCATTCTGAACTTAAAGAAAATTCGCTTCAAACGTCAGATTGATTCTGTAGAGCATGAGCGTGTAGTGGTGAATTTTACAGGCTCTGATAAATTTGTTGCCGGCGATTTAGGCAAATTCACTTCGGCTTTCCAAGTGCTTAATCCCAATTTGGTGATTTGTAACATGGATGAAAAAGTGAAGCTGAATATTGAGCTTACCATTGACAAAGGCCGAGGTTATCGCCCTGCCGAAGAAAATAAACAATCAGGAAGCGAAGTAGGTGTTATTGCTGTTGACAGCATCTTCACACCTATTGTGAATGTGAAATATAATATCGAAAACTACCGCGTAGAGCAAAAAACAGACTTTGAAAAGCTGATTATTGAGCTGCAAACAGATGGTTCTATTCATCCTAAAGATGCTCTTAAAGAAAGTGCCAAAATTCTTATCCATCACTTCATGCTATTCTCCGATGAGAAAATAACACTTGACTCAGAAGAAAAATCACAGTCAGATGAATTTGATGAAGAATCATTACACATGCGTCAGCTGCTGAAAACAAAATTAGTTGATATGGATTTATCCGTTAGAGCACTCAATTGCTTGAAAGCAGCAGATGTGGAAACACTTGGAGAATTGGTAGCATTCAATAAAAATGATTTGCTCAAATTCCGCAATTTCGGTAAGAAATCATTGGTGGAATTAGAAGATTTGGTACGTGTGAAAGGCTTGCATTTCGGCATGAACGTAGCCAAATATAAATTAGATAAAGAATAATTAGAATAACCGGTAAGCAGTAATGCTCCGTAATAAGAGTTAAGATGAGACACGGAAAAAAAGACAATCACTTAGGTAGAAAGACAGCACATCGCCATGCCTTGTTAGCAAATTTGGCGTCTTCGCTGATTATCCACAAACGTATTAACACCACATTGGCCAAAGCCAAAGAATTGCGCAAATATCTTGAGCCGATTATTACGAAAAGCAAAACAGATTCGACACATTCTCGTCGTGTTGTATTCAGTGAACTTGAAAATAAAGAGGCTGTGGCTGAATTGTTCCGCGACGTAGCTGCAAAAGTGAGTAACCGTCCGGGTGGCTATTTGCGTATTATCAAGCTCGGTAACCGCCAAGGTGATAACGCTGAAATGGCTATGATTGAACTGGTGGATTATAATCCGAATCTCTTGAAAGACACATCTGCCAAAACGCCTGCTAAGAAACGTACACGTCGCGCCGGATCTTCTGCTCCTAAAGCTAAAGCTGCACCGGCTGCTGAAAAGGCTCCGGTGGCTGATGCTGCACCACCGACTGAGACACCAGACGAATCATCAGCTTCTGCCGAAGAGAATAATACAGAGGCATAATTTTCAATTTCTTTATTCCGGCTCCAATTTAAAAGGGGATGGCTTGGAAAGTAGGAAACGAAGAATACAGTTGTATGGCCATGATGGGGCAAGAAGAAGATAACAGATATTATAAGTGAACATCCGAGAACGACTTATGATACTTTCGGCATCTTAACCGATAAAGAAAATGATAACAAGGTGCAGTTTATCTTACCTTAATCTTCGGCATTTCCTATATTTACTAACACTTATACAACAGATACAACAGGCACCACACTTGAAATGAATATTAGAGAATAGCAAATCAGAGAAAAACACTCATCACACTTGTTGTATTATTTCTGTCTATGCAAGGCTACCTCTTTTCTTTCTTATATTACCTCCGCTCCCTCATTTATTTATAAAAAAGCAGTTCTCTGTATTTCGGCAATGGCCAATCGTCATTGTCCACCAAGAGCTCTAATTTATCAACATGATAACGGATCTTTTCAAAATACGGACGCACCTTATGACAATATGCTTCGGCCCGTGTTGTCTCGGATTCAATGGCGTTAGCGCGTTTTCTCTCTTCCGTCATATCTTCCACCATCTGCTGTATTTGCGCAATATGCTCACTGATATCTTTTATCAATCCATGCACATATTTAGTATCTAGCTTGAGCTGTGTCAATCCGTTGTAATTTTCCAACAGCATGTTTTGATATTTAATGGCAGTCGGGATGATATGATTTAAAGATAAATCACCAATCACACGCGATTCTATTTGCACTTTCATCACGTATTCATCCATCAGCAAATGCGTGCGCGCTTCGAGCTCTACAGGAGTGAACACCGCCTGCCTCTCAAACAACGCTTTACTTTCTTGACTGCGATAGGCTGCCAATGCTTCCGGGGTGGTCTGTAAATTGGTTAATCCACGCTTTTGAGCTTCTTCCACCCAATCATGGCTGTAATTATCCCGCTCAAATAAGATGTTCTTACTCTGTTTGATAAACCGGCGCAACACATTGATAATCGCCACTTCTTTTTTCGTTTCCTTTTCTAATTCTTTATCCAATAGAAGCTTGAATTGGCAAAGTACATCAGCCACTGCTGTGTTCAGCACCGTCATCGGAATGGCTGGATTGGCGGTAGAACCCACGGCACGAAATTCAAACTTATTGCCTGTAAAAGCAAACGGGCTGGTGCGATTACGGTCGGTATTGTCTAAAATAATCTCCGGAATTTTGCTGATGCCGAGTTTCAGATAGACATTATCACCCTTCCCGACTTTCACGTTGGCATTTTTGTCCAATTCGTCTAAAACAGAGCTTAGCTGAGCACCTAAGAAAACAGAAATGATAGCCGGCGGCGCTTCATGCCCGCCAAGGCGCAAGTCATTACCGGCCGAAGCCGTACTGGCACGAAGCAAATCGGCGTAATCGTGAACAGCTTTAACGGTGCAAACCAAAAAAGTTAAGAACTGTAAGTTCTCTTTGGCCTTGCTGGTGGGCGAAAGCAAATTGCGTCCGTCTTGCGTAATAAGCGACCAGTTGTTATGTTTACCGCTTCCGTTGATACCTTTGAAAGGCTTTTCATGAAACAAAACACGAAAATCATGTTTCTCGGCTACACGTTCCATGATATCCATAAGTAGGACGTTATGGTCGGTACCTAAATTGAGTTCTTCAAATTGCGGCGCCACTTCAAACTGGCCAGGTGCTACTTCGTTATGACGTGTGCGCACGGGAATGCCTAATCGCAAGGCTTCTGTTTCAAACTCCACCATGAAATTGGTTACGCGGCGCGGAATAGAACCAAAATAATGATCGCTGAGCTGTTGCCCACGTGAGGGAGAATGGCCGAATAAAGTACGGCCACACATCACTAAGTCAGGCCGGGCCATAAATAATGATCTGTCCACCAAAAAATATTCCTGTTCGGCACCTAGAGAGACCGTTACTTTCTGAACCTCCTTATCAAAATATTGGCATACCTCTGTTGCCGCTTTGTCTATGGCGGCAATGGATTTTAGCAAAGGCGCTTTATTATCCAATGCGGCGCCAGTGAACGACACAAAAACAGTGGGAATACATAATGTTTTGGCGTTGGCTATTTCATAAATAAAAGCAGGAGAGGAGGCGTCCCATGCGGTGTAGCCGCGTGCTTCAAAAGTAGAACGTATGCCGCCATGCGGAAACGAAGAGGCATCCGGCTCTTGCTGTATCAAAGAGCTGCCTTTGAAATGCTCCATGGGCTGCCCGTTTCGTATTTCAAAAAACGCATCATGCTTTTCGGCTGTGGTGCCACGAAGTGGGTGAAACCAATGCGTATAATGCGTTACGCCACGCGTCATAGCCCATGACTTTAATGCGGTGGCCACCGCTTCGGCAATATCGTAATCTATCCTCTCGCCGCGATCTATACAACGAACTAATCGCTCATACAATTCTACAGAGAGATGTGATCGCATTTCGGCATCTCCAAATACATTTTCTGCATAAAAGTCGGAAATCCTACTTTCTTTCCGCTCAAATAATTGGTATTTTCGGTGTGCCACCTCTTTTATAGCCTCCTCACGTAGTTTTAGCATGATTTACTGTTTTTTAGGTTTAAATTTTAGGCAATATTATGATATTTTATGCTCTTTTACTTGAAATGAGGGTAAATTTTATATCTGTTTTTCAACAGATGCTATTTCTCCTGCTCAAATCATACCCTATTATCCTTGTTTTTAGATTGATGTATCCTTTTCTAATGGTATAAGGTGTTTTGAATACGGTATTTTGTTTGTAAATAAAAATTAAGTTCTTGTTTTGTATGTGTAATGGCCTTATATTTGTATGAGCTCTAATTTTATTAAACCTGAATCTAAATCTTAATTTATGTATAAATATCTACGCCAACTCTTGTTTGCCCTATCCTTTTTCGTTCTTCACACGAACAGCTTTTCTCAAAATGTGAATGCCACCATACAAATCAACGGGTTTAGGCATAACTGGGATTGTGGTAATGACGGGGCAGGCGGTAATGACCCTGACCCACGCTACAAAGTATGGGTTGGCCGTAACGGCTCTAACTATGTGCAATCGCTCAACGGGCCGGGTTTCTTTTCCGGCTGCGCCAGCGCAGGGACATACGGCGCTGATGCCATTCCTTGCAGCTTTTGGAACCCAGGCCTAATTACAGCGGCGATCTTTACCAATGTGAACATGAGTCAAATCAATATTGATATGGAAAGTTGGGAAGAAGACGGTTGTGGTTCAGAATGTGAAAAGGAGTCGTGTTTCCTAAACAGTGATGATATCCGTTGCGGACGGTTGAATATCGGTAATATAGATTTTTGGCAGCAGGCACCTTGTCAGAATAATACTTATACCGGAGGGTTTACAT
>JAIXKU010000174.1 GCA_026936045.1 Flavobacteriales bacterium
TCTTTATTTTTGCCCACGTTTTTCAATATTATGAATAAAAACATCCGAGTTCGTTTTGCGCCAAGCCCCACGGGCCCTTTGCATATAGGTGGTGTGCGAACAGCGTTATACAATTACCTTTTTGCCCATAAACTGGGAGGAACCCTTATATTACGTATCGAGGATACTGACCAAACACGCTTCTATCCCGGTGCTGAAGAGTATATTGTCGAATCATTGACATGGTGTGGAATCAAATTTGATGAAGGCGTTCATATAGGTGGCCCTCATGCACCATACAGACAAAGTGAAAGAAAAGATCTGTATAAGCAATATGCCGATATGCTTGTGGATAAAGGACATGCTTATTATGCCTTTGACACGGCTGAAGAGTTAGAGGCTATTCGGGAGAAGATGAAAGCTACAGGTAATAGCACCTGGCAATATAATCATATCACTCGTGTCAATATGAAAAATGCCTTAAGCCTGCCTTCGGATGAAGTAAAGACACGTATTGAATCGGGTGAACCCTACGTTATCCGCCTCAAAGTTCCAAGAAATGAAGAAGTAAAGTTAAATGACCTGATTCGAGGAGTGGTAGTTGTAAATACAAATCATATTGACGATAAGGTGTTATTCAAATCAGACGGTATGCCAACCTATCACCTGGCTAATGTTGTGGATGATTATTTAATGCAAATCACACATGTGATCAGAGGTGAGGAATGGCTGCCTTCTGCTCCACTTCATGTTTTGTTGTATAAATATTTTGGATGGGAAGCGGTGATGCCGTCATTTGCTCATCTGCCTTTGATTTTGAAGCCGGATGGAAACGGTAAGCTTAGTAAACGTGATGGCGACCGATTAGGCTTTCCTGTTTTTCCGTTAGAATGGAAAGATCCGTTTACCGGTGAGATTTCAAGTGGGTATAGAGAATCCGGTTGGTTCTCTGAGGCTGTGGTTAATCTTATAGCATTACTTGGTTGGCATCCGGCAAATAATCAAGAAGTATTTTCCATGGATGAACTCATTGAAGCATTCAGCCTGGATCGGGTGTCAAAAGCCGGAGCAAAATTTGATTTGGATAAAGCACGTTGGTTCAATCAACATTACCTGAGACAATATTCATCTGAAGCATTAGCCAAGCTTATTATAAACCAATATGCAGCAGAAAGTCTTTCACCGGATATGAATCATCTCAGTCGCGTGATAGACATAATTAAAGAGCGGGCAATTTATATAGGAGACTTATTTAAAGATTCTATTTACTTCTTTAAGAAGCCTGAAGCATACGAAACACAGAGTATTGCAAAAAAATGGAAGCCCGAAACCACAAGTCATATACACGCTTTAATTACTATTTATCAGAACCTTTCTGATTTCTCTCCAAATATAATCGAGACTGAAACCAAGCAATGGCTTGCTAATAATAATATCGCGATAGGTGGTATCATGCCTGTTATAAGAATCCTACTTACTGGTTCTATGGCAGGACCTACTGTGTTTGAAATAGCGTCTTTACTTGGAAGGGAAGAAACCATTTCAAGATTAGAAAACGGATTATCTATTATAGAAGCAGAACTCAATGGGTAAAATAGAATTAAAAGATATGCGCTTCTTTGCCCATCACGGGTGCTATGAAGAAGAAAGAAAACATGGACGATGGTTTGAAGTAGATCTTGTTTTTGACATTAATGCCAAACAGGCAATGCTATCTGATAACATCAACGACACAATTAATTACGCAACCGTTTTTTCTCTCGTTAAACAAACGATGGCGGAACCTGCTAATCTGATAGAACACGTAGCTTATCGTATTGCGAGAGCTGTTTCTGAAGCATATCCTAATGCAGAAAATCTTATTGTGACCGTAAAAAAAATGTCACCTCCTGTTGATGGAGAGATAAACTATGTGAGTTTTACTTACAATACAACAAAAGGGTTATGAATGGATACACACACCAATTGATTCTTTCAATATGAATGCAAAAGATATTCGTCAAACATTTTTAGAATTTTTCAAAAGCAAATCGCATGAGATTGTACCATCGGCACCAATGGTATTAAAAAACGACCCTACACTCATGTTCACTAACGCAGGCATGAATCAGTTTAAGGATCTTTTTTTAGGTAATAAACCAATCATCCATTCCCGTATTGCTGACACCCAAAAATGCTTGAGAGTATCTGGTAAACATAATGATTTAGAAGAGGTAGGTATTGATACCTATCACCATACCATGTTTGAGATGCTCGGTAATTGGAGCTTTGGCGATTATTTCAAACAAGAAGCCATTACATGGGCATGGGAGCTTCTGACCGATAAATATAAGATTGATAAGAACCGGATTTACGTTACCTATTTTGAGGGTGACAAGACTGAGAATCTAATGGCCGACTCTGAAGCACAAGAGATTTGGCGAACGTTTCTTTCCGATAAACACATCTTACCCGGCAACAAAAAAGATAATTTTTGGGAAATGGGCGATACAGGCCCTTGCGGTCCTTGTTCTGAAATTCATATTGATTTAAGAGATGCTGACGAGATTGCCAAACTCTCCGGAGCGTTTTTGGTAAATAAAAGCCATCCGCAAGTGGTAGAGATATGGAATTTGGTGTTCATACAATACAATCGAAAAGCCAATGGCACGCTTGAACTACTGCCCAATAAACACGTTGACACAGGTATGGGATTTGAACGTCTTTGTATGGCGCTGCAAGGCAAGAAATCAAATTATGATACAGATGTATTTACGCCAATTATTTTTCGTATAGAAGAATTAAGTGGGTATATATACGGCAAGAATGAAAAAACAGATATTGCCATGCGCGTTATTTCCGACCATGTGAGAGCAGTTGGCATGTCAATAGCTGATGGACAATTACCATCCAATACAGGGTCAGGCTATGTGATTAGAAGAATTTTGCGACGTGCCATTCGTTATGGCTATTCCTTCTTAAACATGAAGCAACCGTTCATATTTAAGCTAACAGAAGAGCTTACAGACACGTTGGGCGAAGCCTTCCCTGAGCTAGCCAAACAATCCGCTTTTATTGCTAATGTAATACGAGAAGAAGAGCAATCATTCCTTCGCACATTGGAAAACGGGCTGTCACGGCTTAAAGAACTGACCTCACAATCAGGATCAACTATTTCTGGTGAACGGGTGTTTGAATTATACGATACATTCGGATTCCCGGTTGACCTCACACGCCTTATTGCCGCCGAACATGGTATGAGCATAGACGAGAAAGGGTTTGAGGAAAAACTTAAAGAACAAAAAGAACGTTCAAAGGCTGCGGGAAAAATGGTTGCTGACGACTGGATTCAGGCAAATCCTGATACGCCGATAGAATTTGTCGGTTATGATCAAACATCAACTAATTGTAGAATTATCAAATACCGCAAGGTATCATACAAGAATAAAGAGGTATTTCAGCTTGTGATAACCCCTACCCCATTTTATGCGGAAAGTGGAGGACAGGTTGGTGACAAGGGCTGGCTTAAATCGGCGAAAGAGAAAATTCGCATTATAGATACCATTAAAGAAAATGATTTAATCATTCATTTGAGCGAAGCTGTTCCACAGAATCCGGAATTATCGTTTGAAGCCTCTATTGATTTACATGCCAGAAAACTGACAGCCTCTAATCACTCTGCTACCCATTTATTGCATGCAACCCTTCGTAAAATTTTGGGATTACATGTTGAGCAACGTGGATCACTTGTTTCGCCAGATTATCTCAGATTTGATTTCTCGCATCATAGCAAAGTCAGTTTGGAAGAATTAGCAGAAATAGAAAAATTAGTCAATCAGAAAGTAAGAGAGAATATTCTTTTGGATGAGAAACGAGATATGCCTTTTGATGAGGCCGGCAAGTTAGGTGCAATGATGTTGTTTGGTGAGAAGTATGGTAATAAAGTCCGAGTAATTACCTTTGATCCCGGGTTCTCTATCGAGTTATGTGGTGGCACACATGTTAAAGCAACCGGAGAGATTGGGTATTTTAAGATTTTATCAGAAAGCTCTGTTGCTGCCGGTGTTAGACGTATTGAAGCGGTTACATCAGATAAAGCTGAAGCGTATATTAATGAGGAGCTATCTTTATTACAAGCGTTGCGTCAAATAGCACGTAATCCTAAAGACCCAATAAAAGGCATAGAGCAGATGATTAAAGAGAACGAAGCCCTGAATCAGAAACTCTCTCAATACAAAGCATTGCAGTTACAGGACGCCAAACAGCATCTAATTAAGTCTGGAGAAAAAATTAACGATACGTTCTTTATTGCTATGCAAGTAGATATAGATGCCGATAGCATTAAAAATTTATCCTTTGATCTGAAGCGTACCTATGATGACCTGTTTGCCGTCATCGCTACAGAACAGGATGGGAAAGCATTCCTCTCTGTGGTATTAGGTGATCGTATCGTTAATAAAGGACTAAATGCCAAAGAGATTATTATTCAAATTGGGAAGCATATTCAAGGTAGTGGCGGCGGGCAACCTTTTTATGCCACGGCAGGCGGGAAGCATCTAGAGGGTATTTCTGCCGCTTTGGAAGCTGCACGCTCTTTCATTTAAATGTTACTACTCCAACCAGCTGGTTGCATAATCAACGTTGTCTATATCCATTGCAGCCTCTGTTATTTGTAATGGCCTGAACGTATCAATCATAACAGCCAGTTCATGGGTTTCTTTTTGTCCAATACTTCTTTCATAAGCGCCGGGTGCAGGGCCATGAACCACTCCTTTTGGATGCAAAGTAATATCGCCGGGCTTAATATCATTACGACTCATAAAATCACCATCTACATAATATAAAACCTCATCACTATCTATATTACTGTGATTGTATGGCGCAGGTATCGCTTGAGGATGATAGTCATACAAGCGAGGACAGAAAGAACAAATAACCATTGCAGATGTTTCAAAATTCAAATGAATCGGTGGCGGTAAATGTACTCTTCCGGTGATAGGTTCAAAATTATGAATACTAAAACCATAAGGGTAATTATAACCATCCCACCCCACAACATCAAATGGGTGTGTGGCATAAACCAACTGATGCATCATGCCCTGCTTCTTGGTTTTAATTAAGAAGTCTCCTTTTTGATCGAATGTTTGCAATGTCTGTGGTAAAATATAATCCCGTTCGCAAAATGGAGCATGCTCCAACAACTGACCCGATGCATTTTTATATGACTTAGGTGTATAGATAGGCTCATATGATTCTGTAATCAATAAGCGGTTGTCTGTTGTTTCAAAACTAATTTGATAGATAACTGCTCTTGGAATAACCAGATAATCTCCGGGACGAAATCTCAAATCACCAAAAAGAGAATGAAGCACACCTTCTCCTTTATGTACAAAGATTAATTCGTCGGCATCGGCATTCTTATAGAAATAACCTATTAACGATTTTGTAGGCGCTGCAACAGATATTGTACAATCGGCATTCAACATAAGCGGCACGCGACTTTCTAAGAAATCCTCTTTAGGCTTAACTTGTAAACCTTTCAGCATCATAGGACGAATATTTTTCGCAATAGCAATCCGTGGGGTTACATCATAAGAATCTAATATTTTCTTTATCTGTGTTGGCCGGTGAACATGATATAAAAGTGAGGCATGACCGCTAAACCCTTCTGTCCCGAAAAGCTGTTCGTAATAAATACCGCCTTTAGGGTTGGAGAATATGGTATGTCGTTTAGGTGGGATGTTACCCAATGAGTGATAAATAGGCATAGTAAGCTGTTTTAATTGAAAACAAACAACTCGATATATTGTTTGATCGAATAAAAAAATAACACTGATTAGAGATAAGCGCTTAGGCTAGAATAAATCTTTTGTACAGCGCCACGACGTGAAAATACAGAAGGAGAAACGGGTCTTGGCAGCGATACCGGCGGATTATTCTGTATAAATTGAGATAAGTCATCAGCCGAATTTAGCATCTGCGCCTGTCCCTCAGCAATCAGCCACGAAGCCTCAGGAAATTTCTTATGATTCGGACCAAAACAGACCGGAATACCATAAACGGCCGGCTCAAGAATATTATGGACATTTTTCCCAAAGCCACCACCAATATATGCCCAATTGGCATAGCGATATAACCGGCTCAACATACCCATTGTATCTATTACAAGCATGGATGCTTGATTCACATGCGTATCAGGCCTTGAATAGACCCAGAATGGTTGCTTAATTCGCTTTGTGAGTGAGTTGAGCGCCGCTGGCTCAATTTCATGTGGCACTATAACAAGTGCTGCATTAAAAGGCAATTCTATGTATTTTCCAAATAGTATTTGCATATCATCAGGCCAAATACTGCCTGCTATAAGCAAAGGCCGGTCTGCCTTAAAACGACTAATAATATCATCAGAGAAAGGTTGCTCTCTAATCTCTAACACCCTGTCAATACGAGTATCTCCGGCTAGTGTAACTCGTGAGCAACCCTGTTTTAAAAGTAAATCATAGCTTGATCTAGATTGTACAAAAATATGTGTAAAACAGGTCAAAACAGCTCTGTATGGCTTAAAGCGGATGAAACAGCCAATGAGATGCCCTAAACTCTGCGCTGATCAGGAAAAACGGCACCTCTCTTTTATGACAAGCAAAAAGAACGTGCAGCCATAAATCATATTTAACGAAAACAGCTATACGCGGCTTAGCCGCTTCAAGAAACGCTTTGGCATGTTGGGCCGTGTCTGATGGCAAATACATCACATAATCAGCCAACGGCTCATGTTTCTTTTGTTCGTATCCAGATGGAGAAAAGAACGTAAGTAAAATCTTATATTCAGGATGTAATGTACGAATATGAGCCATTAATGGACGTCCTTGCTCAAACTCTCCAAGTGATGAGCAATGAAACCAAATACATTCTTGCATATTGGCTTCTTTTAACTTTTTTATCCCATCTTTTCTTCCCTGCACCCATTTCTTAGCTTTTTGATGGAATGGAGAAATCAGATAAATAAAAAAAGTGTAAACGTATATAGCTACAGAATAGAATATCACTGCGTTAATAGTAATAATACTCTCTCTCTTTATTTTGAATGGCTTTCCCTGTACGCTTGTAAACCGGGAATATCCAACCAGCTTTGATGCCTAGCATCAAATCAAACTTGGTATCTGTATCCGGTCTGAACGTATCGTAGTTATATCCTCTTCGGTTTTGCGTAACACCTTCAATCATCTCAAATCCGATATAGAAGTTGATTGTTCTTTTATTTCCAAGGAAGGTATAGCCAATAAACTGAGACGAACAAAAGCCATTTGTAAGGCGATCATAGCCCTTTATATAATCACCTTCCATTTGTGGTGTTAATCCGCCACGTGCTTCCATATAAATATAATGCTGTATAAAGCCCATACCCAACATTAAGGTAATCCCACTATTGCGATTGGGCTTTTTAAAGACAGGCAATATTTTACCAAACTGTCCCATCACATTAAACCCCCGCATGCCCAAGGCTATGGCCGGGAGTTGCCCTTCCTCGTCAAAAACGGGAATTAACGGACTGAGCAATGCCGGTTCATTGACCACCTCGCCAAACATAAAAGCGCCACTTACACCCCAAAGCCAGCTTTTACGATGCTTATACAGGATGGTAGCGCCCAAATGAAAGTTCAGTCCAAATCGGTCGGATAATTGACCCACCGGAAATTGCACGGATACATTAGGGATGATCAAAGGTGCTGCTACCAAACTATCCTTCACATTCACCTGAGCGTATGATAGCCCCGAACCTAAGAAAAGTCCTAATAAAACAGTGCGTTTCAATATTCGAAATGGAAACATTTTGAGCATGAATAAGCTACAAATAAAGCAAATTATTATGTATATTCGCATTCATTTTATGAACGACCGGTTTCTTTTTAAAATAAGAAGCTCGTACACTTAACTTTTCAGATAATATGAGGAAAATAGAGATGGTTGACCTAGTAACCCAATACCAGGAGATTAAAGATAAGGTAATTGAAGCATTATCTGAAATTATGGATCAAGCCTCTTTTATCAATGGGCCTATTGTCGGAACCTTTAAAACCAATTTGGAGAATTATCTTGGCAATCAATCTATTATTGTGCCATGTGCCAACGGTACAGATGCCCTTCAGATTGCCATGATGGGACTGGGATTGAGACCGGGAGACGAAGTTATTACACCGGCTTTTACCTATGCTGCCACAGCAGAAGTGATAGCCTTACTTGGACTGAAGCCTTTATTTGTAGATGTGGATGAACGAACATTCAACATAGATTATACGCAAATAGAACAGATTATTACACCTAAAACCAAAGCCATCATTCCCGTTCATCTTTTTGGGCAATGCGCCAATATGGAGCCAATTATGGAAATAGCTCAAAAGCACCACTTATTTGTGATTGAGGATGTCGCACAGGCATTGGGTGCTCAATATACGTTTGCTAACGGCACATATAACAAAGCCGGCACCATAGGGCATGTGGCAGGCACATCCTTTTTCCCATCCAAAAATCTAGGTTGTTATGGAGACGGTGGGGCAATGATAACAACGGATAAAGATTTGGCTGTTACATTAAGCAAGATAGCCAACCATGGTCAGACATCCTTATATTACCATGACATAGTTGGTGTCAATTCTCGCCTTGACTCCATGCAAGCTGCCATTCTTAATATTAAATTACCCTATATAGACCGTTATATTGAAAAGAGGCAGAAAGCAGCATCATACTACGATTATCTATTTGAAAGTTTAGAACAAATAATTACACCATACAGAGCCAGTTATTCAAACCATGTGTTTCATCAATATACACTCACGCTGCAAGGAGTAAGCCGTGATGGGCTGAGAGACTATTTAGCCTCTGTCAACATCCCTAGTAAAACGTATTATCCCGTTCCTCTGCACTTACAAAAAGCATACAACCTAAATGGGTATGAAAGAGGAATGTTCCCTGTATCAGAAAGTTTAGCCGATACGGTTCTTTCACTACCAATGCATACCGAACTGGATGAGGAGCAACTTACATTTATTGCTGATCACGTCATTAAATACTGTAATCAAGCTATTTAAAATTATATCACAAATGAACATTTGCGTTATAGGTACAGGATATGTAGGATTAGTAACAGGCACTTGCCTAGCTGAGACCGGCAATCAAGTAATTTGTGTAGATATCAATGAAGAGAAGGTACGGAAAATGCAGGCAGGAATTATTCCCATCTATGAACCACATCTTGATATTTTATTTGAAAGGAATATAAAACAAGGCCGTTTAAGTTTTACTACAAACCTGGAAGAAAGTGTCAGACAATCTCAAATACTTTTTTTGGCGCTGCCTACACCTGAAGGAGAAGACGGATCGGCCGACCTCTCCTACATACTGTCAGTAGCTGAAAAGATTGGGCCGTTAGTGGATGAATATAAAATTATTATTGATAAAAGTACGGTTCCCGTAGGTACTGGCGACAAAGTAAAAGAGAAGATAGTAGCCCATGCCAAACAGGCATTTGATGTTGTATCAAATCCGGAATTCCTTCGTGAGGGCTATGCGGTAGATGATTTCATGAAGCCCGATCGTATTGTCATTGGAACTGAAAGTGAACAAGCTCGTAAGATATTGGGAGAGTTATACGCACCATATGTCAGGCAAGGCAATCCTATTATTTTTATGGATATCCGCTCTGCCGAGCTAACCAAATACGCAGCCAATGCCTTTCTGGCAACCAAAATTTCTTTTATGAATGAGATTGCCATTTTATGTGAAAAGATGGAAGCCGATGTTGACATGGTCAGATATGGCATTGGCACAGATGACCGAATCGGACGACGTTTTCTTTTCCCGGGTATTGGATACGGTGGCAGCTGCTTCCCCAAAGACGTAAAGGCGCTCATTAAATCATCCGCTGACGTGGATTACACCTTTGAAATCTTGAATGCGGTAACTCATGTCAATGAAAGACAGAAAAACATTTTAGTTAAGAAAATAGCGAAGCATTTTAGCAACAATTTGAAAGGTAAAACCATGGCGATTTGGGGTATTTCTTTTAAACCCGACACAGATGACATACGTGAAGCGCCATCAATCAGCATTCTACAAGCGCTTCTTAAAGAGGGCGTAACGATTCGTGCTTACGATCCAGAAGGCATGGAGAATGCAAAGAAAATACTTGGAGATAATGTTATGTTCTGCAACAATCCTTATCATGCCGCTGAAGGAGCTGATGCTCTCATTATAGCTACAGAATGGTCTGTTTTCCGCACGCCGGATTTTGAGAGATTAATGCAACTCATGAAGAACAAACTCATTTTTGACGGAAGAAATATTTTCAGTTTAAACAAGATGGAAGAATTAGGCTTCCATTATTATAGCATAGGAAGAAGAACCATACACCCATGAGCAAAGAAAAAAAAGTTATCTTAATTACCGGAGGCGCCGGATTTCTTGGCTCACATCTCTGTGACCTTTTCATCAATAAGGGATATAAGGTTGTGGCCATGGATAATCTATGTACCGGTGATTTAAGAAATATTGAACATTTATTCTCACATCCTGATTTTGAGTTCTACCATCATGATGTATCTAAATTTGTTTTCGTACCCGGACGGTTAGATTATATTTTACATTTTGCCTCGCCGGCCAGCCCAATAGACTACTTGAAGATACCTATTCAAACATTAAAGGTAGGTTCTTTAGGTACGCATAATTTACTGGGGTTAGCACGTGTAAAAAATGCCCGTATTTTAGT
>JAIXKU010000236.1 GCA_026936045.1 Flavobacteriales bacterium
CATATAAGCTATCTCCAAGTATTGGATGAGCAATAGAAGCTAATTGAGACCTTATTTGATGATATTTGCCGGTAATAAGTTCAACATCCAGCAGCGCATAACCGTCTTTTGTATCTATACATTTATAATTTATAGAAACAGGCTGATAGGCATTTGTCAAAGGGCTTGAAGAAATGATGGCTTTATGTTGGGCTTTATCTTTTAAAAAAAACTGGTTAAGAGTTTGTTGTTTTCTATTCGGCACACCTTCCACAAGTGCTAAATAGTGCTTCTCTATCTGTCTATTTTCAATCATTGATTGCAAAAGCACGGTAGCCGACTTCTTTTTACTTACAATGAGAATACCCGATGTAGCTCTATCCAGACGGTGCATTAATACCGGTCGTACAGATTGTTGCCGTTTATAATGTATTTGAATCCAGTCTTCAAGCGTATTTGAAACATGCTCATTACGGTCGCTCACCATCCCGCATGGCTTATTTACTATTGCCAGCCAGTTATCTTCATATATGAACTGAGGTGTATGCATTCATATTTGATTTATGAAGGAAGAGTTAACTATACAGCAATCAAAAATAATGAAGATTTTTATTCATCCAGTCTGGAAATATTTCGCATCATGCCCTGAAATTTAGCACGACTGATAGGCGATGTCTTAAAAAGTTTTTTAAATGATGCCTCGTCCATTTGCATCCAAGCGTATTTATCCATATTCAACAATAAGGAATCGGGATGGAATCTGTCCTCCGAATGAGGTGTTGAAAATTTATTCCAAGGGCAAACATCCTGACATATATCACATCCAAAAATCCAATCTTCGACCGGAAAATCTTTCTCTTTTATGGCAAGTTCCTTCAATTCTATTGTCAAATACGAAATACATCTGCTAGCATCCAGCACATGAGGTTTTATTATGGCTTGCGTAGGACAGGCATCCATACATTTAGTACATGTACCGCAATAAGAACGTATCGGGTCGTCAGCCCAACAGTCTAAATCACAAATAATCTCCGACAAGAAAAAAAATGATCCTTTCTTAGGATGAATAAGCAGTGTATTCTTCCCAATCCAGCCTAATCCGGCCTTCGCTGCCCATACTTTTTCAAGTACCGGCGCACTATCCACAAAAACACGGTATGCGAAAAGCCCCACCTTTTCCTGAAGCCGCTTTACCAGTTCAAACATCTTATCTTTTATCACATAATGATAATCTTCGCCATACGCATACTTACTTATTTTAGGCAAACCGGCGGCCTGTGTCTCAGATGGATAGTAATTATATAACAAAGAAATAACTGTTGTAGCGCCTTCAACCAATAAAGAAGGATTCAGTCGCTTATCAAAATAATTCTCCATATAGGTCATCCCGCCATGCATGCCTTTGTTTAGCCAATCTTTAAGACGTGGTTCTTCATTTTGCAGATGGGAGGCCTGCGAAATACCACAACCCATAAACCCTAATTCATTTGCAAGTTCTTTTACACACTGGGTATGATATATGCGAAGTTGTTCGGGTGTCAAAATACACTATTCAAACAAAGTTGGATAATCCGGGTCTTTCTTACGACCAAGATGTTTATAAGCCTTTTCTAAGACAATACGCCCTCTGGGTGTACGAACTAAAAACCCTTCCTGTATCAAATAGGGCTCATATACTTCTTCAATGGTTCCGGCGTCTTCACTAACAGCTGTTGCAATAGTTCCTAATCCGACAGGGCCACCTTTAAACTTATCAATCATCGTGACAAGAATCTTATTATCCATTTCATCTAAGCCATACTTATCAACGTTAAGCGCTGTGAGAGCTATTTGAGATATCTCCAAGGTTATGGTTCCATCCCCTTTTATCTGGGCGAAGTCTCTCACTCTTCTCAGTAATGCATTGGCAATACGAGGTGTGCCGCGGCTTCTTCTGGCTATTTCATGAGAGGCTTTACCTTCAATCGGAATCTTAAGAATAGCAGAAGAACGTTTAACGATCTTACTGAGTGTTTCTTCATCGTAATATTCTAAGCGGGCATTAATACCAAATCGGGCTCTCAAAGGCGAGGTAAGCAGTCCTGAGCGTGTTGTAGCACCTACCAATGTAAATGGATTAAGAGATAATTGCACCGATCGAGCACTGGGGCCGGAATCAATCATTATATCTATTTTATAATCCTCCATTGCCGAATAGAGGTACTCTTCCACCACGGCACTCAAGCGATGAATTTCATCAATAAAAAGGATGTCATTGGGCTCTAAATTGGTAAGCAAACCGGCCAAATCACCCGGCTTTTCCAGCACCGGACCAGATGTAATCTTAATACCCACGCCCATATCATTGGCAATGATATGAGCCAGCGTTGTTTTTCCCAAGCCGGGAGGCCCGTGCAACAAGACGTGATCAAGCGCTTCACCACGCAACTTGGCTGCTTTAACAAAAATTTTCAGATTATCTACAACTTTCTGTTGACCGGTAAACTCTTCAAACTCTACAGGGCGCAAAACCTTTTCTACTTCACGCTCTGTATTAGACAAACGTTCGTATCCCGGATCCAAATTTTCGTTCATGTTTCAAAGGTATTATTTTTTAGGTTATTTATAAAAAGACAACCAACTCTATTATCTATAAACGTATAGTCAAAAACCTTTGTACTTTTGCCAAAGTAACGATTATGCTTAATTTATTTTTATTTCCATTTGGCGGGGGGAATGAAACCTCTTACACACGAATCATCCAATTACTCCACCCATCTGTTCGGGTTATAACCGGCGAGGGGGCGGGCAAAGGGCGCCGAAGCAAAGAGCCATTACTTAGAAACCTGTATCAAATGGCAGATGATTTCTATGAGCAATATCTGCCGGAACTCAAAGAACCTTATGTGTTTTTTGGGCATTCCATGGGAGCGTATTTGGCCTATCTCACAGCGATACGAATTCAGGATGAAAAACGCATCAGACCCAAACATCTTATACTCTCAAGTAAAATAGCTCCTTTAAGGCATTACAATAAAAAAAGAGCCTTGTTAACGAATGAGGCTTTCATTGCGCATCTTAAAGAATTAGAGGGCATGCCGGATGCCATTCTCTCTAACAGAGAGCTCTTAGAACATTTTCTTCCCATCATACGTGCTGATTTTGATGCGCTTGATCAGTACAAGTACTTCCCATCCTCTCCGCTTGACATACCTATCAGTTTGTTTTGTGGCACACAAGAGCAAGTACCTGATGAATGGATGACCGA
Source organism: Flavobacteriales bacterium (assembly GCA_026936045.1). Taxonomy (GTDB): domain Bacteria; phylum Bacteroidota; class Bacteroidia; order CAIKAF01; family CAIKAF01; genus BA4. Next base: position 3,227 of record JAIXKU010000236.1, read on the forward strand.
CTGGAAAAAAGAAACAACGGGCCCATTCCATTTCGAAAGAATAACCGGTGGACATTTTTGGTTATTTGACCATCCGGAACCAATTATTCAATGTATTCATAGCATTGCCGAGATAAAATAAAAAGATGAAGGTCATCGTAACATATACTATCATTACGGATCTTGAAATGAGCCCTCCGGAAAGAACGATGCTTTGTTTGCCCAAAGCGCTCCAAGATGAAATCTCTTCGTACAAAATGAATGACGACCGATTACGCCTTCTTGCCGGCAAACGATTATTACAACTGGCGTTAGCGCAATCCAATCATGAACAAACACTGATACATTCATATAAAATAGCCGATAACGGCAAACCATACATTCCCCGATTTTATCCTTTTAACATCTCCCATTCCGGCCATGTCGTAACATGTGCCGTATTACTAACCGAAGGAGAGATCGGTATTGACTGCGAAAAAGTTCGACCTATTCAGCCAAGTTCCTTCACCAAGCAATTTTCTCCATCTGAGATGAACTGGATTTTATCTTCAGAAAACCCGCAAAGACGTTTTTTTGATGCCTGGACGATGAAAGAAGCTGTCATGAAAGCAGATGGCAGGGGCATGCGTATTCCTTTACACAACATTCGTCTTAATCAAGATCATGCTGTTATTGACGACCGTTCGGAAATCTGGTATCTTTACCCACTTTATCTTCATCCCGAACATCCGGCACACCTTTGTTCAAACCGGGCTATTACTGATATTCAGACAATACAAATCGCCCCTGAGGCACTTTGGTTGATTTAAAGCCTTTTTATTCTATAATTTAGAGTATCTTTAAGCAATATAAACTCCTTTTTGTCAGGTATAGAAAACCATTGTCACATGAAAATTTTCACCACTGAACAAATTAAAGAACACGATACATACACCATCACCCATGAACCTATTAAGTCTATTGATTTAATGGAGCGCGCCATGTCTGTACTTTGCAAAGCCTTGACGATGCACTTCCCGTCAGCTCGCACATTCAGCATTGTTTGTGGCATGGGCAATAACGGCGGTGATGGGTTGGCGATAGCGCGGATGCTGCATAATCAGTCATACAAGGTAAAGGTGTATCTGATTGAAGCAGACGGAAAGCGCAGTGAAGAGAATCAGAAAAACCTTTCCAAACTTCCCTCTGCCATTCCATTGATACGTCTGAAAGATGCTGAAAAGATAAGTGAGATATCAACAGATGCCATTGTTATTGATGCCATCTTTGGCAGCGGGCTGACACGTGAGCCCGCATCAATATATGCATCATGTATTCAAGCAATCAACAGGCTGTCAAATCCTATCATTGCGATTGATGTACCTTCCGGTATAAGTTGTGAAAACACGCCATGGCTTTATTACAGCGATAATATTATACGAGCTACGCATACCTTTACTTTGCAGCACCCCAAACTTTCTTTCTTCTTATCGGAAAGCGCTGCTTTCACAGGCTCTTGGGAAGTGTTAGACATTGGGCTTCATGCCGATTTTGATACAGCGACAGAAACACCATATCATCTGATAGACTTGGAAATGGCGGTGTCCATGCTTCCTGTAAGAAAGCGCACTGACCATAAGGGAAAAATGGGACATGCCCTGATTGTTGCCGGAAGTTACGGCAAAATAGGCGCTGCTGAATTGGCTGCGAAGGCTGCTTTGCGGAGCGGTGCAGGCTTGGTCTCCGCTTTTATTCCAACATGCGGATACCAATCTTTTCAAACAGCGCATGCTGAGATTATGGTTATAACAGCCGATTCCGAGAAAGAGATTTCAGGCAATGTACCCAATCCCTTGCATTATCAATCTATCGGTATTGGACCGGGAATAGGTACCGGAAAAGGCGCTGCACAGGTTTTAAAAAATCTTATACAGCAATATGACAGCCCTTTAGTTTTAGATGCTGATGCACTCAATATTTTATCAGAAAACCCCACCTGGTTTTCATTTTTGCCAAGTGGTTCTATCCTCACCCCACATCCGGGAGAATTTGACCGACTTACGGCAAAAGGTAATGGATATGAACGATGGATGCGTCAAATAGAGTTATCCAAGAAATATAGTATTTATATTGTATTGAAAGGTAATCATACCTCTATTTCAACTCCCAGCGGCTCACTTTATTTTAACTATACAGGTAATCCGGGTATGGCAACCGGTGGCTCAGGTGATGTATTAACAGGTCTTATCAGCGGTTTATTGGCTCAAACAAACAGCCCGCTATATGCAAGCCTACTTGGTGTCTATCTGCACGGGCTGGCCGGTGATTTGGCTCTAAAGCACGAATCGGTTGAATCGCTTATTGCTTCAGATATCATCGCTCATCTTGGCGCAGCCTTTAACAACCTAAAAGAACAAATATAATCGCCGTCTTGATTTGTTTTTAATCATCTGTAAATCGAAATTCTTTTATACATTTGCTTCAAATACATAATAAATGGAATTTGAAAAGTTAGTCGCCATTAGTGGTCAATCATCATTGTATCTTGTAATCAGTCGTACCAATAGCGGTTTTATCGCTGAATCATTAGAGGACAAGAAGCGTATTCCTGTTTTTCAGAATATGGATGTCAGCATGCTTGAAGACATCAGCATCTATGCCGAATCGGGAGAGACTGCGCTTAAAGATGTTTTTCTAAAGATATTTGAAAAATATAATGGTAAAAGTTTGCCGGATACTAAAGCTGACAATGCCGAGCTATTCCGTTTTTTTGAAGAAGTACTGCCCGATTTTGATAAAGACAAAGTATATGCTTCTCATATTCGTAAAATTGTGAAGTGGTATAATCAGTTACTCAAACATGAAATGATAACACCGGAAAAGTTGGCCTCTAAGAAGTCAGAAGAAGATACTACCGAGCAGGCTGAATCTTCCGAAGGAAAACCCAAATCTGAGGAAAAGAAGAAAGAGGCTAAAACAAGCAAACCCAAAGCACCCACCGCATCTGCTGCTAAATCAGCAGGCACGGTAAAGAATGCACCAGCTCGCAAGGTGCAGGCTGTACGTAAGGCCGGAGGCGCATAGCGCATCTATTTTTATTTGTAATATCTAAATTGTTTCAGAGAAAATCTCTTTGACTAAATAGTTTTATAGTAATGTTGGATAATTGCCGTTTGGCTTTATTAATATTTAATAATTAATAAACCTATAGCTGTAATTACGGAAGACCATCATCTGAATAGATTGGTTATACCAACCGTCTGAAGAAGATTTCCGATCGAACGTATAATATGCATCTGTAGTTAGTGATTGATGCAAACATTCACAGGTTTTTTCACCATAAGATGTCAAGAGTTGTAACATCTGTAAGGTAACGATATAGCCTTTAGAAGCATAAATACCGGGATCAACCTTCATGATTTTTTGATACTGCTGAATGAATGAAACAGATGCAGAATCAGTATAGCTGGCATAATTCACCGTAGGAATATGAAGATTCATATTCTCATAATAATCCGCTTCCACATTATTAAATTCCAACCAATCTTCAGTGCCGACAATACTAATATCAGCCTTATCAATACTATTATTAAGCTTAGCTAAATAATCCTTTACCGTAATTTCGCGAGAGCATGGGAAGATGAGAATATTTTTCTTGTCTTTCTGAATCTTTGATATCGCTCCGCCTGCTGTTGTAAGTCGCACCGAATGCACACTGGAATTATCATTCGATATATGGGTTTTAAGTGCCTCTTGATAATAAAGATGCTGTAGCGAGTCTTTTTTTATTCCTGGATCAATCAAGATATAATTGGCATCGGGATAGAAGGTTTTAAAATACTTTATCGTTCTTGAGGCTACTTGTTGTTCATCCGGTGTTACTTTAATCAAATAAGGCTTGCCTGATAATAAGGAGGATAATCGGGAGAAGGGCGTTACAAGCGGAATGTTACGAGCCGAAGCATAATCAGCCACCAATCCCAAGTTAGCGCTATAAAGCGGACCGATAATCAAATCCATGTATTGCATTTCAGGCTTTAATAAAATATCCAAAACCTGATCCGAGTCATTTTTACTTTTGGTGTCATAAACAAATATCTCCAGATTAATGCCTTTGGCACGTATCGAGTCCAGTGCAACACGTGCGCCGCCAAAAAATTCACTGGCAATACGAGTATTCAATTTCCCGCTGGTGGTAAACGGTAAAAGAAAAGCTATTTTAAATGATTTTTTCTCTGTTCTGTATGTTTGGCATTTATCAAATATCTTAACAGGCTGTATCTCCTGTTTATTGATCATCATTTCTTTATTAGGCTCATTATTCACCTCATGTATAGGCGATATCTCTTTGTCTTCTTCATCGGAGGGGATCACCAATTCCTGATTGGGCTGTAATCCATTTTTTACAAAAGGATTCAGCTCCGTCAACCGCTTTACCGTTGTTTGGTATTTTTTAGCTATGCCATATAATGTTTCACCCTGCTCAACAATATGTATTGAGTGCTTTACAGGCGTTATAGATTCAACAGGAACAGGAAATCTCAGTATTTGATCAATCTTGATACCATTTATGGCAGAAGGGTTATAATGATATATCGTATCCTGGTGAACATTATATTGACGAGAGATGCCATAAATAGTTTCCTTGGCTTTCACTACGTGGACATAAAAAGAGCGATTACCTATTTTTTCTGTATGCTGAGCATAGCCGGCTAATACAAAGGACATGAATAGTACTAAAACAGTCAGTACTGAATAAAAATGGCTTTGTATGCTTTTAAATCTGTTCATATTAACCGATTCAAGATACGACTCAACATATTTGCAATACAAATTCATGCCAAAATTAATTATTCCCATTCTATCGTGGCCGGTGGTTTAGAGCTAATATCATACACGACACGATTAACCCCTTTCACTTTATTAATTATTTCATTTGAAACCAATGATAGAAACTCATAAGGCAGATGCACCCAATCAGCGGTCATCCCATCCGTTGAATGAACGGCACGAAGGCAAATAGTATTTTCATAAGTACGCTCATCACCCATCACGCCGACAGATTGCACGGGGAGAAAAATCGCACCCGCCTGCCATACCTGGTTATAGAGGCCATCTGATTTAAGTCGGGTAATAAAAATATCATCCGCTTCTTGTAAAATAGCCACTTTCTCGGCAGTGATTTCGCCAAGTATGCGAATACCAAGGCCGGGGCCGGGGAATGGGTGACGATTAAGAAAAGAATCGGCAATGCCAAGCTCGCGACCTATTTTCCTAACCTCATCCTTAAACAGCATACGCAAAGGCTCAACGATAGATAGTTTCATCTGCTCCGGCAAACCGCCTACATTATGATGTGATTTGATGGTAACAGAAGGCCCTTTTACAGAAACCGACTCAATGACATCCGGATAAATAGTCCCTTGTCCGAGCCATTTCACATCTTGTAACTTATGAGCTTCCGTATCAAAAACATCAATAAATGTTTTTCCTATAACCTTTCTTTTCTTCTCCGGATCAGAAATGCCTTTTAATACATGCAAAAATATCTCTGAAGCATCCACAGCCGTTACCTGAAGGCCTAACAGCTTATAATTTTCCTGCACATCATGAAATTCATTCTTACGCAAAAGGCCGGTATTCACAAATAGACAATATAACTGATCGCCAATGGCCTGACTTAATAACACGGCAGCTACCGTAGAATCTACACCTCCTGACAAGGCCATCACGACCTTATCAGTACCTATTTGTTCACGAAGCTGTGCAACGGTTTCCTGAATAAATGATTGAGGGGTCCAATCGGCCTGACATCCACATATTGTCAGAAAATTTGAAATCAGCTTACTGCCATCTGTACTATGATAGACTTCCGGATGAAACTGAATACCGTATATTTTTCTTGATTCATCGGAAAAAGCAGCAATAGGAATTGAATCCGTAGAAGCTGTTATCTGAAACGTATCGGGGATGCGAACAATCGTATCGCCATGTGACATCCAAACCTGGCTGCCTTGTTTCATGTTTTGCAGTAAAGAACAAGTGCCAACAGTTGATAAATTAGCCCGACCGTATTCACGATGTTTACTGCGATGCACATCACCGCCATCCTGCAATGCGATAAGTTGTGCGCCGTAGCATATCCCTAAAACCGGCACAGGCGAGTTTTTCCAATCGAATACAGGGAAAAGGGCGTTATCTTCTTTTACAGAAAACGGGCTGCCAGACAATATGACACCTTTGATATTCTCATCAAATGATATATCATAAGAATAAGGATGTACTTCGCAAAACACATTATGTTCTCTCACTCTACGAGCTATAAGCTGTGTATATTGAGAACCAAAATCAAGAATAATAATTTTTTGATGCATGGTACAAACTTAGATATTTTTTTGGGTGAATTGTTGATTGGAGAAAGATTACCGACCGATAATCAGAAACTCTGTTCTACGATTAAGTGCTCTACCCTGCTCTGTTTTATTACTAGCAACAGGTTTCGTTTCTCCAAATCCTTTATAGGTCATACGATTCTCCGCTATACCTAACAATGTCAGATACTCATAAACAGCCTTCGCACGATTATCGGACAGAATTAAATTATCATTATCATTACCCACATCGTCAGTATGACCTTGAATAACAAACTGAATCGTAGGATTTGTTTCTAAAAACTCCGAAAACTCATCAATGATACGCTTAGCTTTCTCTGATAATTCATAAGAATTCGTTGTAAAATTGATATCATTTAATCGGTAAGATTGACCAACAGCAATCTCATCGGTTATCAAATCAACCTTTTCCGGTTTGCCGGCCATCATTTCTTCTTTTGTAATCAATTTTGATGTAAAAGCAATGCCCTCTTCTTTGATGGTCAGAATATGATCATCATCCGCACGCACAATAGCCACATAAGAGCCGTCTTCCTGATTAATATCTATTTTTGTCACCTCTTTTGTTGTGGTATTCTTAATTTCAATTTGTTGTGCCAGCACTTGATTCTCCTTGTTCTTAACAGTTCCTTCAACGTATATCACTTCGGATGGTCTGGCCGTTTCGTACAAATCAAACGTGTAAATATCCAAGCCTCCCGGCCCATTTAACTTATCCGAAGAGTAATAACCGGTTTTACCGTCCAAGCTTACAAAGAAACTCACATCATCTCCTTCTGTATTAATCGGTTTTCCGATGTTTTTAGGTTTAGTCCATTTACCGCTTTCATCTTTTTTTGCATAAAAGATATCATAACCGCCTAATCCTTTATGTCCTTTTGATGAGAAATAAAGTGTTTGGCTGTCGGAATGTAAGAAAGGTGTCAGTTCATTATCGGGGGTATTAATTTCCGGTCCTAGATTAACCGCAGGCCCCCATTCGCCATTGTCTTTCTTTTGGCACATATACAGATCCACACCGCCATAGCCACCAGGTCTATTTGAAGCAAAAATCAGTGTTTTACCATCAT
>JAIXKU010000078.1 GCA_026936045.1 Flavobacteriales bacterium
CTACAGATGTATGGCTATATCCACCTCCATTAACAATTAACTTATGCGTAGGCGCATACCTATGAATGGCATTGATAATCTCTCCTTCCACATTGCTTTGTATGTAATCTATTGTATGCTCTGAGAACTCCTTTCGCAATGTTTCTAAAAAACTATCAAAACCTTGGCTTCCATATATTTCAGGTTCGCGTTGGCCTAATAAATTCAGATTGGGTCCGTTTAATATACATAGCTTCATAAGCAATGAGTTTAAAATCAAACCTACAATTTTTTCATGAATTTGTACATTTATCCCTAAATCAATTAACAATAACATGCATCCACTGCTGAAGGGATATAAATCATGGCTTACGCTCGAACGAGCAGTATCTGCACATACATTACAGGCTTATTTGAATGATATTCAAAAATTGCTAAATTATATTGAACTTAAAGGTGCGAAATCCGATATAAAGCAAATAAACGCAGGTGACATCAGTCAATTCATTGCTTATTTGCATGAGTTAGGTTTAGCTTCTTCGTCACAGGCAAGGATTATTTCCGGATTACGCTCATTTTTCACGTATCTGCGCATGGAAAGAATCATTGAAAATGACCCAACCGAAACCATTGAGATGCCCAAAACAGGGCGAAAATTACCGGAAGTATTAAGTGTGGAAGAAATAGATAAAATTGTTGGAGCGATTGATTTAAGCCTTCCGGAAGGTCATCGAAATAAAGCCATTATTGAAACACTGTATGGCTGCGGACTACGCGTGAGTGAACTAATAAACTTAAAGATTTCCTCTATATATGCAGAGGATGAGTTTATACGTATAATCGGGAAAGGGAACAAAGAGCGTATCATACCTATCAGCAAGCATACGCTTACATGTATTAATTTATACATGAAGCAGCGTAATGCTGAGTTTGCCATAAAAAAAGGACATGAAGATATTTTATTCCTAAACCGTCAAGGCCGTAAATTATCAAGACAGATGATTTTTATCATGATTCGGAAATATGCATCTCTTGCAGGTGTAAAAAAACAAATCGGACCTCATACATTCAGGCATTCATTCGCTACACACCTTATTGACGGCGGTGCAGATTTACGGGCGATACAGGAGATGTTAGGTCATGCGTCCATTACTACCACCGAAATTTACACCCATTTAGACAGGCATTTTCTACGTGATACAATTATTCAGTATCATCCGAGAAGCTAAAGGCATTTATTTTTCGGCAAAGAGCATACCGATGTCATTATTTCAACTGTTTATGTAATTTTACAACGAAAAAACCATGGCAAAATAAGGTATTGGTCTGAGAAATATGAAAAGTTCTATTATAGATGCAGCAGGGAAATTTGTTGTTGCGCTCATGCAAGAGAAACTCTCGCCTGAGCATTATTATCATAACATCACCCATACACGGGAAGTTGTTGAATATGCCATGGAAATCGGTCGGGGTGAGCAGCTTACACCGGTGGAACAGGAGATTGTTTGTTTGGCAGCCTGGTTTCATGATGTTGGTTATACCGTTAAATACATTGGGCATGAGGAGGAAAGTCAGATTATTGCTGAGCAATTTTTAAAGGCACATGCCTATCCTGAAGAGAAAATACACATTGTCAAAAATTGTATTATCTCCACAAAATATTTACACCGATCTGATAATATCTTAGAATCTATATTGATAGACGCTGATCGTTTACCGATGGGCAAATCCAACTTCAAGGAAAAAGGAGAACTGCTTAGAAAGGAATGGGAGATTTTCTTGAACAAAGTGCATACTAACGAAGAATGGGCTCAAGCACAAGTCGTTTATCTACAAGAAACAGAGTTTAACACACGGTATGCATTTCAGCATTATCAGAAGACAAAAGATGAAAACCTTAAATATTTCAAGGAATTGGTTATTCATCTAGAACATAGATCCAACCAAATAGCTGCTAATTCAAAACGATATTTCCGTTATCTGCTCAATCAATTTCTGAGTGCAGCCGGCTATTTAATGTTAGGTCTGTTTATCGGGATTTCATTAAGCTTAACCGTATGGGGAAGCGCTTCTTTTGTTTGGGGTATCAGCATTATATCCGGTTTATTAATCGGGTTGTCTTTACGTATCGGCGACAAATGGTTTGACCGATACATTATCCGAAAATTCAGTTTTCCGGTGGCATTGGTTATTGGCACATTAATGTTGATTTTACTATTTAAAGCATCGCAATACGCCGGTATGATCTTATATGATCTGATGGTGAAAGAGATGAGCTTCTCTGACATTGCAAAATCGCAGATCTTCCATAGCATTATTTCATTACACGGTGTTTTGATTTTATTATGGTCTGCGTTTCTTATAAGTCTAATATTAAACACAATCAAGCTTACCAGCCGTATTATCGGACCGGGCATGATGAAGAGTTATTTGCTTGGGAAATATCATAAGCCAATAGAAGAGGAGCGCATCTTTATGTTTATAGATATCAACTCTTCTACCAGTATGGCAGAGAAAATGGGTATTGAGAAATATCATAATATGCTCAATCGGTTTTTCTTTGATATCGGCTCCCCTATCAGTCGTTCAATGGGAGAAATTTATCAGTATGTTGGTGATGAAGTGGTCATCACATGGAAGATGAAGGATGGATTAGAAAACGCCAATTGTATCAGGTGTTATTATAGAATCCTCAAACAACTGGATAAGCTCAAACCGGAGTACATCTCTCTTTTTGGATTCATGCCCGAATTTAAAGTTGGCATGCACGCCGGCAAGGTGATTACCGGAGAGGTGGGGCGAACTAAGACAGAGATTGTTTTTCATGGAGATGTCATCAATACAACAGAGCGTATTCTAAATCAATGTATCAACCTGGGCAAACAGATTCTTATTTCAGAAAACTTGATCCGACGTATTGCTTTGCTTCCCAATGTTCATGCGGAGTATGTCACTACACGTCTCTTTAAAGGGAAAGAAAATGAGGTTTCTCTTTACACGCTGATTAAGAAATAATTTTTTATATCTTTGCATCTTCATTACCCAGCCCGGGTGGTGGAACTGGTAGACACGTACGTTTGAGGGGCGTATGGAGCAATCCGTGCAGGTTCAAGTCCTGTCCCGGGCACATTTCTGAAGATAGATAAAATCTTGTACCAAAACCAACCATTTGCTTTTTTTGCTACATATCAAAAGCCGCCTCGTACTCACTAATTAGCGTAGCAACAATTTCAGAAACCGGTCGTATTTCATGCACATATTCAATAGACGGACCTGCGCACCACATGGTTTTATAAGTAGCGCTAAAAGCAGCCTTTTCAAGCAATTTCATACCTTTATAAAATGTGAGCATCTTAATCCATTTTTTCAATTTTTTATTCCTGTTCAGAGTACGCTCCAACCAGTTCTGACGAATACCTATTTTCTGCACATAAGGGGTATTAATAACGGTGCAAGGCGTGCCAGATAGCTTGGTCGTAAGTACAATATCTTTTGCTCCATAATTTACGATAGCCTGCTTGTATTCATCCGACACAGGTGATTCTTTTGATGCTATAAACATACTGCCAACAGAAGCTCCTGAAGCACCCATCTTCAATACCTTTTTAAGCTGTGCGCCCTTTCCTACTCCACCGGCAGAGATAATTGGTATTTTACAAGTCTTCAGTAAGAGAGGGAGGAGCTCCTCCAACGGCATCGGCCCAGCATGACCACCGGCGTTGGCGTTGACCGCTATAATGGCATCAGCGCCCAACTGCTCAACTTTCCTGGCAAACACCTCGTCCACCACATCACAAAAAACACGCATACCGTGCGGCTTACAAGCTTTGATGATTTTCTCAGGACTCCCTAACGATGTAATGAGGAACGGCACTTTATAATCTATACAGGTTTTTAATTGCTCCTCAAGTCGGATATTGGATTTATTCGCGATGATATTAATGCCATACACCTTAACGCCCGAATTTTTAATACGCTCCAAGGCGGTCCTAAACTCAGCATCCGTTTTATAATTAAGAGCGGGAATACATCCGGCAATACCGGCCTTGTAGGCTTCTATAATCATCGTTTCATCACTAACCAAAAACATAGGCGCCATGATGATTGGATATTTTATGTCTAACATTCTAGTTAGCTCGGTGTCTATTCGTTCTAGCATTTTCGTTATGTTTAACTAATATCAGCCCAATTTGTTTTTCCTTTGTTCATCTGATTGAGTGTCGTAAGCAATACCTTATTATCCGGGCTAGTCAATTCCGGGTCTTGATCTAAAATCATTTGCGCTGTATGACGTGCCAATGTGAGGGTTTTCTGGTCTTTGACCACATCGGCTATTTTTAGATTCAACAATCCACTTTGACGTGTTCCATCAATATCTCCCGGACCGCGAAGCTGCAAATCCACCTCAGAGATTTCAAATCCATCGTTTGTTCTCACCATGGTATCTATACGTTTACGCCCGTCTTCAGAGAGCTTATATGGTGTAACCAAAATACAATACGATTGTTCAGCGCCACGCCCAACCCTGCCACGCAACTGATGCAACTGCGACAAGCCGAATCGCTCGGCGTTCTCAATTACCATCACCGATGCATTAGGCACATTCACACCCACCTCTATCACAGTAGTCGCCACCATGATATGTGTTTCTCCTTTCAGGAAACGAGCCATTTCCATATCCTTCACTTCGCTTGGCATACGGCCGTGCAAAATACCGACTTGATATTTTGTGAAAGCGGCTTTTATGTGGTCATAGCCATCAAACAGATTCTTATAATCCAGCTTCTCCGATTCTTCAATCAAGGGATAAACAATATATACCTGCCTGCCTTTTTTCAATTCTATATCGAGTAAATTATATACTTTCTGACGATCCAACTCAAAGCGATGTATTGTTTCAATGGGCTTACGACCGGGAGGCAACTCATCAATAACGGAGACATCCAAATCACCATATAAAGTCATGGCTAATGTGCGCGGAATGGGCGTAGCAGTCATAACGAGAATATGGGGCGGTTGTTTATTTTTTTGCCAGATGCGTGCTCTTTGAGATACGCCAAAGCGGTGCTGCTCGTCAATAACGGCCATGCCCAAATTCGAAAACACAACCTTTTCTTCAAGAATGGCATGCGTACCAACAAGAATATGCAATGCGCCTGAGGCCAATTCTTCATGTATAATTTGACGTTCTGATTTTTTTGTTGACCCTGTCAATAAACGGATGTTAAGTCCCAACGGCTGAACCATCTCGTAAAGAGTCTGAAAATGCTGATTGGCGAGAATCTCGGTAGGCGCCAGAAGTGTAGCCTGATAGTCGTTATCAATCGCCATAAGCATTGTAAAAAGCGCAACGATTGTTTTGCCGCTACCTACATCACCTTGCAATAGACGACTCATCTGTTTGTCAGAAAGCACATCATGTCTTATCTCTCTAATCACTCTCTTCTGAGCCTCTGTTAATGCAAACGGCAAATGATGATGATAAAACTGATGGAAAAAGTTATCAATATGTTCAAAATTAAAACCCGGATATTGTCTCTTTCGCAATCCAAGCTGATTAAGCAACTTTAATTGAATATAGAAGAATTCCTCAAATTTCAATCTGAATTGCGCTTGTTGCAATGTCTGCCAATCTGTGGGGGCATGAATAAGTCTTAGCGCTTTATCACGGCTTATCAGGTTAAGTTTCCGACACCAGGTATCAGGCAGGGTTTCGGCAAAAGTTGTTTTATGCTGTTCCAATATTGTGCGAATCAGTTTGCCGATAGCTTTTGAATCTAATCCGTTGCGCTTAGCCTTCTCCGTGCTGTTATAAACGGCCTGTAATCCCATATCTTTTTCATCCTGTTGGTGCACGGCTTCCATTTCCGGATGCGCTATGTTCATCTTACGGTTGTATTCGGTCGGCTTACCGAATACGATATATTCAACCTGAGGTTTAATCATATCCTTCAGCCATTTAATACCTGTAAACCACACCAATTCGATAGTACCGGTATTATCGGAGAACTGCGCCACCATACGGTTATTTCTTCCCTTCCCCTGCACAACTTCTATCGTCTTGACTATGCCTTTCAACTGCACATACGGCATATCCGGTTTTATTTCGGCTATCGTATATATACGCGTGCGATCCACATAGCGAAAGGGGAAGTACGTCAGCAAGTCCGATAATGTAAATATCTCCAGTTCGGACTGAAGTATTTCTGCTCTCTTTGGCCCGACACCTTTGAGATAAACTATGGATGTGCCTAACGAATTCATGCAATCACTGATGCTGCTAATATCTGTTTATTTTTGAAGTTTTCCTAACAGCGTACAGAGAAATAATAGACAAGTATATGTTCTAGATATTCTTGATTAAGTTTGCATCCACATGCAAAAAGTAAACACATCCATCGGCAGTATTTTCAAGTTAGCCATTCCTATTTATATCGGGATGTTATCTAATACGCTGATTGGTGTAGTGGATACCGGTTTCATGGGACGAGTAGGCGTTCTGTCGCAAAGCGCTGTAGGGTATGGTTCGTTGTTCTACATGGTCTATTATCTCATGGGATTTGGCTTTGTTTTAGGTGCTCAAATCATCATAGCACGCAGGATGGGCGAAGGAAAAATAAGGCGTGTAGGCCCTATATTTATAAATACCGCCTTTGTCATGCTTATATATGCTGCATTGATTATCCTATTGGTATTATTAGGCATACAAACATTCTTTTCTCTTATTCTCAATTCAGAGATTATAGCCAATCAAACGGCAACATACCTTCATATTCGCACTGCGGGTATGCCCTTTTCTGCATTAAATTTATGTTTCATGGCATTCTTTGTCGGTACGGCCGGCTCAAGACCAATTGGCATATCGTCTATCGTTTCTGCTATGGTTAATGTTGTGCTGGACTACATGCTCATTTACGGATGGGGAAGCATCAAGCCAATGGGATTAGAAGGAGCTGCGTGGGCCAGCGCAATTTCTGATTTGTCAGGCACTCTGGTCTTTATAGGTTATGCGATACTAAACCAATCCTTTTCTTCATTTCATTTAAAAGAAGGATTTTATATACGTATCCAGATTATTCGACAACTATTCTCAGTATCCACGCCTCTTATTTTACAAAATTTTTTCTCCATCTTTTCATGGTTTTTATTTTTCACCTTCATAGAAAAAACCGGTGAACGCAACTTCGGTATTTCTGTTATTCTAAGGAGTATCTATTCTATGTTTATGATATCCGCGTTTGCATTAGGTTCGGCCACTAATTCTATGGTCAGCAATCTCATCGGACAAGGGCGGCAATATGAAATAGGCGCGTTAGTTAAGCGTATTATTCGCATCAGCTTTTTCTTTATTGCAACCATTTCGTTGCCAATATGGTTCTTTCCTGAAACGCTTTTTTCAATTTTCACAAGCGATCCGTCTATGGCGCACGAAGCCGTACACGCACTTTATGTCATCGGTGTGGCCATGCTTATTCTCTCCATATCAAATATCTATTTCCAGGCTGTATCAGGTACCGGCAACACCATGGTAAATCTTAAAATAGAGGCTTTTTGTATCGGGCTTTATCTATTATATACAGCTGCTACCACGCAATTTTTGAATGTATCATTAGCGGTAATATGGGTGGCGGAAGCCATATATATGATAAGCTTTGGTTTCTTAGCCAGGCGTTATATGCTTTCCAAACGCTGGATGTCCAAGCATTTGGAATAAGGTCTTATTAAGGCGCCGAGAAGTCGGGATTCGTAGTATAATTGATATCTGTCAGAGTTTTCAGAAAGGCAATGATATCGGCTTTCTGTTGAGAGGTCAGATTAAAGCCACCATTGTGTACCGGCATCAAGGTGGAAAGGTTAGCCGAATTTTGTACTCCTGAGCTGTAAAAATCCATTACTTCTTCTAAGGTCTGAAAGCGACCATCATGCATATAAGGTGTCGTTAGCTCAATATTACGTAGCGTGGGTGTTTTAAACTTACCAAAATCCGTTTGCTTGCCTGTAACCGTATAGCGACCGGCCGAAGGTGATAAATCCAATCCAATGTCATGATATTCATTATCCAAAAACAATTCGTTGGCGTGACAGTGAAAGCAGTCACCTGTCTCAGAATAAAACAGCGCATAGCCATTCCATTCGGCTTGAGTAAACACATATTCCCCCCGCTTCCATTGATCATATTTGGAATTAAACGAGTTCATCGTACGAAAAAACTGAGCCAGCGCATACGTAGCATACTTAAAGGAAATCTCATCCACATTAACATTAAACGCCTCTTTATACATACGAATATAGGCCGAGTCGTTCTTAAAGACATTGATATCGGTATTAAAGAAATCAACCAATTCATACATGGCCACATCTTCTAATGTCCCTTCAACGCCTCCATTCCACAAAAATGCTTTATGCCAGCCAAGATTTATATGCGCCATGCAATTTTGAGACGTTGTAAATGAATGCGCTTGCTTATGACAACTGGAGCATGAGAGTTGCTGCGAATGATGCATGCGTTGATCGTAATATATTTTGCGCCCGAGTGCAATCCCCTGTTTTGTCAGGGGATTATCATCGGGAATGATCATAGGTGGGACGTATGATGGTAGATTCAAGGTTACATAATCCGGTTGAAAATCCGTATCCTGACAACCTGAAAATAAAAGGATTGAAAATAAAAAGCCAATTAAAATATGCTGTTTCTTCATATCTATTTATTGCGTTACACTAAAAACATTATATCCATTTTCCTTGATTTGAGTTTGTGCTGTTTGATTACCCATCATACCTCCCAATATATTGGCTAGATCAAAGGTATGTGGATCAGAAAACCAATTGTTTAGATTCATATTTATGGTCAAATCAAAATGACCTTCAGAGATTGTTTCGGTTAGCGGTAATGTGACGGTAAAATAGTTAGCATTGCCATTGAGCATACCGGTATGGACTTTAAAGTTGGCAAGTGAGCTATTATTCATGAACTTACCTTCAAGCTTCATATAGTGATATCCGCCTCCCATCATCTCAGGCCAAGCCATTCCCGACTCTGGTAAAGATGGATACATGCCGCTATGATTATCTGCATTGCTAAAACCGAAGTTAAATGTAATATGTGTAAAATCTTTTTCCGGTAAGACCAATGAATATACATGTGTCAAAGTCGCCTCATCGCGTGCATCCAAATAAATAGCCGTATCCACAACAAAGCTGTCACCGGAAGCATTCGTAAGCATCAAATCAGATACAAAATAACGAAGTGTTTCCACGCTGTATAGGTTGCTGGCTGCATTGGTGTACATCACGGAGTCATAAATCACATCTGCTGTACCTACCTTGTGAGTAAAACGAAGTGTTGAATCTTTCTGCTCATGTTCTTTTTCGCAGGATTGTAAAAAAATAGCAGAAATAAGCATGAAGGACAAGCCGACATGACGTAACGAAATAATGTTAAAAGATGAGCGTTTCATAGTGTAAGAAATTAACGTTAGATAACTGATAAATAAAAATTTGCGCGAACATAGCAAATACTTGATGAATAAACTATGACAAAAATCAGGTTTGATTTTTTTTTAGCAGTTATCAACAATGTACCTACAAGCATTTCCTTTCATCTAAATTTGAAGCCAAAATTCCATGATGCAATTTGAGCTCAAAGATCCGGCTGTATTATTATTAGAAGACGGCACTGTATTTTACGGGAGAGGATGTGGTTTTAAAGGCACAGCTACCGGCGAAATCTGCTTCACTACCGGCATGACCGGCTACCAGGAAGTTTTCACCGATCCTTCATTTAAGGGACAGGTAGTCGTTACCACACATGTGCATATTGGTAATTATGGTATCAAGCATGGCGAAAGCGAATCCGGTCAGGTGCAAATTGCGGGTTTGGTTTGCAAGCAGTTTATGGAATATTCATCTCGACATCAAGCAGATGACAGTCTTCAGGCTTATTTTGAAGAACATAAAATTGTAGCCATCAGCGATGTGGATACCCGATCTGTAGTAAGACATATCCGTAATAAAGGGGCCATGAATTGTATTTTTTCTTCCGAAACAACGGATATCGAGCTGCTCAAAGAAAAATTACAAAAAGTGCCTTCCATGAAAGGACTAGAGCTTTCTTCCAGCGTAACTACGCCTACGCCCTATTTCTCAGGCAATCCCAATGCACGCTATCGTGTGGCTGTAATTGACTTAGGCATGAAACATAATATTGTACAATGCTTGAATGACCGCAATTGTTATTGTCAGGTCTTTCCGATGCAAACCTCCGTTGAAGACATGGAAGCCTGGCAACCGGATGGATACATGATTAGCAACGGACCTGGTGATCCTGAGCCTCTTAAGGCCGTTATTGCAAGTGTAAAAAGATTAGTCAAGGCGAATAAAAAGATTTTTGGTATTTGTTTAGGACATCAGGTATTATGTTGGGCTATGGGTATTCCTACCTATAAGATGTTTAATGGCCATCGGGGCGCTAATCATCCTGTTAAGAATCTAGCCACCGGCAAATGTGAGATTACGTCACAGAATCATGGTTTTGTTGCGGATGAAAAAACATTGGAGAATCATCCTGTAGTAGAAATAACCCATAAGCATGTAAATGATGGCACAGTAGCCGGTATTCATGTTAAAGGGAAGCCTGTATTCTCTGTGCAGTATCATCC
>JAIXKU010000111.1 GCA_026936045.1 Flavobacteriales bacterium
GCCTATTTGGGGTCCGGTGTAGCGGTTTCAGGTATTTTAAGCTTTACCTTAACATCTTTGGTAATCTCGTCGGCCTTATCGGCATACAAAAGCATACCCTTACTTGTATCAAAAACATAACTAAGTCCTTTTTCCTTAGCCACATCATTTATTGCTCCTTCCACCTTTGAGATCAATGGAGCCAGTAATTTTTGTTGTTTTTCCATTAACTCATCCTCAAAGGCCTGCTGGGTTTTCTGTAATCGTTGTTCCATTTCTATCAACTCATCCTGCTTAACAGAACGTACCGCTTCGCTCCATTCTTTTTCTTTCTTCTGATACTCGGTGGCTTTTTTCTTATAATCGTCAACCATCACCTGATAATCGGCATCAAGTTCTTTACTATAGGCTTCCAAATCAGACTGTACTGTATTTATCTCAGGCATGAGATAAAGAATTTCCATGGAATTGATATAACCAAACTTCTTTGAGTCAACATCTATTCTAGAAGCAGCAATCAAAACCAAACCGGCAACAGCCAGTGCAATCATTACGTTATTTTTCATGAGTTGTATCTTTATTATGATATAAAAGGACTGCGAATGTACAATATAATTTCATATTTAATCAAACAGATGCCAATACTTTTGGTCAGGAATAGGTGCTTTAATACAAATTTTATGCCCGGAAACAGGATGGGTAAAACACAACTCACGTGCGTGTAAACATATTGATGCATCCTCATTGGCTCTTTTATCACCATATTTCACATCACCTATAATAGGCATATCCACTGCTGCAAGCTGAACACGAATCTGATGATGTCTTCCTGTTAACGGGTAAATCTCCAATAAGCTATAATTGTCTGATGATTTTAACAATTTATAACGGAGGGTACAAGCCAATGCACCTGGTTTTCCAGGGTAGCTAATATATGATTTATTCTGTTTTTCATTCTTTATCAAATAATGGGTTAGTTCTTCCTCCTGCTTGGCCGGTTTATTTCGTACTATCGTCCAATAGATTTTTTGTATTTCTCTTTCTCTAAATAAGGTATTCATACGACTTAACGCTTTACTTGTTTTAGAAAAAAGAACAACACCGCTGACCGGTCTGTCAAGCCGATGAATGACACCACAAAACACATTACCGGGCTTGGCATACGTTAGTTTAAGATAGGCTTTGACTGCCTCACTGAGCGGTTCATCTCCCGTTTTATCTCCTTGTACAATTTCTCCCGGCTTCTTATTGACAGCAATCAGATGATTGTCTTCATAAATAATATCCCTTGACATAATTGGCATACAGGCAAACCTACTGATTTTTTTTGTCTCTTAATATTATCTATATTGAATCTGCTACACGGATTTACGACTTACCAAAAACACCCCGATAAATATGAGCATACAGCTTATAATCATAGAGAGTGTTAATATATCCTTTCCTGTGAGGATGGCATACACAGCAGCCACGGCCGGCTGGAAATAAATATATATACTCACGACAGACGCATTTAAATACCGCAATGCATACATATTAAACAGATAAGTAATATATGTAACACCAACTACAACATAAATGGTCTTTAACGTAATGTCAAGTGGGAATGTATGCCATTTAATCATTAGGAAGTCCTGCCAACCAAAGGGAATAACAAAGAGCATCCCAAACAAAAACATCCATTTAATCACAAATAATGGTTTGTACTTTTTCATCAATGGTTTAGCGATAACCATATAAATAGCATAAGCGGTGGCATTAAGTGCTACCAGCAAATTACCTAAGCCCGTTGAGGCAAACGCATCAAGCCCTCCATTATTATGAGGTGTAATAAGATAGATGGCGCCTGACGCGCCTATGATAATACCTAATACTTTAAGCCAGGTTAAGCGTTCGTTTGCTAATATTGCACCAATAATAAGTACCATTACAGGTGTTGATACCATGATAATAGAGGCCTGAATAGGCGTAGTCAGATTCAAGCCTTTAAAGAAAAGAAGTTGATTGGCGGCAACGCCAAAGAAACCACCGAGAATAAATCGCCACCAGTCTGCCCTCTCGATACGTTGTGAGGGGTAGAAGGCATGAGAGCTCCAAAATAGAAGATTAGCCCCCAATACACGCAGAAGAATAAAACCGCTCGGCAAAATGTATAAAGGCATTACATCTTTAGCTATCACAAAATTTAACCCATAGATTAAATTAACAATAAACAAAGCTATATGAGGACTTGCCTGTTCAGATGACGATTTCATAAAAAAAATAAGATAAACACTCTCTCTTGATAATTTGTTTCTATTATGGTGGAACAATGTTACATATAAAGGTCGGGTGATAGAAACCGATTTCTTCTCTGCATACTTATTGCGTATTTCAATTGCACTCATCATGTTTGGCATGGGTATGAACTTGACAATAGGCGATTTCCGCCATGTCTTTCTTTATCCAAAAGCTTTACTACTAGGTCTATTTTCACAAATGGTTTGGCTGCCATTACTAAGTTTCCTGATTGTATTACCACTACCTGTTTCTAATGAAATAAAAGTTGGTGTCATACTGGTAGCCATTTGTCCTGGAGGCGCTACGTCAAATCTTCTGAATTATCTGCTTAATGGGAATCTTGCACTTTGCGTATCACTCACCGCCATTAATAGTTTTATTACACAGTTCACCATTCCCTTGCTGATGAATATAAGTTTATGGCTTTTTCTTAGCAGTTCGGCTCATATTCATCTTGATTTTTTAGAGTCTGTCATTCAGATTATAATAATAACCGCTATCCCTATCACGCTTGGTATCATTTTTCGCAACCAACGAGAAGCTTGGGTAAGTCGTTTGCAAAAGCCATTCAAATATATCCTTCCAACCTTAATGGGAGTAGCATTGATTGGATCTATTTTTATAGAGAAAAAAGAACCTATTCCCATCACCTGGCAGGATGGACTGCTTGTGTTCCCCATGATGCTGTTCCTAAATATTGGTGGTATGTTTGGTGGTATGTGGATCGCACGGTTAGGTCGCCTTGGGAGAAAAACGCAGATGACCATCGGTATCGAAGTCGGGCTTCAAAACACAACATTGGCTATTGTTATTGCCATGAGCATTCTTAAGAGTCCGTTTATAGCTATCCCTGCTGCTATATACGCGCTGTTTTCTTTCTTTACGACAGCCGGTTTCGGAATGTGGTTATCGGGAAAAAATATCACCATTCAGAAATTTAAGATAGGGCTAAAAAAAAGGAAGTAAGCCCACTCAATTTATTTTATCTCCACGAAGGATGCGATAACGCTTGCGCGCTTCAATAACATACACGCTCCCCGGATAGCTAAGAAATAACTGCTGATAGCATGCTAACGCTTTATCTATATTGCTCATCCTTCTATCATAAATTTCAGCCATCCGAAACAAGGCATCATCTGCTAAAATATCATTGGGGTACTGCTCAAGAATCTTCTGATAAAGCGACAAAGCCAAAGAAAGATCTGATTGCTGAACCGCTATATCCGCCTGTTTAAAATAAACTTCATCAAGAATGGAATGATAGCTGTATAGGCGCGTAATCGAGTCAAAAACTAATGATGCTTGCTCTAACTTACGTTGGTATAACAACAAATCTGCACGGGCAAACATCCCCAGAGCATCAAAACTTGTATCAAGACCTGAGTTGTCCATTATAAGCAATGATAACGCCAGCGCATCGTTTGCTATTAGTTTTGATGTGGAAGCCTTCAACACTTCCATTTGCGCCTCAGCCCAAATAAATTCACCTCTAAAATAGGAAAGACGTGCATTTCTAAATTTGGCTTCCTGTCCTAATACATCATTTTTAAAATCTTTCTCCACCTGACCATAAAGCAAGGCCGGTTCCCATAAATCCCCCTCAAGAATTAAAATATCTGCCAGCTTCATCTTAGCTCTTGCCAAATCCGCCACAGGGGCTTGTTTTTGATTAAGCAATTCATTCAACAAATCTTGGGCTGATTTAGTGTTGCCCAAATAAAAAGCCCTAAGGTCGGCTAATTCTATTATGAGTGATGCAGCCTGTGGTGATGGGCCAATGTCTTTTAATGTAATCAAATAATCTGACTCAAGGCGAGACAGTTCTGTTCTGCTTAATGGGCCTTCCTCTTTCAAACGCAGATTCATTACTTTAAGTAGTGCAATACGTGCAGCCAAATAATTATAGGAATTGATGCCCTTTTCCACCACATAATTAAAACAACGAGCAGCTGTTTCATATTGGCGATTCTCAAGACATATTTTCCCCAATTCCATCAGTTCATCACCCTGACTATTGGTTCGTTTATCAAGAGCTTTAGCCTGAACAAACGCCGACTCGAAATTGGATTGCTGAATAAAAAGCCAAATAAGAAGTTGGGTATAACTTAAGTTATTGACATTCTTTTGCGCCTCTCGTAAAAGTGTATTTTTCACTAACTGATTAATATCACTTTCTGGGTTATCGTCAAGTATTGTAGTCAGAAGATTTTGAATAGCCGTTATTTGTGTTTCATCCTGTGAAAGCACTGTCATCAATTCATTTATCATAAGGCTATTTTCTCCTTTGATATAATACAGATCAGCTAGCCTAAGTCGTAGAGAATTGGGATTATTCAGCAGCTTAAGACCTTTTTGATACGTAGCTAAAGCATAGTCCGTTTCTCCCATAAGAAGAAACTGATCAGCCAGTTCGGTTATTTGCGATTCAAGTGCAGCTATGTTTCGCAGCGCCTCATCAAAAATCTGTTTTGCCTTTTTTTCTTCACCTGTTTTTCGATACAACTGACCTAAATCTAACGTATATAGAAAAGAACCTTTGTTCGCTTTTATCCGGTTGCGAATTACCTTCTCAGCCGTTTTAAAATCGCCCAGTTGTGTAAGGCAAACTATATAGTCTTTATAGAATGAAATATTATCCGGCTCGTAGCGATGAAATTTCTCATAAAACCCGACAGCCTTATCAAACTCTCCATTATTAAGATATTCAGTAGCTATATTCTGTTCTTGTATAGTTTGGCTTAAACTAGAAAGACTAAATAAAAATAAAAAGGTTATAGACAGATACCACTTCATTTACTTCTTAGCTTAGACTGATAAAACGAGAAATTTGGCATAAAGGTATAAATTAAGCGGAAGGAGGCTAGAGCTGCCAATTTACAGGCTGAATATTATGTTTTTGCAGATACTGATTTGTTTTTGAAAAATGTTTACAACCAAAAAATCCGGTTGCTGCGGAGTATGGAGAAGGGTGTGCGGCTTTAAGTATTAAATGTTTCTCCGTATCTATTAAATTTGATTTCTCAGCCGCATATCGTCCCCACAAGAGGAAAACCAAATGCGTACGTTGTGCTGACAATGTACGAATCACTTGATCTGTAAATATCTCCCACCCTTTTTGACTATGAGAGCCCGGTTGACCGGCACGAACCGTCAGCACAGCATTAAGCAGTAGAACCCCTTCTTGCGTCCAACGGGTTAAGTTGCCATGCTGGGGCGGCAAGATGCCCAAATCATTGTATAATTCCTTAAAGATATTTTTTAATGAAGGTGGTGCTTTTATACCATGAGGCACAGAAAATGATAAACCTTCAGCTTGACCTTGTCCGTGATAAGGATCTTGCCCAATTAAAACAACCTTAACACAATTGAATGGGGTTGAGTCAAAAGCCCGAAATATGAATGCACCGGGTGGATAAATAATATATTGCTCGCGCTCAGCTATTAAGTACTGTTTTAGCTGCTGAAAGTAAGGCTGATCAAACTCCGTTTTCAACATTTCATACCAAGAAGTATGCAATCGGATAAGTTGCGTTATATTATTATTTTCCAAGTATTTAACAATAAGTGGTTAATGTTTCCGTTTAGATATTGATGAGAAATAGATGTTTAAAATTAATACAAAGATAGCATTGAATCTCTAATAAAAAGTGTAATTTTGCACCATTAATTAAGTTTTTTATAGCAATGAAAAAGATGCTTGTTATTATTCTCATGGCCTTTGTAGGCGTAATTTTAATTTCTTCCTGCAAGACACGTGAAAATTGTCCCGCCTATGGTTATCACACGCAGGCATTAAAAGCAGCTCATTCTTAAACCTCTTTATATTAAGTTCTTATGAAAAAGACCCTAGTGTATATTAGTTTGGCATTATTTGTAGGCGCAATGCCTTTACTTAATTCATGTAAGGCACATGGTAGCTGTCCGGCTTACGGTAAGCAGGTTACAGCTATCAAAGCCAAGTCCGTTTGATTTCCCTTTCCCATTATAAAACATACGAGCATTTATTGAATATGCTCCGATTGTATTACAACATTACGTAGATGGATAAGCTATTGAATACATCCATAGTTGAATTTATTCTATACGTTTCCGATCAATCAAAAAGTCGAGATTTTTATAGTCAACTATTAGATGTAGAGCCTGTATTGGATGTTCCCGGTATGACAGCTTTCCGATTGTCTGAAGGTGTGCGACTGGGATTGATGCCTGCAAAAAATATAGCACGTATTATTCATCCTGCTATGCCTCATCCAAGCTCTTCCAATGATGTGCCTAAATGCGAGTTGTATCTCTATGTTAGAGATCCAAGGGCAACTTATGACAAGGCTTTATCATTGGGAGCAAAACCCATTAGTGAGGTTATGCCTCGCGATTGGGGTGATTTGACAGGATATGTTTCAGATCCGGATGCTCATATATTAGCATTTGCTTTATCCAATCCTAATATATAGAACTTAATAGCTTCATGTCTTGTTGACAAGAAATTATTACCTTTATCTTAGTTATCTATAATTAAATGAGAAAGTGGTGGGTTCTGATTCTTATCTTTTCGTTAGGTTATTTATGCTTGAAAGCCCAACCTGTTGACAGTTTATATCAACGTAAGACTTTGAGGATAGGCATTAGTGCCGGTGCGAATGTTTGTAATCTTTTAGCCAATAATACATTTTATACCGATCTGTACAAATGGCGTTTTCAGTTTTATGGTGCCATTTTTCAGGATATCCGGCTAAAAAAGAATTTCCTGTTTATGCATACCGAGCTCAACTACTCTGCTATGGGCACAATGCAGAACATTTATGTGACCAATTACAATGGCGATACACTGGGGCCGGGAAAGTTTAAGTACAATCTGCACTATATCCAAATACCGATTCTAATCAAATTTAAATTGGGTAAGAAGATAAGATACTACGGCGAAGTTGGTCCGTATATTGGATTTCTTGTAGCAGCTAAGGGTGGTATTGATCCTGATTATAAAACCGAAACCATCTTTCCTCTCTACAATCTGTCCGACAACTATCATATAATTGATGCCGGCTTAAAGGCAGGAATAGGTGTTGAAATACCGATTCTAAATGGTCAATCACTACTTATAGGCATGCGCTACACTCAAGGATTTGTAGATATTTCACGCTTTAGCCCACGCGATTGGAATATAGGTATTGGTTTTCATTTGGGTTATATGTTTGATATTTAATCTGTTTAAAACCTATATTCCCCGATTCACTATATTTGTTTGAACTTTGCAGAAGAATAAGTGTTATCTTTAATACTAATCTGTTTTTCAAGCAAAATCATGGATAGTTATGCTTATTTAGGAGGACTTACTCCTGAGTCAATAGAAGGTCTTTATCATCAGTATATAACAGACCCGACATCTGTAGATTTAAGTTGGCAACGTTTTTTTGAAGGATTTGGCTTTGCCCGTGCGCATTATGATCTTTTGCCTTCCGATCAATCATCCAAAGAGTTTCTTAAGGAGTTTAAGGTCTTGGATCTAATCTATGCCTATCGTCAACGGGGGCATTTATTTACCCAAACAAACCCTGTTCGTGAACGTAGAAAATATACACCCAATCTTGATATTTCCAATTTTGGACTAATACCATCCGATTTAAATACCGTTTTTCAGGCCGGCAATGAACTTGGTATCGGCCCGGCTACGCTCCAACAAATTATTGATCGCCTAACATCCATTTACTGCCAGCATATCGGCATAGAGTACATGTATATTCGCGATCCTGAAAAGGTAGGTTGGCTAAAAAGAAGATTTGAATTATTAGTAGATCAACCGGTTTTTGAAAAAGAGAAACGAAAACATATTTTATCAAAACTCTTGGAGGCTCATGGGTTTGAGAAGTATCTACACAAAAAATTTGTGGGACAAAAAAGGTTCTCTTTGGAAGGTGGAGAATCCCTTCTTCCGGCATTAGAACTTGCTATTGAAAAGGGTGCCGAATTATCAATAGAGGAGTTTGTCATTGGCATGGCACACCGTGGCCGTTTAAATGTCCTCGCAAATATTTTTCACAAACCCTATAAACAAATCTTTAAAGAGTTCGAAGGACTTTCTTATGAAGATATAAAGTTTGACGGTGATGTTAAATACCATATGGGCTACAATAGCCGGATTACAACTTCAACCGGCAAGGTCGTTTCGCTCAATTTACTACCTAATCCTTCTCATTTGGAAACGGTGGGCTCAGTCAGTTCCGGATTATGCCGTGCCTTTATTGAACAGAAGTATGAATCAGATTTTAGTAAAGCCGCTACTATTCTGATACACGGCGATGCCGCTATTGCGGGACAAGGTATTGTATATGAACTTATTCAGATGTCTAAGTTATCGGGTTATCATACCGGAGGTACGATTCACCTGATTGTAAATAATCAGGTAGGGTTTACAACCAATTATCTTGAAGGACGCAGCAGCACCTATTGTACAGATGTAGCTAAGGTTATTCTTTCACCCGTATTTCATGTTAATGCCGATGACGTTGAGGCTGTGATAAAAGTTGTGGAGTTAGCTATTGAATACAGACAGCGTTATCGCGAAGATGTATTTATTGATTTACTGGGTTATCGCAAACACGGTCATAACGAAGGCGACGAGCCTCGTTTCACACAACCTAAGCTATACCAAGCCATTGATAAACATCCTAACCCATATCAAATCTATATAGATAAACTTCTAGGTGAAGGTATCTTCACCGATGACGAGATTCGGGAGATGGACAAAATGTTTAATCAGAAATTAGATGATAACTTAAATCAAACACAAAAACCGGATAAGAGTGAATCTAAGCCATTTCTACATGAGTTGTACAGATCTTTCCGGGCTTCCGTCTTAACCGATTTTGTAAAAAGTCCTGAAACCGGTATCAAAGAAAGTAAGTTGCTTTCTCTGCTTGATCGTATTAACGCCTTACCTGCTGATAAGCAATTTAATCGTAAAGTTGAGAAGATTTTTGCTGACAGAAAAGATATGGTTAAAGCAGATAAATTAGATTGGGCTTCGGGTGAATTGTTGGCTTATGCCAGTTTGCTTGAAGAAGGGATACCAGTAAGGCTAAGCGGGCAAGACAGCGTACGAGGCACATTCTCTCATCGTCATGCCATTATTAAAATGGGGAATACAGAAGAAGAATATAAACCATTGGCTCACATCTCTGACAAACAAGCGCCGTTTAGTGTTTACAATTCTTTATTATCAGAATATGCGGTGATGGGATTTGATTATGGATTCGCATTAGGCAAGCCTAATGGCCTCTCTATTTGGGAAGCTCAATTTGGGGATTTTAATAACGGAGCACAAATTATCATAGACCAATATCTGAGCAGCGCGGAAGATAAATGGAAGGTTCAAAATGGTATAGTTCTGCTGTTGCCACATGGCTATGAAGGTCAAGGCGCAGAGCATTCCAGCGCAAGATTAGAAAGATTTTTATCCCTTTGCGCCGAGCAAAATATACAAGTGGTAAATTGTACAACACCCGCAAATTTCTTTCATGTTTTGCGTAGGCAAATAGCACGTCCGTTTAGGAAACCACTTGTTGTCATGTCGCCCAAAAGTTTACTGCGTCATCCGGAATGTGTCAGCTCAATCAAAGCATTTAGTCAGGGCGGGTTTAAAGAAGTAATAGATGATGAAGAGGTAAATCCAAAAGATGTGAAAAGACTGGTATTTTGCAGTGGAAAGTTCTATTACAATATGCTTGAACAAAGGCGAAAGAATAAAGCCTATAGTGTAGCACTTGTTCGGTTAGAGCAACTATTCCCATTTCCTAAAGAACAAGTATTAGCTATATTTGAAAAATATAACAAAGCCAAAGATTTTATTTGGGCACAAGAAGAGCCGGAGAATATGGGTGCATGGGGATATGTATTAAGAATACTTAGCAAAGGGTTTGATAAAAGCATGCAGGTTATTGCCGAACCGGCCAGTGCCAGTCCTGCTGCCGGCTCTTTCAAGATAGCTGCTCAGCGCCACCAAGCTATACTTCAGGAAGTATTTAATATGACAGAACCAAAGAAATTAGAAAAGAAAAATAAAATTGCTCAGTCATGATAGAAATGAAAGTTCCCAGTCCGGGAGAATCTATATCGGAAGTTCAGATAGCACGTTGGCTCAAAGAGGACGGTACATATGTTTATAAAGATGATGAAATAGTAGAAATAGATTCGGATAAGGCTACTTTATCTATTCCGGCTGAAGCTTCCGGCATATTGAAAATCTTAGTTCAGGAGGGTGAGACCATTGCCGTAGGCTCTATCATTTGCCGAATGAATGAGAAGGATGAGCCACCTACCGAAATGAATTC
>JAIXKU010000088.1 GCA_026936045.1 Flavobacteriales bacterium
TTTGTAATTAAAACAAATTAATCTAATGTAACTTTCAGGCCAAGACCTCTGAGCTCATGTAATAGTACATTGAACGACTCCGGAAGTTCCGGTGTAGGTAAATTATCCCCTTTAACGATAGCTTCATAAGCTTTCGCTCTGCCCATGACGTCGTCACTCTTAACGGTCAACATTTCCTGTAGAATGTTGGCAGCGCCAAATGCCTCAATTGCCCATACCTCCATTTCTCCGAATCGCTGACCTCCGAACTGAGCTTTACCCCCCAACGGTTGTTGTGTAATCAGCGAGTAGGGGCCGATAGAACGCGCATGCATCTTGTCATCCACCATGTGTGAAAGTTTAAGCATATAAATCACACCTACGGTTGCCGGTGTATGGAATGGCTCTCCGGTGCCTCCGTCACAAAGATATGTCCTACCCAAGCGTGGCAATCCGGCAGCTTCCACTTCTTGTTGAATCTCGTCAATCGTAGCGCCATTAAAGATTGGAGTAGCATACTTTTTATTCATCTTTAATCCAGCCCAAGCTAAAATGGTTTCGTAAATCTGACCAAGGTTCATACGTGATGGTACACCTAACGGATTCAATACGATATCCATAGGCGTTCCATCTTCCAAGAACGGCATATCCTCCGGACGAACGATTTTGGCAACAATACCTTTGTTACCATGTCTTCCGGCCAGTTTATCTCCCACTTTCAATTTCCGCTTCTTAGCTATATATACTTTAGCAAGCTGCACTATACCGGAGGGCAATTCATCACCGACTGTGATATTGTATTTCTTACGTTTATGCACGCCAAGCAAGTCATTATGTTTAATGGAATAATTGTGCAACAACTGTTTAAGCGACTTATTAATTGATTCCTCTTTAGTCCAGGATTCAGGATTAATAATTGTAAAGTCAATTTTTTCGAATTGCTTACGATTAAACTTTGTACCTTTTTTAATCACCTCTTCGCGTAAGGTATTGAATACGCCGTTAGAAGTTTGTCCAT
This sequence comes from Flavobacteriales bacterium, assembly GCA_026936045.1. Taxonomy (GTDB): domain Bacteria; phylum Bacteroidota; class Bacteroidia; order CAIKAF01; family CAIKAF01; genus BA4. Next base: position 998 of record JAIXKU010000088.1, read on the forward strand.
CCAAAATCTCCATCAATTTATTGATGAGTTTTCCTTTTAATGTAGCAAACTCTTTTTCGTATTCTTTATCCAAGACCTCCACTTCTTTTTTCTCCTCTGCTTTGGCACGTTTATCCTTAACAGATTTAGAGAATAGTTTTTTGTCAATAACAACACCATACAAAGATGGGGGTGCTTTCATTGACGCATCTTTCACATCACCGGCTTTATCGCCAAAGATGGCACGCAAAAGCTTTTCTTCAGGCGATGGATCAGATTCTCCTTTCGGTGTTATCTTACCGATAAGAATATCGCCCGGCACCACTTCTGCTCCAATACGAATAAGGCCATTCTCATCTAAATCTTTTGTAGCATCTTCACTTACATTGGGAATATCTGCTGTAAGTTCTTCTAGTCCCATTTTAGTGTCGCGCACTTCCATAATGAACTCGTCAATATGAACGGAAGTGAAGATATCATCTCGAACAATTCTTTCATTTATCACGATGGCATCCTCGAAGTTATACCCTTTCCATGGCATGAAAGCAACCAAAAGGTTTCGGCCAAGTGCTAACTCTCCGTCTTGGGTAGCAAAGCCTTCGCATAAAACCTGCCCTTTTTTAATCTTTTGTCCTTTACGAACAATCGGCTTAAGGTTCTGCGCTGTATTTTGGTTGGTTTTTCTAAACTTAATCAACTTGTATGTGACTAAGTCATCATTAAACGAAACCAATTTTTGCTTATCATCGCGATTGTAGAGAATTGAAATTTTCTCAGCATCTACATCTTCAACGACACCATCATACTCTGCATTAAGCAATATACGGGAATCGTGAGCCACTCTTTCTTCTAAGCCTGTACCCACGATAGGGGACTGTCCTTGAAGTAGCGGTACAGCCTGTCTCATCATATTAGAGCCCATCAATGCACGGTTGGCGTCATCGTGTTCCAAGAACGGAATAAGAGATGCAGCTATAGATGCAATCTGATTAGGTGCCACATCCATCAGCTCAACATCAGAAGGTTCAGATATAGGATAATCTGCTTCCTGACGTGCTTTGATTCTTGTATCTAGAATATTACCAGCCTTATCCATACTTGTAATAGCCTCGGCAATAATAGCCTCTTCTTCTTCTTCGGCACTTAAATAGGTAATCTGACTCAGATCCACTTTGCCTCCTTTTACTTTATGGTAAGGCGTTTCGATGAATCCCAGTTTATTAATCTTGGCAAATACACAAAGAGAAGAAATCAAACCGATGTTTGGACCTTCCGGTGTTTCAATAGTACATAAACGTCCATAGTGTGTATAGTGAACGTCACGCACCTCAAAACCGGCACGTTCTCTTGACAGGCCACCGGGGCCGAGAGCAGACAATCTGCGTTTATGAGTAATCTCAGCCAATGGATTGGTTTGATCCATAAATTGAGACAACTGATTCGTTCCAAAGAAGGAGTTAATGACAGACGAAAGTGTTTTGGCGTTAATCAAATCTATTGGAGTAAACACCTCATTATCTCTAACGTTCATACGTTCGCGAATCGTGCGGGCCATACGAGCTAATCCTACACCAAACTGATTATATAATTGCTCTCCAACTGTACGTACGCGACGATTACTCAAGTGGTCAATATCATCTACGTTAGCTTTCGAGTTGATCAACTGAATAAGATGCTTAATGATGGCAATAATATCTGTTTTGGTTAAGACTCTGATATTATTTTCAATACTTAAGCCTAATTTTTTATTGATTCGATACCTACCCACTTCGCCCAAATCGTATCTCTTATCCGAGAAAAAAAGTTTTTCGAGAACTCCGCGAGCTGTTTCTTCATCCGGGGGATCAGCATTACGCAAGACACGATAGATGTATTCAACAGCTTCTATTTCAGAGTTTGTTGTATCTTTTTGAAGTGTATTGCATATAATGGCATAATCAGCAGAACCTATATCTTCTTTATGTAAGATAATCGTTTTAGTACCTGATTCAAGTATTAAATCTAAGTGATGCTCTTCGATTATCGTTTCACGATCAACGATAATTTCATTTCGTTCAATAGATACGACTTCACCTGTGTCTTCGTCAACAAAATCTTCAATCCAGCTTTTAAGAACACGGGCAGCCAGTTTGCGACCTACGGCATTTTTCAGTGTTGATTTACTTACTTTCAATTCATCTGCCAGATCAAATATTTCTAAGATATCCTTATCTGTTTCGAAGCCGATGGCACGAAATAGTGTAGTTACCGGTAATTTCTTTTTACGGTCGATGTATGCATACATCACGTTATTAATATCCGTAGCAAATTCAATCCAAGAGCCTTTGAATGGAATAATACGTGCTGAATACAGTTTGGTACCATTTGCATGACGGCTTTGACCAAAGAACACTCCGGGCGAGCGGTGAAGCTGTGATACGATTACACGTTCAGCGCCATTGATAACAAAAGTTCCTTTGGGAGTCATGTATGGGATTGTACCTAAATACACATCTTGCACAATCGTTTCAAAATCCTCATGCTCAGGATCAGTACAATAAAGTTTAAGTTTAGCTTTTAGTGGCAAACTATAAGTCAAACCTCTTTCGATACACTCATCTATGGTATATCTTGGTGGATCTATAAAATAATCCAGGAATTCAAGGACAAACTGATTTCGGGCATCGGAGATGGGGAAGTTTTCATTAAAAACGGCATAAAGCCCTTCTTTAACACGATTTTCGGGTGTTGTTTCCAGTTGGAAAAAGTCCTGAAACGATTTTAATTGAATTTCCAGAAAATCGGGATAATCGATCTGGTTGGTTACTTTGGCAAATGAATGCCTTTTGTTTTTGGTGTTTGCAACTGAGCCTGCGGACATACGATTAAAGAATAAATTTTTGCAAAAAGCGAATTAATACAAACTCTGTAAAATGGGATAAGACCCTGACTCCCAAAAGGGAATCAGAGTCTGCATATCCTTTCAAAACCGAAAGGAAACCTGATTGAAATTACTTAACTTCAATTTCGGCTCCGGCTTCGGTCAACTGTGTTTTTACAGATTCAGCTTCTTCTTTAGAAACTCCTTCCTTCACCGGTTTTGGAGCTCCATCTACTAAATCTTTTGCTTCTTTCAGACCTAAGCCTGTAAGATCTTTCACAATTTTCACTACAGCCAATTTATTAGCGCCTCCTGATTTCAGGATTACATCAAATGATGTTTTTTCTTCGGCTGCTGCGCCACCGCCTCCGGCACCTACGGCTGCTACAGCTACTGCTGCGGCTGCGGGTTCAATGCCATATTCATCCTTAAGGATTTTGGCTAATTCGTTAACCTCTTTTACTGTAAGATTAACCAGTTGTTCTGCGAGTTCTTTAACTTCTGCCATTTTTGTGAGTTTAAAGCGTGTTTAATTGATTGAAAAATTTAAATTATTGTGCTCTTTCTTCCAGAGCTTTAACTAAGCCAGCTACTTTCTGTCCGGCATTGCTTTGCAACGCCGAGATAACATTTTTCGCCGGTGATTGTAACAATGCAATGATATCGCCAATGAGTTCTTCGCGCGATTTGATATTAACCAGTGTTTCAAAGTTGGACTCTCCTAAATACACATCAGAGTCAACAAATGCACCTTTAAATCCCGGTTTTTCCCCTCCTTTACGAAACTCTTTGATAAGTTTGGCGGGAGCATTACTTGCTTCGGCAATCATGATAGCTGTGGTGCCGTGTAGGGCTGGGAACAATCCGGTGTAATCTTTACCTGATTTTTCCATGGCCTTTTTCAATAGGGTATTCTTCACAACGCGCAAACTGATGTTCTTATTAAAACATAGTCTGCGAAGTTTATTGGCATTATCAACTGTCATTGCTGACACATCAGCCAAATACACAACATTGCTGGCACCCAACACGTCTGTTAATTCATCTATTACCTGATTTTTCTCTTCTCTCGTCATTGCTGAGTTTTTAAATGATTATCCAAGAACACTCTTGGTTTCTATTTTGATGCCCGGACTCATAGTAGAGGAAAGTGAAATGCTCTTGATGTAAGTTCCTTTAGCCGAACTGGGTTTCAATTTTGCTATCGTATTCAAGAATTCTTTAGCATTTTCAGCTATTTTTTCTTTCTCGAACGATACACGACCAATGGTAGTATGGACTATCCCATATTTATCTACCTTAAAGTCAATTTTACCCGCTTTTACATCTTCTACCGCTTTCCCTATTTCCATGGTAACGGTGCCGGTTTTGGGATTAGGCATAAGGCCGCGTGGTCCAAGAATACGACCTAACGCACCTACCTTTCCCATTACAGAGGGCATTGTAACAATTACATCTACATCTGTCCATCCGCCCTTAATCTTTTCGATATAATCGTCTAACCCTACATAATCAGCGCCTGCTGCTTTGGCTTCATCCTGCTTATCGGGAGTGCAGAGAACCAAAACACAGACACTTTTTCCGATTCCGTGAGGAAGCTTCACAGAACCTCTTACCATTTGGTCGGCTTTTCGAGGATCGACACCTAACCTAACAGCAATATCTACAGAAGAATCAAACTTCGTAAAAGTAATTTCTTTCAGAAGTTTGGCAGCTTCGTCCAATTCATAATGTTTTTCCGTATCTACTTTTGAAACGGCTGCTTTCATATTTTTTGATAAACGTGCCATACTATTTCTTTATCAATTATTAATGTTTGACGGAAAGTCTCCTTCCACGCTAATTCCCATACTACGTGCTGTACCTGCTACCATTCTCATAGCGCTGGCTACTTCGAAACAGTTTAAATCCGGCATTTTAACGCGTGCGATTTCTTCAACTTGTTTCCAGTTTACAGCACCTACTTTTTTACGATTAGGTTCAGCAGAACCTTTCTGCGCCTTTGTGGCTTCTTTAAGCATGATGGGAATTGGAGGTGTTTTGATGATAAAATCAAAAGATTTATCAGCGTAAACGGTTATTACAACTGGTAATATTTTTCCCATCTGATCCTGCGTACGGGCATTAAACTGCTTGCAGAATTCCATGATATTTACACCTTTTGAACCCAGGGCAGGGCCAATAGGAGGAGATGGATTTGCTTGACCTCCCTTTACCTGTAGCTTAATAAACCCTGTTATTTCTTTAGCCATTGTACGTATGTATTAAATATGATAATTATACTTCCTTTTCAACTTGCATATAACTGAGCTCCAATGGTGTTTTTCTTCCAAAGATTTTCACCATGACTTTCAGTTTCTTTTTCTCTTCATTTATTTCTTCTATTACTCCTGAAAAATTATTGAATGGCCCATCTATTACTTTCACGGATTCTCCCACAATAAACGGTATATGTATAGCCTCTTCGCTATCTGCCATTTCATCAACCTTCCCTAATATTCTATTAATTTCTGTTTGGCTTAATGGAATGGGATTCCCTTTTTTTTCTGAACCTAACCAACCTATTACGCCTGTTACATTATTAATAATATGTGGTAATTCTCCAATCAAAGCTGCTTCGATAAGGATGTAACCTGGAAACAGATTTTTTTCCTTACTCACTTTCTTCCCTTTACGGATTTGGTATATCTTTTCTGTTGGGATCAGTATTTGAGAAATATAATCCAACATATTATTGTGCCTTACTTCAGCTTCAATATATGCCTTAATTTTTTTCTCCTGGCCACTGATCGCCCGAATTACATACCATTTTTTCACCAAATCGCCGGCCATAATTAGAACAAGGTTTTATAAATCAGTTTCATGGTTTCGTTGAATACAGAATCCATTGCAAAAACCACAATAGCTATAATCAGCGAAGCCACCAGCACAACAATAGAACTGCTTTGAAGCTCCTGCCACGTAGGCCAAGAAACCTTATTGAGCAACTCATCTATGCTTTCTCTTATATATGATATTATTTTCATTTTATCAACTTTGCACGGGTGGAGAGATTCGAACTCCCATCAACGGTTTTGGAGACCGCTATTCTACCCTTGAACTACACCCGTATTATCTTGTCCAAAGAACGCTTCGATCTCCGATCATTTTGTAAATTCAGGGATTGTCGCATAAACGACAATCCCTGATAATATTACTTAATGACTTCGATAACCTGTCCAGCTCCAACCGTTCTACCACCTTCACGGATAGCAAAACGAAGGCCTTTGTCCATCGCAACTGGCATAATCAATTTAACTGAGATAGTTACGTTGTCACCAGGCATCACCATCTCACGACCTTCAGGAAGCGTGATTTCTCCTGTTACGTCAGTCGTACGCAAATAGAACTGAGGACGATATTTATTATGGAATGGCGTATGACGACCACCTTCTTCTTTCTTCAACACGTATATTTCGGCCTTAAATTCCGTATGAGGTGTGATTGAACCCGGCTTGGCAATAACCATACCGCGACGGATATCTTTCTTATCAATACCACGCAAAAGCAAGCCTACGTTATCACCGGCCTCTCCACGATCAAGTAATTTACGGAACATTTCTACACCGGTAACTACTGATTTCATCTTTTCTTCCTGCATACCCATAATTTCAACCTCTTCCCCTACATTGATCACACCTGTTTCGATACGGCCTGTAGCAACAGTACCACGACCTGTAATAGAAAATACGTCTTCAACCGGCATCAAGAAAGGTTTATCAACTTCACGAGGAGGAAGTGGAATATAGTTATCTACTTGAGTCATCAATTCTTTTACGGTATTCACCCATTTTTCTTCTCCGTTAAGGGCACCTAAAGCAGAACCACGAACAATAGGCGTATTATCACCGTCAAACTCATAGAAGCTTAAAAGATCACGAATTTCCATTTCAACAAGGTCCAACAACTCAGCGTCGTCAACCATATCAACTTTGTTCATAAACACAACAATCTTAGGCACACCAACTTGACGAGCCAAAAGGATGTGTTCACGTGTTTGGGGCATAGGACCGTCAGTTGATGCTACTACAAGGATAGCGCCATCCATTTGGGCAGCACCGGTAACCATGTTCTTCACATAGTCGGCGTGACCCGGACAGTCAACGTGCGCATAGTGACGATTAGCTGTTTCATATTCCACGTGCGACGTATTAATGGTAATACCTCTTTCTTTCTCTTCAGGTGCATTGTCAATTGTAGAGAAATCACGAGCTTGAGCTAATCCTTCTTTAGCAAGTACAGAAGTAATTGCTGCAGTAAGAGTTGTTTTTCCATGGTCAACGTGACCGATAGTTCCGATGTTTACGTGCGGTTTTGACCGTACAAAACTTTCTTTTGCCATTGTTGTAAGATTTAAGTTGTAATAGTTAAGTTAAAATCCAGTTTAATTTATTCTAAAGCCGAGCCAATGAGGGGACTTGAACCCCTGACCCCTTCCTTACCATGGAAGTGCTCTACCAGCTGAGCTACATCGGCTTATTTTACATGAAATGAATACCGGCATCCTATATTCATTCCATCGAGCGGGAGACGGGGCTCGAACCCGCGACATTTAGCTTGGAAGGCTAAAGCTCTACCAACTGAGCTACTCCCGCTGATTCTAAATTTTTCAACGTGGGGAGAGCAGGATTCGAACCTACGAAGGCAAATGCCAGCAGATTTACAGTCTGCCCCAGTTGGCCGCTTTGGTATCTCCCCATTTTTCAAAGAACAGAGCCGGAGAAGGGACTCGAACCCCGACCAGCTGATTACAAATCAGCTGCTCACCAGCTGAGCTACTCCGGCATGTCTTTGCAAAAGGGCGTAAAACCCTGATTTCACGCATCCTCTTACTTCCCAACCCATTGATTAAAAATTCCTCAAAGGGCTGCAAATGTATGAAAGATTTACAACTTCGCAAAAAACTTATAAAAAAAATAGTAAAAAAGAAGTGAATCGCCTAGCGTCGTGGACACAGCATTGATTTTCAGGAAGATAATCTATTTGGCTTTTAGACGCTCTACCTGTTTGCGTAATGCCATAATACTTGAATCTGTAGCACCTTCAAATGTTTTATCTGTTTTGCTGGCATACAAATCATTGCCGGGGACAATAACACGTATCTCGGCTGTTTTATTTTCAAGTTCCTTATTACTTTCCAACTTCAAATTAACTTCAACACCCTGTATGCCGTCATATAAATTAAAGATTTTTTCAGCCTTTTTACGTGTAAACTCCAATAAATTAGCATCAGCATTAAAATTGACATCCTTTATAATAATATTCATACGCTTTGTTTTTAGCATTATTTTCTGCTGCGAAATAACTAAAATAAATCAGATATAGCTAACAAGATTAGAGATTATTTTTACTTTGAACGAGGATGAGCTTTATGGTGCACGCGCTTTAATTTTTCTACTGAATTGTGCGTATAAACCTGTGTGGCAGATAGGCTGGCATGGCCTAAAATTTCTTTAATGGCATTAAGATCTGCGCCACGATTAAGCAAATGTGTCGCAAAAGTATGTCTGAGTGTGTGAGGGCTTTTATAATCAGATGAGGTTACAATGGAAAGGCTACGATAGACAATGGCATAAACAGATCGGGGATTCATCTTTTTGCCTTTGCTTGATTCAAACAAATAAGGTCCAAGAAAACCCGCTTCCTTCTTAGCTAAAAGATACGCCTTTAAAGCTGTTTCTAATATAGGGCTTAACGGAATCATACGTTCCTTATTACGTTTCCCAAGCACTTTGACAAGATGAAGGGAAAAATCCAAATCATCTTCTTTGAGTGAAATCAGTTCAGCTCGTCGCATGCCTGTAAGATAAAGTATCTCTATTATCATTCTGTCTCTAAAACCAAAAAAATCATCCGGGAACTGTATTTGGTCCAAAAGTTTATTCATAGCTGTCTCGGTAACAAAAGCAGGGTTACGAACGGGCATTTTAGGCCCTTTTATCCCTATCGTCGGATTGGCAGATATGTGCTTCTTCTTATATAAATATTTATAATACGAACGAAGTGTTGAAAGTTTGCGGTTAACGGTTCGGGCAGAATGCCCTTCATCCATCAAATATACAATCCAAGAACGGATGTGCTGAAAGCCAACATCGGTCAATAGCTGATGGTCATATTGCAAATGCAAAAAGACTTGGAACTGTTCCAAGTCTTTAGTATATGATAATAACGTGTGATCGGAATACCGCTTCTCGTGTCGGATATATTGCAGGAATGCGTCTAAAGGCATACAGAAAGGTCTTCCTGCAAAGATAGAAAATTAATTTTCTTCCTGAGAGCGTAATTTTTCTCTATAAGCTGCACGTGAAATTTCATCACGACGACGCACGGAGAATTTAGTATAGTGCTGGCGTTCTCTAAGTTGTTTAACAACAGCCGTACGCTCAAATTTCTTCTTATACTTCTTCAGTGCCTTGTCAATGTTCTCACCTTCTTTGATTGGAATAATCAGCATGTGTTTTTTAAGTTTAAATTTTAAATGGGTTGCAAATGTAGTTTTTATTTCCATAATTATCAAACCTTTGAAAAATATTTTTTTTTACAAGTCCAAAGTGTATCTTTGTACCCCTATTTAGGCCCCGTAGCTTAATTGGATAGAGCATCTGACTACGGATCAGAAGGTTAGGAG
>JAIXKU010000329.1 GCA_026936045.1 Flavobacteriales bacterium
GGTCAGGCGTGTACTCTCCTATACCAAACCATATGTAATCCGATTTCGTCTTACTATTATTCTCACCATTCTAATGGCGCTTATCTCGCCGATCAGGCCTTGGCTGATTCAACATACCATAGATGCGTATGTGATGACGCCCAATTTGGATATGCTTTGGCTGTTCTCTGGTCTTATCTTGATAATACTTCTAGCCGAGACTATTCTACAATATTTTCAAACGTATCTCTCCGGCTGGTTAGGACAAACCGTAATACGTGATATTCGCACACGTCTCTTTCAACATCTAATGCATTTTCGTTTAGCTTATTTTGATCGTACGCCTATTGGAACCTTAGTAACACGTGTCATTAATGATATCGAAACGATTGCAGATATTTTTTCCGAAGGACTCCTTTCTATTGTTGGCGACCTGATGAAGCTCTTTGTAGTGGTTTTTGTCATGTTCTATATAGATTGGAAATTATCTCTCATCTCGCTTATCCCACTTCCTTTTCTTATTCTGGCGACATGGTTTTTTAAGAATGGTATTCGAAAAACATTCCAACAGGTAAGAAACGAAGTAGCCAATCTTAATGCTTATACGCAAGAGCATATTACAGGTATGAGTGTAGTACAGGCTTTTAATCGGGAAGAAAAAGAAATGGAAAATTTCAGATTGATTAATAAACGCCATCGCAAAGCGCATATCCGTTCTGTTTGGTATTACTCTGTTTTCTTTCCAATTGTAGAGATTCTTTCAGCAATCTCTATTGCCTTATTGGTTCTATGGGGAACTCGCGACATGATTTATTCTCTTTCTCCCACGGCTACACCAGGAAGAATCATTGAGTTTATCTTGTATGTGTATATGCTTTACAGACCAATGAGGCAATTAGCTGACCGATTCAACACCTTGCAAATGGGGATTGTCAGCGCTGAAAGAGTCTTCCGACTGATGGATACCAATGACAGCATATCCGATGAAGGGAAAAGGCATGTAACACAAATACAAGGAGAGATTCAATTTAAAAATGTATCATTCTCTTACACCCCAAATATCAATGTAATAGATAATCTTTCGCTGCATATCGAACCGGGGGAAAAACTAGCTATCGTCGGTTCTACCGGTTCAGGGAAAACCACACTTATCAGTCTGCTCACACGAATGTACGAATGCAATGAAGGAGAAATACTGATTGATGGTATTAACATTAAAGAGCTTCCATTAGTAGATCTTCAACGTCATATTGGTATCGTTTTACAGGATGTATTCCTCTTTTCTGATACCATTGCCAATAATATCCGTTTATTCAATACAGATATCACACAGGAACAGATTGAGAAAGCAGCTAAGATTGTTGGAGCAGATCATTTTATCTCAAAACTGCCAAATGGATACAATTATAATGTACGGGAACGTGGTGTTATGCTTTCTGTAGGGCAACGGCAGTTGATAAGCTTTATACGTGCATTGGTCTATAATCCAAGTATTTTAATTTTAGACGAGGCGACATCATCTATAGATTCTGAATCAGAACGTCTTATTCAACAGGCGACGCAACGTATTACCGAGAATCGAACTGCGATAATTATTGCACACAGGTTATCTACAATCCAACATGCCAATAACATTATTGTGATGGAGAAAGGAAGAATCATAGAACAGGGAACACACGAAGACCTGATTCGTTTAAATGGTGTATATAAACGCATGTCTGATCTGCAATTCTCTAGATAAATGCACCTCATCGAACCATTTGACCTCTGGAAAAGACTTTACACAGCCGAAGAAGATCCTTATTCTCCTTTTTACGGACGACACTATCACGAAACCGAATGTCATAATACGATTTACAACTATTACATTCATCCGCAATGGGATGAATTTGGCTCATCTACATTATACATTAAAATTCTATTTATAAGCTATGAGAAACACTATGCTATTATTGAACTCATGGGCGAATGGAATGACTGTATTTATAATGATATCATGTATCTCAAGAGGAATATAGCAGATGTATTACTTTCTCATCATATAAACCATTTTATCCTGATTGGCGAAAATGTCTTGAATTTTGATTATTCAGATGACTCATATTATGAAGAATGGTTTGACGATATTGAAGATGGATGGATCGTTATGCTTAATTTCAGAGATCACGTCTTACAGGAAATGAAGAAAGCACACATAGATTATTATTTGATATTTTCACCTGTATTTCAAGAAATGAACTGGCGCAAGCATACACCCGACTCCCTTTTCTTATTTATCAATGAAAAGATGAAGAAATGGCTTGGTTAAAACCAATAACAAGCGAACGCGAAAAAGGAGTTTGTATTAGCTATCGTATTCAATCCCGTTTACTATCTTTGAAGAACAGACGACAAAGTTGTACCCAACAAAACACATACTGACTTGAACCGGCTGCTTATTATAATTTGTTTCATTGTCTGTCTGATGATACCGGCTATGACCTCATCCCAGACAAAATGGGATTTAGAGATAAGCGCCACAGATGGCATTAAGCTTCCTTCGTATCAACATAAGCATAACGATACACTTAGTCTAAAAAAAGAGTTGGTTAGAGTTATTCAGATCATACAGCAAAAAGGCCATATCAGTTCCAGTATTGACACAATCCATAAAGGGGAAAGCGACTGGCATGCCATATTAGATGCCGGACCAAAATTCAGATGGGCGCAGATTAGCATTGGCAATATCAATCCACGATTCCTTTCTCGTGCCGGATTTCGAGAAAAAATATTCTGGAAAGAACTGATCCGTTTTGAACGCATTCTGACTTTAAATAAACGCTTGTTCAGAGAATATGAAAACAACGGCTATCCTTTTGCTGTCGTTGGCTTAGATAGTATCCTTTTTAATGGTAATGATTCTATATCCGCCAGATTACATGTGGAGAAAGGCCCTTCTATATTATATGACAGTATTATTCAGTCAGGAAAAGGGCGTGTAGCAGAAGCTTATCTTCGTTCTTATCTATCTTTAAAGAGAAGGAAACCTTATAATGAAAGCAATGTCAGAAAGATTGAAACAAAACTCAAAGAGCTACCTTTTTTATCACCAGCATCATCACCTATTGTTTTATTTAAACCTGAAGGCACGTCCAATATAAGCCTGTCGTTAAATAAAAAAAATGCCAATCAGTTTAGTGGCATCATAGGTCTTGTGCCAAAAAGCGATCAGGATGGCGGCTTCCTTATCACCGGTGACGTAAAAATCCGTCTTCATAATTTACTTAGGCGTGGCGAATTGCTGGATATCCAATGGCAACGCTTACAAGCGGCTACACAGAATCTTTCTGTACAACTACAATATCCTTTTCTTTTTAATTTACCACTCGGCATAGATGCTCGACTTCAATTTTTTAGAGTAGATACCGCCTATTTCACGGTGGCCCTCCAGGCCTCCGCTATGTATCTCATGGCAGGTACCGATTTCTTACGTGCCTTTTACCAGTTTCAAACATCTCGAAAAATTTTAAACGAAGATGGCCAGTCCACTTTATCCGGTATTGCTAACTCAGATTTTAACATGGCTGGATTGGGCATGCAAATCGAGCGGCTTGATTTTAGAGTAAACCCAAGAAAAGGATATACACTTAAAGGAGATGTAGCAATGGGTGCAAAGTCTATTTTTCTTACACCAAGTGACACGGTTAACACCCTTGACAGCGCCAAAACGGGCATGTTACAAGTATCTCTTTTTGCGCAAGCTGAAGGGTATATTCCAATTTACAAACGACTTATAATCAAACTGGGCGCTAAAGGCGCATGGCAATATAACAGCATCTCATTTCATAATGATTTGTTCAGGATTGGCGGGCTGCGTACTCTCAGAGGGTTTGACGAAGAGAGTATATACGCCTCTGCTTATACAATAGGCACACTAGAGTTACGATATCTAATTGACGAGTATTCTCATGTGCTGATTTTCGGTGATGCCGGTTGGTATAACAGAAACATCCGTGATGATTATTATCAATCTTTTGTAATAGGATTTGGAGCAGGGTTAACATTTAATACTCGTATCGGCATGTTTACCGTTAATTATGCATTAGGTGCTCAAAAAGAGCAGCCGATTGATTTTAGACGAAGTAAAATTCATTTAGGCTATATTACCTATTTCTAATTTCTCTCTACCTTATACTTCTTCACTTGAAATATGTGGATATTTCTTAATAAAACGTCCAATCGCCCATAACGGAAATACATTCCGATAGGCCGTATAGGTAATCATACAATTAAAATTAAATACCCCCGATATGGCCTGTTGTGGCCAATCACCATTCGGCTTTTGCATAGTAATCAGAAACTGAATACCACGACGTATAACATATTCATCGGGGTAAGAGGCCGCCATCAAGGCTAACAATGCCCATGCCGTATTTACTACCTGCGATTGAGTATGTTTGATGTAGGTTTTAGAAACACAGCTCTCGTATGATTCTCCCCATCCGCCATCCGATTCCTGTTTGGACACTAAAAATTCACAGGCCTTTCTTATCGCCATATCTACTTCTTTATCCTTATACGTTTTTGCACCGGATGCCATAAGGCCTTCTATTCCAAACCAAGTAGCATACGTAAAGCATACCGCCCAAGAACCGAGCCAAGAGCCATCCTCCCGTTGTATGGAACGAATAAAAGAAGCTCCTCGATCAATACTAGTTTTAATTCTGTTCTTAAATAGATCAGGATAATGAGACGCAAATACAGAAAGGGCTTGTACACAAGCAGAAGAACATTCTACATAAGAATAATCTATCATGATATCACCGAAAATCTCTGCCGGATTAAGCTTCTCTATCCATTTAGGTGCACGTGTTTTCTCATAACTCGCCCATCCGCCATCATTATTCTGAAAAGATAATATTGTCTCAACAGTCCATTTCATTCTTTCAAGACTAACTTCTTCTGTTCCTTTGATACCATTGGCATGCATTTTCAAACTTATCTTCAGGCCTTCCGCTGTGCAATCCGTAATAGGCCAACCATGCTCTATAGTGGAAAAAGGCCAGCCTCCTTTGGAACGATGCCTAAAAAAAACCTCTGTACCAGGCGGATCAGCCTTGATTTGTGTAAACTCAACAAAACGATATATTGATTTTAATGTATTAATCGCATGCTCTGACTTTGGATTTTCTAATAAGGCCTGGGCTGCAAATGCTGTATCCCATAGCTGCGAACCATTATATCCATTCATCTTCATCCCATCCTCTGCTATCCACAAGTAATCCATCCAGCGATCTACATGTTTCTGAAAAGCAGGATCAGACTCGCCATGTGCATACCAAACACTAATACTATTTATAACTTTATTGACAGGTCCAATATTAATATAGTTCGTTTGCCGATCTTCCATTTCAATATAACTCAAGATAAAGCGTAAGGCCTTCTTTCGCAATCCTTTTAAATGAACACGCTCATATGTATTTAACAATCTGTAAACCTGTCTTAACAGCCAATTTTTTTTCGTATATTCATCCTTATTGCAAACCTTATTACGAGCAGCTTTCCAATTAATTATTTCATAAGGACATGTATATATTTCAGATCGAATTTCATCTAGAACACTGTCAGATGCGATCTTTATTTTTTCTCCATAGCAATATGACATGGGCAAATACACCATACGTGTATGACACCAATATCGCCAGGGATGAATAGGCACCCACTTTGGCAACAACCACAGCTCCGGTATTAGCGTATGACAACCATCCCACTCATATAACCCAAGTAATGAAAGATAGAACTTCCCCCATGATGGTATATACTCTGCTCCCCCATTTTGCAGTATCCATATTCGTGCTTCTTGTGCAGAAGGATGATCGGCACTTAATCCCATTAAACGTAATGCGACATATTGTAATGTTGTTCCTAACATCGTTGATGGGCCTTCAATATGTAATCCCCATCCCCCATCTTCACGCTGATGATTAAGCATATATCGTCGGATAAGTGTAGCATAAGGCTCTGAGATAGGAGTAGATGTAATATTTGATGCAAAAATCAAACCCGGTAATAAGAACATGGGACCTCCATAATCTCCAGTCCAATTACCGTCATCTGTTTGCAGAGTTGCATAATATTTACTCCCCTGATCAAACGCTTTAAATACATCATTAACATCTTCATTATATCCGTTATCAGAAAACTGCCCGCGATAAATCAGGTCGGCTGAGTTAGGGTTCGTTTTATTATTAAAAATGAAAGCTCTGTCAATATCTTTTAATAATAATTTCTCATTCTCTCGCTCCCAAAGGATATTATCCGTCAGCCCATACTTCTCTTTAATCTCAGGTGTCGGTTCAAAAGCCCATCGTTGTCTACCATTATACGTATGCAATCGAAAACAAGCCCATAATTCTTTAGTAGAAGTTAGGTTAGATTGTAGTAGTGTATCATTCATAAATCTAATTTTTTAGGAAGTATTAAGCATATCCTTCAACATATTAGGCATTACTCATTTTGCATAAAAAGATAAAACCACTACTTATTACAAGTATTTTGCCAAATCTGCTTTGATGAATGTTAATGCCATACTTAGCCTGTCAGCAAAGGCGTTAACAAATTAGTTCAATGAAAAATATTCCGGTGGCATATAATTTGCAATTCTCATCAGTTATTAAAAGTACCCAATTCCCTTGCAGCTATGTTAAAAGATATCTATGCATCTGTTATTCATCCACGTGAATTAGTGGCTATGCTGAAAGTCAAATTAAGCAGCAAAGAGCAAAATCGGCATCATGAACCTTTGTCTAAATTGGCCCTACAGTTAAGTGACAAAGCATTTTGCTACGCATCTCTTAACAAAGTATCTCGTTCATTTGCTTTAGTGATTCAACAACTGCCCGATAAGCTTAAAGACCCCGTTTGTCTTTTCTATTTAATACTAAGAGCACTCGATACACTTGAAGATGACATGAAGTTTGATACAGAGGAAAAGTTACCTCTGCTTCGTAACTTTTATCAGTACATTGGAGATGAAAAATGGTATATGAAAGACGTAGGCGACACGCACGATTACCGCATGTTGCTTACTCATTACCCTAAGATAGCACGGGTATTTCAGACACTTGATCCGGCTTATCAGGATGTCATTAGTGATATTACAAAAAAGATGGGAAATGGGATGGCTGATTTTTCAGTGAAAAAGGTATGTACATTAGAAGAGTATGATCAATACTGCCATTATGTGGCCGGATTGGTTGGCATGGGCCTCTCAGATCTTTTTGCCGTATCCGGTTATGAGAATGATGCATTAAGAGAAGAATTACGCATCTCAAACAGCATGGGATTATTTCTTCAAAAGACAAACATCATTCGCGATTATCACGAAGACCTGTTCTTAGGTCGTTCATTTTGGCCGGCTGAAATATGGACACAATACGCATCACATTTTGACCGATTTGCTAATGCTCCCGAATCACCTGATTCTCTTGCCTGCCTGAATCACTTAGTGCTTGATACATTAAGGCACATACCTGATTGCATAAACTATATGCGAAAATTAACAAATAAACAGGTGTTTAGATTTTGCGCTATTCCACAAGTAATGGCTATGGCTACCCTGGCTGAAGTGTATAACAATCCCAAAGTATTTAAAGGTATTGTAAAAATCAGAAAAGGATTAGCCTCTAAATTGATGCTATACACTAATGATATGAATGCCGTCATTAAAAGTTTTAAAAGATTCATGTCTATAATGATAGAGAAAACCAATCCAAACGATCCGCACTTTACCCAACTACAATATCAGTTTAATCAAATATTTCAATTGTTAGATAGCAATAGTGCTGTCATAACCCCGGAGTTTAAAATTCATAAACATTATGAAAACACGCTAATGGCAGAGTTGAAATAAGAAATAGGAATTATGGCAAATCAATTAATTAAAACAGATATATGCATTGTAGGCGGAGGTATAACCGGTTGTGCGCTTGCAGCATATTTAGGGCAAACCACAAAAAAAACAATTACTGTAATTGAAAAAGACTGGCAGGAAGCAGATCGCATCGTGGGCGAATTGCTTCAGCCGGGCGGTGTGCATTTGCTGGAGAAACTTGGCTTGGGAAAAGCACTTGACAATCTGGATGCGCAGCCTGTAACCGGATATAGTATCTATAATCAGGGAAAGGCTATTCATATAGATTATCCGTTATCAAAAGGCCTGAAGCCCGGTTATGGCTTTAGGAACGGCCGATTTGTACAAAATATGCGTGCACTTTTAGAGCCTTATTCAAATGTACAACGGATTGAAGGCAATGTAACAGGGCTAATATATGCCAATCCTGATCAGATTGAAGGTGCTATATTCTCCAATCCTGATGGAAGTAGTATGGAAGTGCGTGCAGAGCTGACGATAGTATCTGATGGTATTTTCTCAAAGCTTCGTCCTGAACTTTCTTTAACACAACAAAAAATAACCGGATTTTTTGCAGGACTGATTCTTGAGCAATGTGAATTACCGCAACCCGGACATGGACACGTCTTTATCACCGACTCAACACCCTTTGTGGTTTATCCTGTTGCTACAGGACAATCTCGTATGTTGATTGATATTCCAGGCGATACACCTCCTAAAATTAATGATGAGTTTCGCAATCAACTGAAAAAGCAGATTTTTCCTTATCTGCCCGAAAGTTTAAAGCCTTCATTTATCAAAGCTGTTGAAACTGACAAGATCAAACTTATGCCAAATCATAAGTTACATCCTTCGCCTGCAAAAAAGAGAGGTGTCGTCATTATCGGTGATGCCTTTAATATGCGACATCCATTAACCGGAGGAGGTATGACCGTTGCCTTTACCGATGTCTATCATTTAGCTCGTAATATAGAACAACATCTAAAAAACGGGTATGCATTAACATCTGATCAATATATAAATGATTTCTACAATCAGAAATCGGACGAAACCGGTGTTATAAATATCTTGGCGGATGCATTGTATAAAGTGGTTCAAAATCCCATTTTGGCCGATGCTTGTTTTAATTATATGAAGCAAGGCGGTGAATATGCCTCCGGGCCTATCTCTTTATTATCAGGTATTGTGCATGACAAAAGGGTTCTAATGAAGCACTTTAGCGGTGTAGCAAAATATGCTATGGCACATCCAAGATCCGATTCAATCAGTAAAACTGAAATAGCAAAAGAATCTTTACAGATTATTCGTCCGCTATATCTGCCGGAGAAACCATTATGGCATCATAATTTACTTCTTCAGCTATCCAAGCCTTTTATTAAAGATAAATGATTATTTTTTCAGTTACGCTATAGCTAAAGCGTCTCTTTCTAAGATTATCATTGAATAACCCAGCTGTTCTAAATACAGAAAACAGGTCTTTCTTTCGGATTCTGAGAAATTCTCATGCTCAAATGAAATGACCTGAGGTTTATAAATATGAAATGGAAACAATCGTATAATCTCGGCATCCAGTCCTTCCGTATCTATCTGAAGTAAATCTACATTAGTTAAATTATAAGTGCTTATCAATGTTATAAAATCAATCGTTTGTATTGTTTCGCTCACAATCCATTCTTGCTTATCAATCGGTAATAGATCACCATATTTCTTTGCCATTCGTGATACATATCCGCTTCTTATTTTTTCCTCAAGCACCTCCTTTCTAAATGTAGAAAGGCCGGTAGCCCATCGCTTCTGGCTGAAACTTAACGAATACAATTGTATCGTTTCTTTGGAAGGCGTAATAGCTGCATGAACAGGAATAAGCTGTTGGTATTTATAATGAAGCGGTTTGAGTTGGTTATGAAAAACGGTTGATAATGGCTCAAGTAATACACCATGCCAATTATAAAGGCTAATTAATCGAATAAGCGGATCATTGACAAGTCCGTCATTAGCACCAATTTGAATAAAGTAAACGTCCTTTTTCTTCGCTAAGATTTTTCTTAAATAATATTCAGGTTGTGTGGGTGATGGCCGCCAAGTCAGACTAAGCCACAATCTCATCCATGAACGACAGTGTGCATAGAGAAAAAAACGGATGCCATGAATGATATTTTTTAATCTGCGTTTCAACATACCTCACAATACACTTACATTTGTACAAAGTAAAACAATCTTGACAAATCCTAAAGAAATACTTCTTCGCGCCAAAGCTGCTAAGAATCAAATCAAGCAGCAATGCAAGCAATTATCAAAAATAAATCCCAGACAATTGGATACATTATTTCATACTGCACATACGGATATTTTTGAAAATTTTGATTGTTTGCAATGTGCCAACTGCTGTATAACAACAGGGCCGATGCTCAGTTACAGAGATATTGAACGAGCCGCATCCGCACTGCGCATTAGGCCTTCTGAATTTATAGAGAAATATGTCAAAATAGATGAAGATGGAGACCAGGTAATGAATACACTGCCCTGTCCTTTTTTGGGGAAAGATAATTTATGCAGTATATATGATGC
>JAIXKU010000025.1 GCA_026936045.1 Flavobacteriales bacterium
CTATAACCTTTACCTGCCGGCTAGTTGTACCATTATCTAATCGAACTATATACATGCCTGCTGCAAGAACAGATGCATCGAATCGAATGGTTTGACTACCTGTTGCTTCAATGGGTCTCTGCATGATAATTTGCCCTAAAGCATTAATAATAGAACAAACAACAGGTGCATCATTGGTTATTGTTAATACTATTTGCTGATCAATAGGTGCATAATAGATTTGATGTGCCCAATCTAAATCCTCTATGCTGGCATTACAATCTCCTGTAACCATAACTGTTGCACTATAGCTGCTATCTGCACCGCAGATATTAGAAACAGTTAAAGTTGTGGTAAAAGTACCGGTACTAGTATAAAAAACAGTGGCACCTGAAGCGTTAGAACTGGCAGGATTTCCCCCTTGAAATGACCATAAGAAGTTATTTACATGGTCAGAAGTGGATGCGTCATAATTAACAGAATCATTACAAAGTATGTTTGTAGGTGAGTGAGTGACATTGGCTATAGGTGTATCAAGCACTTTTATTTCGATACTGCTGTATCCTGAACATAAACCGGTAGTGCCCGTAACATTATATGTGGTAGTAGAACTGGGTGTGGCTGTAACGACTGAGCCGGTTGGAGAACTTAGGCTACTGGCTGGGCTCCATGTATAACTGCTGGCACCTGAGGCTGTCAAAACAGCACTTTGACTGGGACATATTTCTATATCAGATGTTGTAATAGAAATAACAGGTGCGGGATTAACGGTAATTGTAATCTGTGCCGAGTCTAACTCACTACAGCCGCCACCAATTACATATAATTTTACCGTTCGTGTTCCGGGTGTATTAAAGAAAATGGTCGGTGTCGGATTACTTGGCACTATAGAAGGCGTACCGCCCGGAAATACCCAAAGTAGTGTATCCTGAAAAGTTGATCCTGTCGCATTAAAATCAATACTTTCACCAGTACAAATAGATGTTGCTGACTGTGTAAAAGTAGCCTCAGCCGGCTGATTAGTTAAGAATGGATGAATAACCAAGGACGCATTTATTGACCATGAACCACCCGTGCCGTATTGATGCCAAGAGTTGTCGCTCCATTGCTCCCAAATGGGATACCCGGTTGATTGCCCATTAGTATTGGATACAATTGATAAACTATCTTTTGGGGGACCTGTCCATGATAGACTAGAAACATCCACACTAACAAAGAATTTCTTAGAAGCAGGTAGTGTAACAGGAGAGGCAAAAACAGCTTCTGTGTAATAATGATGGCTAATATCACTCATAATCTGACCCATTGTTAGATTCGTAGTGGCCAATAAGGTGCCGGGCGCACTTGTCGGGCCGGCTGTGCCATCATAGATTCGTACAGGGATTAATTTAGCTTGATTGGCAGAATACCCGACACCAAAATGAATTAAGGCGCGGGTAAGAGACGTGTAAGGTTGGGCGGAGGCATCAAAGTACATTGCTTTTTGTTTATCATTATACACATTAGCCCCATTTACAAACCCATCAACACCATTTGTTCCGGTAATGTAATTCACTAATGCCCATCCGCCTGGTACCGGGTAGTTGATAGCATAACAACCGCTGGCTGCATTTACTGTAATATAATTGGTTTTAGTTTCAGTATCGCTGCCGTTAGCATTGGTAACTGTTAGTGAAACAGTATAGGTGCCAGGGGTGTTATAGGTGATAGCCGATGGGTTCTGCCCATTATAAGAAGCCGGTGTGCCGCCTGTAAATGTCCAGGACCATGAAGTTGGACTATAGGTAGATTGATCGGTGAAGATTACCTGACCACCAGCAGTTATGCTTGTATAGTTTGCTGTAAAATCTGCTATGGGTGGGTTATTCAAAGACGTGGAAACACACTGCATAGCTTGGGCTGCATTGATACGCCCTGAACCTAATTTACCAATATAAGAAGGATTCTGTGCATCAATATTTGTAGCAGTGCTTAGCAAACAGTTAATTAAATCGGCTCTAGGCATACTGGGATTTAAAGACCACATCAAACCGGCCAAACCGGCTACCATTGGCGAAGCCATGGATGTTCCGGACATATTGGTATAAGCATTACCCACATATGTACTGTAAATATTATGACCAGGAGCAGAAATATCTATCCAGGTTCCATAGTTGGAGAAACTGGCTTTAGCATCGGTTGAAGATGTAGCGGCTACAGATATAACATTATTATAGGCAGCCGGATAAAATAACGTACTTACATTATCATTTCCTGCTGCTGCGATAATGATACAGCCTTTGTTCCAAGCGTAGTTAATAACATTTTGTCCGGTTGCGGAATAACCCGGTCCGCCCCATGAACAGTTTATTACGTTTGCTTTGTTAACGGCTGCATATACAATCCCATCGTAACCATTAGTAATAGAAGTAGGAGTACTGGTTGATTTAACGCACATGAGTTTACAGCTATAACCAATGGAGGCAACGCCAACGCCATTATTACTGCGAGCCGAAGAGATCCCTGCTACGTGTGTACCATGGCTGTATTGGTTAGATGGCGGATTGGGGTTATTATCATTACTGCCTACGTCATACCCGTTTATATCATCAACGTATCCGTTTCCGTCATCGTCAATACCGTTATTTGGAATTTCTCCCGGATTAACCCAAAGATTTGGAGAGAGATCAGAATGAGTACGCTCCACAGCATCATCAACAATGGCTATTACGATATTTGAGCCTGTAGAGAAGTAGTTCCAAGCGGTAGGAGCGCCAATCTTAGGTAAAGCCCATTGAGAGCCATAGCTTGGATCATTAGGTGTAAGGCAATGCTTAAAAAGCGGTACTTTTTCGGCATACTCAATACCGGGTATAGCCTCAAGCTTACGTATGATAGTACTTACCTGGTCGTAGTCGTTAAACTCAAGTAAATATGTACGTTGTAGCGTGGGATCATCTTTAGCGGCAAAGAAAGGCTTTGAAAGACGCGTTACGACATGTGATTTTGCAATAGAGGTAAGAAACGACAAGTGGAAGAATGGTAGATTCTGCGGATTTTCATCTAAAGCAGAATTGACGATATAGTCATTTTTAACCTTGAACCAAATCTTCCCGTCTTGAAAATGTTCAAAGATCGTTTGGGCCGAAATTTGAGTTATTAGACTCAATGCTGATAGGATAAGTAGAAATTTTTTCATAATACAATTGAGTTAAATTGAGTTTACAAGATAGTAAAAATCGAGATTTCAAAAAAATTTAGTTAACAAATGTTGCTAAAAAACAAGAAAGCCGTTGCGCTAGAACAACGGCTTTCTTTGTAAAAGGTACCCGGAAAGGGAATCGAACCCCCACGGTATTGCTACCACCGGATTTTGAGTCCGGCGCGTCTACCAGTTCCGCCACCCGGGCTTAACATATCTCTTTTTTGACAAAGGGAATTGCAAAAGTATAAAAAAATGATTGTTTGTATGAAATGTTTTGGTAAAAGTTGAATAATTTGTAATTTTGCACTCCTTTTAAGGAGAAGTTAGGTAAAATTATGTCATCACAACCAAAATTTTTTGCATGCCGATCCTCAGCAGATTTAGCTGAGCGTATTGCACGTGCTTTTGGTACTGAATTGGGTAAATTACATGTACTTGAGTTCAGCGATGGAGAATTTCAACCCTATTACGAAGAGTCGGTAAGAGGATGTGACGTGTTTATTATTCAATCCACTTTTCCACCGGCTGATAATCTTATGGAATTGTTGTTGGCGGTAGATGCAGCACGTCGGGCTTCAGCTCGGAACATTATTGCCGTAATGCCTTATTTTGGTTTTGCTCGTCAGGATCGTAAAGATCGTCCCAGGGTATCTATCGGTTCAAAATTAGTTGCTAATCTACTTACGGCGGCCGGAGTGACACGAATTATAACTATGGATCTGCATGCCGACCAAATACAGGGCTTCTTTGATGTGCCTGTTGATCATTTATACGCATCTGCCATTTTCGCACCATATATACGCAATTTAGGCTTGGATAATATGGTGGTGGCGGCGCCAGATATCGGTGGATCAAAACGTGCTAATTCGTATTCTAAGTTTTTGGGACTAGAGATGGCCATGGTCTATAAGCAACGAGCCAAAGCCAATCAAGTACAGGCTATGACAATGATAGGTGATGTACAAGGTAAGCATGTTATCATGATTGATGATATGGTAGATACAGCCGGCACCTTGACAAAAGCTGCTGATTTGATGATGGAAAATGGGGCGCTTTCTGTACGGGCTTTCTGCACACATCCCATTCTGTCAGGCAATGCGTATGAGCGTATTGAGCAATCTAAACTTACCGAAATGTTGGTAACCGACACCATTCCACTAAAAAAGAAAAGTGATAAAATTCGGGTCTTATCAGTTGCCGATCTTTTTTCAGATGTAATTAAGAAACTGTTGGAAGATGAGTCCATCAGTTCAACTTTTATATTTTAACGTATAACAATAGCAACAATGAAAACCTTAGAACTGAAAGCAGAAGTTAGGGAAACTACAGGCAGCAAAGATGCAGCTGCTCTTCGTCGTCAAGGCTTAATACCTTGTGTCCTTTATGGCGGTGAGAATACAATACATTTTTCCGCTACAGAGGCTGAACTTAAAAAATTTATTTATAGCCCTGCCGTTTATTTCGCAGAGGTGAATTTGGGCACAAATAAATATAAGGCAGTGATGCAGAATATCCAGTTTAATCCAACTACAGATAAAGCTGAACATATTGATTTCCTTCAAGTGCATGATAATAAAGCGCTGAAATTGCAACTTCCTGTTCGTATTGTTGGTAATTCACAGGGTGTACGTGCAGGTGGAAAGCTCTTGGTTAATGTAAGAAAGCTTACCATTGAGGCATTGCCGGCTCAGTTACCTGATGATATTGAATTGGATATCTCTGAATTGAATATTGGGGATAAGCTCCGTGTTTCAGACCTTAAAATGGCAGGTGTAAAATTTTTAGACTCAGCTCATCTTGCTGTTGCGGCTGTACAAATGACACGAAGCGCTATTTCTGCACAGGCTTCTGCCGAACAGGAAAAGAAAAAATAAGACTGTTACAGATAATCATACAAGGCGGTATTTAGCCGCCTTTTTTATGCCGTATGTCATCTAAATTTCTTATAGTAGGTCTGGGAAACATAGGTGTGGAGTATGAACATACTCGTCATAATATCGGTTTTGATATACTCAACAGGCTGTCAGCTAATCATGATGCCCCATTCTCTTCGGATCGCTATGCCTCGATAGCACGATTTCGTACTAAAGGACGCGAATTGATTCTGATTAAACCCAGTACTTATATGAATCTTAGTGGAAAGGCTGTGCAATACTGGATTCAGAAGGAAAAAATTCCTGTTCTCAATTTATTAGTGATTGCTGATGATTTGGCCTTGCCATTGGGAACAATTCGTATCAGAATTAAAGGTGGAAGTGGTGGTCATAACGGGTTGGCTCATATTGAGGAAACGATACAGACACAAGCGTATCCACGTTTACGATTTGGTATTGGCAGTGCTTTTTCAAAAGGGACTCAAGTAGATTTTGTATTAGGGCATTGGCGAGAAGAGGAAAGAGACATAGTCGAAAAAACTATTACCAAAGCATCGGAAGCCATTCTGAGCTTTGCAACAGCCGGTATTCAGCATACAATGAATATCTATAACGCATTATAAAATACTTGCTGCACGAGTGCGCGTTGTCCTTCTTTAATCAATTTGCGATTTTCAGCATTGGGAAATACACGGTTAGAGAGAAAGATATATACCAAATCCTTTTCAGGATCAACCCAAGCCAATGTGCCGGTAAAGCCCGCATGCCCAAAGCTAGCATAAGAGACACAATCACAAGCGGTACCACCAGTGCCGTTGGGTGTCGGTTTATCAAATCCAATACCTCTGCGATTACCATTGGCGCAGAATTGACATCGAATAAACTCTTCAATGGTCGATTTTAAAATATACCGCTTACCGCCATATTCTCCTTTATTCAGATATAATTGCATCAGCTTAGCCAAGTCATTGGCATTAGAAAAAAGTCCGGCATGCCCTGCCACACCTCCCATGAGTGCAGCACCCTGATCATGTACAAAGCCTTGGATAAGTTGCTTACGATAGGTTTTGTCATCCTCTGTGGGCGTAATCTGAGAGCGAGGAAAACGCTCTAGAGGTTTATAGCCAAGTGTAGTAGCACCTAATGGTTTGTAGAAATGCTCCATTAAATAGGCATCAAGCGATTGCTTGGTTTTAATCTCAATAATCTTTTGAAGATAATAATAGCCTAAATCACTATAGAGATATTTTTTTTTGCCAGCGAGTGGTGTATTGATATTCGCTTTCAATATGGTGTCTTTTATATAATAGGCGGCATAGAGATGATCCGCAACCTGATAAGGATAATCTGAACTATAGGTGCTGTCATATACACCCAATTTATAGTTATTGGCCGCATCCATTGTGTATAAATAGAAAGGGATCCATGATTTGAAACCGGCCTGATGCGTTAAAACATCAATCAATGTCACATCGTATTTGTCTGTCCCGGCTAACTCAGGTAAATAATAGCCTAATGTTTTTGATAGGTCTATCTGTTTACTGTCAACTAATTGCATGAGGGCAGGCAAAGTTCCACTCACTTTAGTAATAGAAGCAATGTCATATAAATCATTATCATTAACAGGTTCTTGCTTATCATACGTATGAAATCCGTATGACTTACGAAAAAAAATCTGACCGCCTCGTGCTGCTAAAATCTGACACCCGGGGAAAACGGAATCATCAATAGCTTTTAGAACAATTTTATCTATTTCTTTAAGCTTATCGCCTTTCATGCCAACATCTTCGGGAATTGAATATTTAAGACGTATAGGTTTATCGGTTATTATACCGTACCCCACTTTATACTCCTCTGAAATACTAACCGGTAGTTTTCCTTTTGCTGATATGCCACCCATAATCAACTGGGCTGCATAATCTTGGGCTATTTCGGAGTTTTGATATGCTAATAATACTCCCGAACAGGCCTTTATCTCATTCATTCCTGAGAGCGCATAAGCATTAGCAAACACAGTTAATATTGTAGGTTTCTTACGTGCTATGGTTTGTATGAAACTCTTATTCTCTACAGAAATCCGATAGGACTTGAAGGGTGACTCATTTGATTTATGTACAGAAAGTAATATGAGATTATAGGATTTAAGCTTCTCTAATAAAGATAGGGCATCACTACTACCTGCTGATTCCGAAACAGAGAACATATCTACTTTGGTATAATCATTGAGCCGTTTCTGAAACATATTGCCTTTCTCTTCTCCTATTGAGACAGTCGCGATTTTTAATGTATCTAACTGTTGAAGCGGTATTAAAGACGACTCATTTTTTATCAATGTAAGTGAAGCTTCAACCAATCTGCGTATAATTACTTCCGATTCGCGTGTAAACAAATCTTCTTGTAGGTTGCCTGTTTGAATAGGGTTGAACGTATGTAGTCCTAACCAATATTTTGCTTTTAATACCTTTCTGCATTTATCATTAATATATGATTCGGTGATTTCTCCTCTCTGGATGGTTTTTTTTATCTCTGTTATCGCTTTAGGCACATCACCGGAGAAGAGCAAGATATCATTGCCTGCTAATAATGCTTTTAGATCAGCCACACCCGGTTCGTAATAGTCTGTCACCCCTTTCATATTGAGGGCATCCGTGAAAATAAGACCTTGAAATTTCATCTCATTTTGTAGCAGATTGGTTACTACTTTCTTCGATAGTGTAGTGGGAGTTTGTGGAGTTGGATCTAAAGCCGGAATAGATAGATGAGCAATCATCATACTTCCCAGACCATGTTGGATGAGTTGACGGAAAGGATATAACTCTATCGAGTCGAGTCGGGATCGGCTATGTGTAATAGAAGGTAAGGCCAAATGCGAATCTTTGTCGGTATCGCCATGACCGGGGAAATGCTTTGCATTGGCTAAAACCCCCTGATCTTGCATACCAGACATATAGGCAATCCCTTTTTCTGCTACAAGCTCGCGTATTTCACCAAAAGAGCGTGCGCCGATAACAGGATTATTGCGGTTGTTATTGATATCTACAACGGGTGCAAAGTTTATATGCACACCCACACGTTTGCATTGGCGTGCAATTTCTTTTCCCATATCATAAATCAGATTGTTATCTTGAATTGCCCCCAACGTCATTTGCCATGGGAACTTCGGAGTGCTGTCCAAGCGCATCGAAAGGCCCCATTCTCCGTCAATCCCAATCATTAGTGGAATATGACTAAGCTTTTGATAATAATTAATAAGTTGTACCTGTCGTCCCGGCCCACCTTGCATAAAAATCAATCCACCAATTTGCTGATCGGTTATTAGGCTATTAATCTTTTCATTGGGTGTTGTTGATTTAGAATAGGCAGCTACCATGAACAACTGTCCAATTTTTTGGTCGAGCGTCAGTGTGTTTAATATGGAATCCACCCATTTGCTTTCTTTACCCAGAAACGGCGGCAATGAATCTTTTTTCTGTAATGCTAGGTCAAGAGGACTTAGCGGCGGCGGCGGTAATTTGTCAATACGGCTATTGCCTTGCATGCAGGCAAGTAAAAGCATTGCCAATAAGAAAACGAATGTAGGAGCAAAAAAATGTTTCACAATATTCTGTCTGCTAAAATATGTGGTTAAGTTAAACGAAGATTTTGAGGAAAAGATAGGAGGTTAGTAAAAATTAATTAAAACATCATTGTTTAATTCATTATTAAATAACATGAAACACGTTTGATAAACGTTATTCATAAAAAAACAGCAATTCTTTTGAACTGCTGTTTTTAATAAAGGGAGATAAAAGATTATGGGAATACACCGAGTTTTTCGTAAGAAACGACAATCTTATTAATTGATGTTACAAATGCAGCCGTACGCAAATCGGTAATCTTCTTATTTTGTGATTGTGTTTCAATAATTTGCTCTAATGAATCAATCATCGTGTCTTCCAACCCTGAATAAACCAGGTCTTTTTCGTCAGGGCCGTGATCTATAAGCATACGTTGTGTTTTTGTCAATTTCTTGCCGGTATTGTTCTCAATCACATCTATCAGGTTGTTGTTCATGTTTTGCTGATAACGTTTCTCCATACGTCCAAACCGAACATGTGAGAGGTTTTTCAGCCATTCGAAATAAGAAACGGTTACTCCTCCGGCATTCAGGTAAATATCAGGGATAATTACGATACCTCTTTTCAGCATGATCTGTTCTGCTTCCGGTGTTACAGGACCATTAGCTGCTTCTCCTATTAATTTAGCTCTGACACGACCTGCATTGTCTTTGTGAATTTGATTTTCAAGTGCAGCAGGCAGAAGTATATCGCAAGGTTCTTCAAGTACTTGAAGGTTTGATTTTAAGGTTTTAGTGCCCTTTAATCCATCGAGTGTGCCACGTTGTTTAAAGTAAGCTAATGCTTCATTAGGATCAATGCCATTTTTACTTACAACAGCGCTGTTCCACTCTCCAATACCAACAATAATTGCGCCGGCATCAAAGAAGAATTTGGCTGCATTAAAACCTACGTTTCCAAGACCCTGGATAACGACTGTTTTTCCAGCAATACCGGTAGTAAACCCTAATTTTTTTGCACGTGCTGTATCTGAAAGATATTGACGTACACCATAGAAAACGCCCAATCCGGTAGCTTCACGACGGCCGCGAATACCTCCTTGACCAACAGGTTTACCTGTTACGCAACCCAATGAGTTAATATCGCTCATATTAAATGTATTGTAGGTATCTACAATCCATGACATCTCTCTTTCTCCGGTACCATAGTCGGGTGCAGGTACATCAATACCGGGGCCAATAAAGTTTTTCTTGATTAACTCCGTTGTATATCTGCGAGTGATTCGCTCCAGTTCTTCTTCAGAATAATTTCTAGGATTGATTTTAACACCACCTTTACCGCCGCCAAAAGGCACATCTACGATGGCGCATTTATAGGTCATCAGTGCAGCCAAAGCCATCACTTCATCCTGATTAACCATCTCACTGTAACGGATACCACCTTTTGTCGGTAATTTGTGATGACTGTGCTGGGCGCGATAGGCTTCAATAACCTGATAACCACCTTGCACTTTTACGGGAAATCTCATTTGATATACACTATTACAGTG
>JAIXKU010000051.1 GCA_026936045.1 Flavobacteriales bacterium
ATCAATCACCGCGTAAACGATTTGTTACAAAGAGTGTTTGGCTCGCATTAATGGCCGAGCTTATGAAGAAAATGGCCTAGTTTATCTCGTTTAGTCTTGAGGTAAAAATCATTGTGTACATTTGACGGAAATTCGATAGGTACATTTTCAACTATCTCTAATCCATAACCGATAAGGCCCGCACGTTTACGTGGGTTATTGGTTAGCAACCTGATCTTACGAATACCTAAGCAGCGAAGAATTTGAGCGCCGATACCATAATCTCTTTCATCCACTCCAAACCCTAATTTCAAATTTGCCTCAACCGTATCAAGTCCTTGTTCTTGCAGTTCATAGGCTTTTAGTTTATTAATCAGTCCGATACCGCGTCCTTCCTGATTCATATACACCACTACGCCTTTCCCTTCTTTTTCTATCATTTCCATTGCAGCATGCAACTGATGTCCGCAATCACAACGTTGAGAACCAAAGATATCACCTGTCATGCATGATGAATGCACGCGCACTAATACATGTTCATCTTCTGTAAAGCTGCCCTTTACTAATGCCAGATGTACCTGATCGTTGGTTGTTTGTTTAAAAGCAAAAAGACGAAAATCACCGTATTCCGTCGGGAGTTTAACCTCTGCTTCTTTTTCAATAAGACTCTCGTTAGCCAAACGATACGACACCAAGTCTGCAATAGAAATAATTTTAAGATCAAACTTACGAGCGATATCCATCAATTGTGGCAGACGCGCCATGCTACCATCATCATTCATAATCTCCACTAAAACACCGGCCGGTTCAAAGCCTGCCAAACGAGCTAAATCAATCGTAGCTTCCGTATGCCCTGTACGACGCAACACACCTCCTCTTTTTGCCCTGAGCGGAAAAATATGGCCAGGCTTACCTAAATCTGCCGGTTTTGTTTTTGGATCGATTAATGCCAATATTGTTTTTGCCCTGTCAGAAGCGGAAATACCGGTTGTAACACCTTGTCCGATCAAATCAACCGATACGGTAAATGGTGTTTCATGTAAGGCACTGTTATCATTTACCATTAATTTCAGACCTAATTCATCACAACGATCTTCAACCAAGGGTGCACATATCAATCCCCTGCCATGCGTAGCCATAAAATTAATAACCTCCGGCGTAACATTATGAGCTGCGGTTATAAAATCCCCTTCATTCTCGCGATCTTCATCATCAACAATTTCCTTCTTTAATTCCGCTACGGCTTCTTCAATAGTATTTAATTTATGCTTGACATATCCCGCTTTCATTCATTTTAGGTGCAAAGTTACCATATTATTGAGATATGTATATCGAGAAATCAATCTAAAAATCAGTATTCAGTTAGAATTGAAAATGAATAGGTTTTATATAACAAATACAAAAAGGTACGCAGCGAAAATCCATGAAGCAAATTTTGGTCATCGGCGCCGGCAAATCAGCCACCGTTTTGATTGATTACTTATGTCATGAAGCGGTTACGATGCAATGGCACGTTACAGTGGCTGACATACGTAAATCGGATGCCGAGAAGAAGATTGAAGGAAAACCCAATACTACAGCTGTGGCAATCAACATCACAGATGAGAATAGTCGAAAAACACTTATTGCTCGTCATGACATTGTGATATCCATGTTACCGGCTAATATGCATATGCCTGTTGCATACGATTGTTTAGCATTAGGTAAACACATGGTGACAGCTTCTTATGTATCAGATGAGATGCAGGCCTTAGACGAAGAAGCCAAAGCAAAAGGCTTAATTTTTTTAAATGAAATAGGCTTGGATCCGGGTATTGATCACATGACAGCCATGAAAATACTGGATAAGCTCAAATCAGAAGGTGCTGTTATAACCGGATTTGAGACCTTTACAGGTGGTTTGCTCGCCCCTGAATCAGAAAATAATCCATGGAAATACAAGTTTACGTGGAACCCTCGCAATGTGGTCATGGCTGCCAGTGGCGGTGCTGTGAAATTCTTACATGGTGGGAAGTTAAAGTATATCCCCTATCACAAAGTTTTCAGACGTACTGAACGTATTGTTCTTGATAAAATTGGGGTGTTTGAAGGGTATGCCAATCGGGACTCATTAAAGTATCTGAAGAAATATCAATTAGAGGGCATTAAAACATTATACAGAGGCACGTTGCGTCGTCCAGGATTTTGCAAAGCCTGGGATATTTTTGTTCAATTAGGTGCTACGGACGACTCGTACATTATGGAAGGCTCTAAAAAAATGACTCATAGAGACTTTATCAATTCGTTTCTATTGTATCATCCAAGTGATTCGGTAGAAATAAAACTGGCACATGCCATGCGGATAGACTTAGATACAGACGAGATGCTGATGTTGGAATGGTTAGGTGTTTTTGAGAACGAGCCCATCGGATTAGAAGGAGACGCCACACCGGCTCAGATTCTACAACATATTTTAGAGAAAAAATGGACACTATCCCCTGATGATAAAGATATGATTGTGATGTATCACAAATTCAATTACCAACTTGGGAGTGAAGATAAAGAAATCAAATCTACCTTAGTTGTATATGGCAAAGACAGTCAGAGTACAGCAATGGCACAGACCGTAGGCTTGCCGGTAGGTATCGCTACCAAACTTATTTTATTAGGCGAAATTAAAACTTGTGGTGTTCAAATTCCGCTTACGGCAGATATCTATAATCCCGTATTGGATGAACTGGTAAAACATCAAATCGTTTGTTCGGAATATCAGGTAAAATAAGCTTATTGAGTCAACATCCTCCTTTATCAAAAGTTATTAACATCCATCCCTACTCGCCCTTTATTTAATATACTTTTGAGCAGATTTTATCTTATGAACAAACAGTATCCTTTAACAAATATATGCACGCAGGTACGAAGGGATATTCTTCGCATGGTACATGCCGTTCAGTCCGGCCATCCCGGCGGTTCATTGGGCTGTACTGATTTTATGGTCTCTCTTTATTTTGAGATTCTTCAGGCAGATCCTAAAAAATTCACAATTGAAGGAAAAAATGAAGACCTGTTCTTTCTCTCAAACGGCCACATCTCCCCCCTTTGGTACAGTGTCTTAGCTAGAAAAGGATATTTTGACATTTCAGAACTTGCCACATTTCGTAAATTAAATTCTCGTTTGCAAGGGCATCCGACAACGGCCGAGCATCTACCTGGCATCCGTGTAGCTTCCGGTTCTTTAGGTCAAGGATTATCGGTTGCTTGTGGGGCGGCTCTCTCAAAAAAATTAAATCAAGATAAAAATCTGATTTATGTATTGATGGGCGATGGCGAAATTCAGGAAGGCCAAGTATGGGAAGCGGCTTTGTTTGCTGCACATAACAAGATAGATAACCTGATTGCTACCATTGACCTCAACGGACAACAGGTGGACGGTACAACTCATCAGGTACTCTCATTAGGTGATATAGAAGCAAAATGGAAATCATTTGGATGGGAAGTGATGCACATGCATGGAAACAATGTTACCGATACGGTGAATACACTAAAATCTGCACGTAAACGTACCGAAAAAGGCAAACCTATCGTTATACTGATGAGAACTGAAATGGGATATGGTGTTGATTTTATGACCGGCACACATAAATGGCACGGTGTTCCACCCAACGATTCTCAGCTGGAAATCGCATTAGCACAACTTCCGGTTACCTTAGGTGATTATTAAAAAATTGAAGCCGATTAAGTTCATATTTGCCCTACTTTTCCTGATCCTTGTCGGGGGGCAGACATTGTCGGCTCAAAAACAAAATGTGCGCATATTATTTGTATTTGACGCATCACAAAGCATGCTGGGGCGTTGGCAATCTGCTACCAAGATGCAAATAGCTGTCAGACTTCTGAATGAATTGGTTGACAGTCTCAAGAAAGAACCTCATGTAGATTTAGCGCTGAGAGTATTTGGGCATCAAAAAAACTATCCGCCTCAAGACTGTGATGACAGCAAATTAGAAATTCCATTTGCCAAAAACAATCATGAAAGAATTAAAAACTTTCTATCTACCATTCAACCGCGAGGCACAACCCCTATTGCACTGTCTTTAGAAGCAACGGCCAATGACTTCCCGCGTGGCGGAAATACCCGTAATATTATTATTCTTATCACCGATGGGAAAGAAGAATGTGGCGGAGATCCTTGTGCTGTATCAGCTGCTTTACAAAAAAACGGAGTCATCTTAAAGCCATTCATTATCGGCATCGGCTTAGGAGACGAAATAAAAACCTCTTTAAAATGTGTAGGTACTTATTATGATGCTAACACGGAAGAGTCATTTCGGGATGTCCTAAAGATTGTAATTACGCAAGCACTATATCCCACCACGGCACAGGTGAATCTTTTAGACACATACAAAAAACCAACCGAAACCAATGTACCTATGACCTTTTATGAAAGCCGTACAGGTCGTATGATATACCACTTTGTGCATACCATGAATCATGCCGGTAATCCTGATACATTATTTTTAGACAACTTTATCACCTACCGTTTGAGAGTGCATACCATTCCGCCAGTAGAGAAGGATGATATTACCATTACATCGGGTATTCATAATGTTATTGCCGTTGATGCACCTCAAGGCAGTTTATATGTTAAAATTAATGGAAGAAATCAATATGGTACCGTAAAATGTATCGTACGAAAAGCGGGAAATACGGCCACTTTACATGTGCAAGACATCGGTTCATCCGTCAAATATCTTACCGGGCAATACGATCTTGAAATCTTAACATTGCCACGCATTCATCAAAAGAATATTAAAATAAGTCAAAGTACAACCACCGGTATTGAGATTGAGGAAGCCGGCATAGTGAATTTTCAATATGGTAATGTAGGCTACGGCTCTGTTTTTCAAATACAGAAAAACGATATTGAATTTGTCACCGACCTTAATGAAAATACCTATAACCAATCATTGGTATTACAACCTGGTCAATACAAAGTAATATTCAGATATCGATTAGCTAAAGAAACCATTCTTACAAAAGATCGCAACTTTACTGTTCGTCCCGGCGAATCTACCATTGTTAACCTTATGCAATAAAAGAGTCATGAAGTACACCTTTACTGAAAAAAAAGATACGCGTTCCGGTTTTGGTGCCGGCCTGTTTGAATTAGGTAAGAAAAATCCCAATGTAGTGGCTTTGACAGCTGACTTGTCGGGTTCACTGAAAATGAATGAATTTGCAAAAGCATTTCCCGATAGATTCTTCCAAATGGGTATTGCCGAAGCCAATATGATGGGGGTGGCAGCAGGACTTGCAATAGGTGGTAAAATTCCTTTCACCGGCACGTTTGCCAATTTCAGTACGGGCAGGGTGTATGATCAAATCCGTCAGTCCATTGCATACTCTCAGACCAATGTAAAGATTTGTGCTTCACATGCCGGTTTAACATTAGGAGAAGATGGTGCCACACACCAGATGTTAGAAGATTTGGGCATGATGAAGATGTTACCTAATATGACGGTCATTTCTCCTTGCGATTATAATGAAACCAAAGCAGCCACGCTAGCCATTGCTGAGCACAAGGGTCCTGTTTATCTTCGTTTTGGGCGCCCTTCCTGGCCTGTATTCACACAAGCAGATGAGCCTTTTATCATTGGTAAGGCCAAGCGTATGACCGAAGGAAATGATGTAACGATTATTGCCACCGGACACCTAGTTTGGAAGTCCATTGAAGCAGCCGAGATATTAGAAGAACGAGGTATTTCAGCAGAGGTGATAAATATTCACACCATCAAACCACTTGATGAAGAAGCTATTTTAGCATCTGTAAAGAAGACCGGCTGTGTAGTAACGGCAGAGGAGCATCTCAGGAACGGTGGCTTAGGTGATAGTGTAGCACAGTTCTTAGCACAAACCTATCCTGCGCCCATCTATTTCATAGCTGTCAATGATACCTTCGGTGAAAGTGGCAAACCTCTTGAATTGCTCACCAAATACGGATTAGACACGCCCAATATTGTAGCGGCAGCCGAATCTGTTATCCGTAGAAAATAACGATTAATCATGCAAGTTGTAACAGCTCGTGAGGCAATAAATACCATTAAGAATGGTAATCGCGTGTTCATACATGGCGCCGCCATGACGCCCGCCCCCCTTGTAAACGCTTTAGTAGAAAGAAAACAAGAATTACATGATATTGAAATCATTCACCTGCATACCGAAGGGCAAGCGCCTTATGCCAGTCTGACAACAGATAATCCTTTTCGTGTCAATTCGTTTTTTGTAGCATCCAATCTTCGCAAAGCTGTTAATGAAGGGAATGCCGATTATATTCCTGTTTTTTTAAGCGAAGTTCATCTCCTTTTCAAAAAACAAATTCTAAGTCCTGATGTCAGTTTATTACAAGTCTCACCGCCGGACAGGCATGGATATTGTACTTTAGGATGTTCTGTGGATGTTGCTTTAGCAGCATTTGCAAGCTCTAAAACACGTATTGCTGAAGTAAATTGTCAGGCACCACGCACACATGGAGCAGGCAATATTCATATCAGCCAATTTGATTATATTGTTGAAACAGATCGGCCGTTATACGCTATGACTGAATCTGCTCCATCTGAAACGGAACAAAAGATTGGTCAATATGTCGCATCACTTATTGAAGATGGAGCCACATTACAGATGGGTATTGGCGGTGTTCCCAATGCCGTATTATCGCAATTAACCAATCATAAACGCTTAGGTATTCATACCGAAATGTTTTCTGATGGCTTGATACCTCTTATAGAAAAAGGTGTTATTACCGGTGAGGAAAAAGTATCGTCTAAGGGCAAAGTGGTGGCTTGTTTTGCAATGGGCTCCGACTCGTTGTATAAATTCATCCATGATAACCCATTAATCTCCATGCGAGAAGCCAGCTTTACCAATGACACCGGTATCATACGTATAAATCCTAAGGTAACAGCTATTAATTCAGCCATAGAAATAGACCTAACCGGTCAGGTTTGTGCCGATAGCATTGGTGCATTTCTCTTTTCAGGTGTGGGCGGACAAATGGATTTTATGCGGGGCGCTTCTTTATCAGATGGAGGGAAACCCATTATTGCCATGCCTTCTACTACCTCATCCGGCGCTTCCAAGATTGTATCATTCCTAAAAGAAGGTGCCGGTGTTACGACTACACGTGCACATATCCATTATGTTGTAACCGAGTTTGGCATAGCCTATTTATTTGGAAAAAATCTTCGACAACGCGCAATAGAATTGATTAATATCGCACATCCAAGCCATAGAGAAACATTAGAAAAGCAAGCGATGCAACGTTTCAAACATTTGTAAAGAGGTAATGACGCAAAATCATTTCTACATCATTTTGTATCTTTAGCGCAAAACAACCAATTGGCTCATGCGATTATTCTTAAGCTTTTATTTCATTTTCATTTGTATATACGCCAATACACAAACAGAACGCTCCTTTCTGGATCCGTCTTTGGCGCCATTTTACCATGGGGTAGCTTCCGGCGATCCGCTCTCCGACCGTGTTATTATTTGGACACGCATTACCCTTGATCCTCCTGAAGACACAATTGAAGTGGCTTGGTATCTCGGCACCGACACGTCATTTAGTAATATTCTGGCATCCGGATTAACTAAAACAGATTTGGCACGTGATTATACTATTAAAGTAGATGTGACAGGACTTCAGCCCAATACATGGTATTATTATCAATTTGCTTTTCGTGGTAGAAAATCAGTCATAGGTCGTACACATACAATGCCTGTTGGAGACGTTGATTCCATTCGTCTTGTCATAATGTCTTGCGCTAACTATCAGCATGGATATTTTAATGTTTATCGTGATGTGGCCCTTCGCAATGATGTTGATTATCTTCTGCATTTAGGCGATTATATTTATGAATCTTCAGCCAATAGCAGCTTAGCCGATCGTTTTCATGAACCGGATAATGAGTTAATCACCATTTCCGATTACAGAATACGCCATTCATTGTATAAACTGGATGCCGACTTGCGGCTTGCACATCAGCAACTTCCCTTTATAACTGTTTGGGACGACCACGAAACAGCCAATAATTCATGGAAAGATGGCGCAGGCACTCATGATGCTAGCGTAAAAGGCGATTGGCAGAAGCGCAAAAAATCTGGTATTCAGGCTTATTTGGAATGGATGCCGATACGTCAGCCCGACATCAATGATTCAACAAAAATTTACAGATCATTCAATTTTGGAAACCTGTTAGATTTATATATGCTTGACACCCGATTAGAAGGTCGAGACATGCAGGTAAACCGCGACAGCCCTGATCTGAATAATCCCAATCGGCGTATTATCAGTGATCGTCAATTCAAATGGCTTGTAACAAACATGAAACAATCAAATGCTACGTGGCAATTAATTGGCCAACAAGTAATGATGGCACCGCTTATTGTATTGGGTACACCTGTTAATACAGACCAATGGGACGGATACCCTGTTCAAAGACAACAATTATATGATAGTATTCTTAGCAATAATATACAAAATATAATTGTTCTCACCGGTGATATACATACATCTTGGGCTAATGATTTACCTTTGAAGGGCTATATTAGCAGTACCGGTGACAATGCAGTGGGTGTTGAATTTGTTACAACCAGTATCACCTCTTCCAATGCACCCTTTGGTATACCATCTAAAGCTATCTCTGCAATCTTTCCACATGTTAAATATGCCAATTTGATTAATCACGGCTATTTTATTTTGGATATAAACAAAAACAGATCGCAAGCCGATTTTTATAATGTAACAGATATCAAGTCACGTAATTACAACATCGTCATTGATGCTAGTTGGTGTACATTAAGCGGTACACGTTTTTTACAAAAAGCAGCATCTATTACTGTTGGCAGCTCATATCCGCCTTTGGCGCCCTATAAATCACCAAATAAAGTCAATGATAGAAAGCATAATTTAATCACCCTCAGCTCATTTCCCAATCCATTTCTTCAACAGATCGTCGTTCAGTATTATGTATATAAGCCGGAGATAACAAATATTATTCTAATTGATAAAGACAATCACGAGGTGTTACATCATCCGTTAGGCCTAACTAAGCCGGGGCTGAATTATATACACTTTGATGGCTCTAACCTAGCCAAAGGCACTTATACAATTATCTTAAAAGGAGAAAAAGGACAATCAAGTAAGCGATTGCTAATGATTGATTGAGTTACCAAGCTTGTTTTAATATCTGACTGACTGCTTCAGATTTTCCCATCGTGAAATAATGTATGCCCGACACATTGGAAGCCAATAGTTCCTTTGTCTGCTGCACTGTCCATTCAATACCTGTTTGCATCACGTCCTGATCTGTTTTACATTTCATCAGTTCATGCGTAAGTGCTTCAGGCAGATCGACATGAAAAAATTTGGGCATATAAGTGATATGTTTTAATTGACTGATAGGCTTAATACCCGGTATAATCGGCACATGGATACCATGCGCTCTGCATTTCTCAACAAAATGGAAGAATTTCTGGTTATCAAAAAATAATTGTGTTACAATATATTCAGCGCCTGCATCAATTTTAGCTTTTAAATACTTCATATCAACAGCCATATTGGGAGACTCAAAATGTTTCTCCGGATAGCCGGCAATACCAATACAAAAATTAGTAGGAGATGCGCCTTTAATATCTTCATCTAGATAGACGCCTTTATTCATATTGGCTATTTGCGAAACCAACTCTACTGCATAGCTATGACCACCTTGTGTTGGGGTAAAATGCGGTTCGGTCTTAATCGGATCGCCGCGTAAAGCCAAAACATTACGTATGCCTAAAAACTGTAAATCAATCAGTGCGTTTTCTGTTTCTTCTTTATTAAAACCGCCACAAATGAGATGAGGTACAGCATCTATCTTATATTTATTATAGATAGCGGCACAAATAGCTACTGTGCCTGGTCGTTTACGCATGGATATCTTTTCAAGATATCCCTTCTCACGTTGCTTATATGTAAACTCTTCCCGATGATACGTAACATTGATAAAAGAGGGCTCAAACTGTAAAAGCGGGTCTATACTTTTATAAATAGTTTGAATATCATTCCCCTTCAAAGGCGGAATAATCTCAAAAGAGAACAATGGCTTACTCGATTTCTTTATACG
>JAIXKU010000066.1 GCA_026936045.1 Flavobacteriales bacterium
CCACCTTACCGATGAATACTTAAATCGCATAGCGCTTGTTAGGTTTTATAAAGGCACATCCTGATGATCTTCTTCTCGAATTCCGGCCATCAATAATCCGACCTTTTCTCTGGTTGCCTGGTCTCTATCCAGGATGCCCATAATTTTACCTTCATAAATGACAGCAATTCGATCGGAAAGTGCAAAAATCTCATCCAGATCTTCAGAGATTAAAAGGACAGCGGTGCCATCATTTCTTTGCGAAATGAGTTGTTCACGGACGTATTCAGCAGCACCAATATCCAGACCGCGCGTGGGTTGTGCAGCAATAATTGCACCGGGTTTACGTGATAGTTCACGTGCCAAAACGACTTTTTGGATATTTCCGCCGGAAAGGCTCTTTGCCAATGTTTTTTGAGAGGGTGTTTTTATTTTGAATTGCTGAATCATACGTATAGAATGTAAAATGATCTCTTTCGGTTTTAGAAAGCCGCTTTTTGTAGAAAATTTTGGTTGTGCATGTTCTCGCAATATCAAGTTTTCAGAAACCGAAAAATTTCCGATCATCCCATCACGCATCCGTTCCTCAGGGATGTATGATAACATTTTTCTAATCAAGCGGTCAGGATCAAAATTGGTCACATCTTCGCCATGCAGGTAAATAAGCCCTGAAGTTGGCTTGCGCAAACCAGCCATGACCTCAGCCAGTTCACGCTGCCCGTTTCCAGAAACTCCTGCGAGCCCCAATATCTCGCCGCAATATACATCGAGATTAACCTCAGAAAGCCCGACAGTTCCGCGATCGCTCCCACAAGAAATGTTTTCCAGTTTCAGCCCAACGCCACCTCTTTCAATGCGTTTTGTGGTGGTAATAAAGTCTATCTGATGACCAACCATCCAATTGGCAAGGTCAGCTTTGGTGACTTCGGAGGTTGGACGCGTGCCCATATTTTTGCCGTTGCGTAAGACGGTCACCCGATGACTAATATCAATAACTTCGTGTAGTTTGTGAGAAATAAAAATTAGTGCATAACCATCCTTCGCCATTTGACGCATAATGGCGAACAATTCATCGACTTCTTGAGGTGTCAACACGGCTGTAGGCTCATCAAGAATTAACAACGCCGCACCTCGATAAAGGGCTTTAATAATTTCCACCCGCTGTTGCTGGCCGACCGAAAGTTGCCAAATATACGCATCAGGGTCGATTTGCAAGCCATATGTTTTTGCCAATGCTTGAATTCGATTAGCAACTACATCTAAATCAGTGAGGAAAGCCCTAGATGATTTCAGCCCTAATGCGACATTTTCGGTTACGGTTAGGGTGTCCACGAGCATGAAATGTTGATGGATCATACCAATGCCAAGGTTGATCGCATGGGTTGGGGAGGTGATTTTGACTAAATTGTCATTAATGAAAATATCTCCGCTATCTTGCTGATACATGCCATACAAAATTTTCATCAGCGTGCTTTTGCCAGCACCATTTTCACCCAGCAAGGCATGCACCTCATGTGCATTCACATCGAAATCAACGTTTTCGTTGGCAAGTACACCAGGAAACCGCTTGGTGATATTGACCATTTTCATTGTTCGGATGATAGGGCCTTCAGAAGGAAGAATATTCGTACCTGTCATTGGGATTTACCTGTATCTATTTTAAAATTTGAAGATTTCGGAAACCCTTTTAAGGGTTTCCGAAATTTGATGAGATGACATTTGATTATCTTTAGGGCAAATTGATAGTTATTGTCCCATCGATAATCCCTTGAATGGTTGCTTGAGCAGCTTCCATCACCTCTGCGGGAATAGTAACATTTTCATTGAAGGCTATAACCTGACCGCCGTTGGCAAGGTTAATGAGGAAGTACTCACCACCGAGTTGATTCTTAGCACGCCTTGCGACCATATCTTCCAGGACAACTTCCCAATGGTAAACCTGGCTGGCAACAACGGTGTTTGGAGCAAAGGTCGACTGCTCAGCCTGAGTGCCAAACCAGTAAGCCCCAGCTTCTTCACATTTACCAATTGCTCCAACGACCATTTGCGCTGTGCCGGTCATAACGTCTGCACCAGCAGCGAGATGTGTTTCGGCGGCTTCTGCTGCCAGAGCAATATCACCGAAGGAGCCAATATAGGTCACACGAACATTAATTGTAGGATCTGTAGCCAACACGCCTGCGACGAAACCATCCACATAGAGCTTCGCATCTCCGGTTTCGATGGGACCAACCACACCAATCACCTTGGTCTTTGACAGCATAGCAGCCATCACGCCCATCACATAACCGCCCTCATGGGAGGCAGCTTCGTAAGCGTAAATATTGGGTTGTCCAAAGGTTTCAACGGTGGTTCCCCAGGCAAAACTGGTTTCTGGAAAATCCGGTGCGATTTCCTGCATGGAGGAGCCATACTGCGAGCCGTGACCAATGACCAATTGATAGCCCTGGGCGGCATAATCTCGAAGAGCTGCGGCGGCGTCATCAACATTAAACATCATGCCTGAGAAAGCCCATTCGATATCATGTGTGGTCTCAAACAGGGTCATTGCGTCATAAATGCTTTGCGTAAAAGCAAAATCGTTGTACTCACTTGGTGAAACAATGGCAATTCGCAGTTTTTCAGCTACCTCTGGCTCTTTGACTACTTCAGGTTCTTCTGCGACTGAGGGCTCATCCGCTGTAGGTTTTCCACAGGCAGCTAATACAAACACAAAAATCAGTAAAAGGGACAGGTATTTAACTAAATTCTTCATTTTATTTTCTCCTATATGTCTTTCGTTGTTTTCACTATTGAAGCTAAAATATATTATCAAAGTAATTCGCAAACCTCCTTTCCCGGGTAAAACAATAATTATTTAACAGTCAAAAAAACAGGTTGTAAATTGTTTTTTTACCCTTCACGCTCAAATGGTTTGGTTAATGCAGATGGCGTCTTGACCTTTGAAACAGTAAGTGTCAGGACTAAAATTGTCAGGAAATAAGGCATCATTGTGGAAAATTCCGATGGTATAGGTATGCCCAGGACCTGAATCCATAGCTGAAGACCATTAACTAAACTGAATAACAATGCGCCGCCAAGGACACCCCAGGGTTTCCAGGCTCCAAAATAAACCAGAGCTACAGCAATAAATCCCTGACCCGCAGTCATACCCTGTTGGAAAACGTTCAATAAAGCAATGGATAA
The DNA here is from genome assembly GCA_026936045.1 of Flavobacteriales bacterium. Lineage (GTDB taxonomy): Bacteria > Bacteroidota > Bacteroidia > CAIKAF01 > CAIKAF01 > BA4. The sequence goes on from JAIXKU010000066.1 coordinate 3,166, forward strand.
CGACGCGCCAGCCAACCCCGACATCGTTCCACCTAAAATGATGGTGAAATAACGCACTTTTGGAACGCTAACACCTAAAGTGTCGGCAGCCTGGGGATTTTCACCAACAGCACGGATTTTTAAACCAAGGGTTGTTTTGTAAAGGATAAACCAGGCCAATGGAACCATCAAAAAAGCAAGGTAAACAAGAATATTCTGGTTGAAGAAAATATCTCCAAATATGGGAATCTTGCTGAGTAGCGGGATGGCGATGCGAGGAAAACCGCTCACAGTTTCGACAGTGCCTATCAAGGTTTGAAAGAGTAAGTTGCTCATTCCCACACCAAAAAGGTAGAAGCCAATCCCGCTGATTCCTTGCGTGGCATGGAGTTCAATTGTCACAATAGCCATTGCCAGCCCCATCAATGCGCCAACGCCCATTGCAGCCAATACGCCCAACCAGAGATTTCCGGTGATTTTGGCAACATAAAATGCGAAAAATGCACCCAAAATCATTTGACCTTCGACACCAAGGTTTAATACCCCGCTGCGCTGGCTGAACATTTCTCCAATAGAGGCAAATAAATAGGGCGTTGCCAGTCTTATTCCGGATGCGAGGATGCCCAGAAAGGCTGTCATCGAAAAAAGATTAGAAATCATGGGGTCACCTCGCCTGTAGTACGTGAATTATCTCCACTTTGCAAATAACTCTCTTCATCAGAAGAATCATCTGTCGACACCCTTCTTCGTTGGCGTCGTATTCGCCAGTAATCACTGCTGACAACAAAGACAACCACCAGACCGTTGAGCGCAGTAATTAACGCAGAAGGAATCTGCGTTACTCTTTGCATTGCGTTTGCGCCAACGATTAATGCGCCAAATAAGACAGAAGCCGGTATGGTTAGAATTGGATGCAATTGACCAAATAGGGCGGCGACAATTCCGTTAAAGCCAGCGCCCCCGGTAAAACCAGTGGCTGAGCCATCTGTAATCATGCGGTAATTGACGCCGTAAACCTGAGTTGCACCGGCTAGACCCGCCAAAGCGCCGCTCAGGAGCAATGCCAGAACGATATAACGCTTCACTTTTACGCCAGCATATTTTGCTGCATGCGGATTCTGTCCAACAGCCCTGATGCGATAACCGGTTGTTGTGTGCCACAACAAGATATACACTAAGATCGCCAGGATAACCGCGATCAGTGAGCCTAAGTGCAAGCGTGTAGGCTGCCACAGCCGTGGTAATCGAAAAATCTCTTCCAGTCGCGCGGACTGAGGTATCTTTGAAGCCATATCCGCCTGGCTTGGGTCCATCAACGAGCCTGTCAGATAGTAGTTTTTGAACTGGACAGCAATGGCGTTCATCATTACGGTACTTAAAATCTCATTTACATTAAAATATGCTTTCAAAACACCGGGTATCCCACCCCAGATAGCGCCTGCAACTACACCGCCTAACAGGCCTAAAGTAATATTTAACCAGCCCGGGAAGTTGGTCAGGGTAACCCCAATATATGCTCCGACCAAAGCCCCCATGATCATTTGGCCTTCGCCGCCGATGTTAATGACATTGCCACGGTAGGCGATACATATACCGACACCAATCAACAACAGGGGGGTTGCCCGCACAAGCGTTTCGGCAAAGGCGTTCTTGCTGCCGAAAGCACCTTGTAAAAGTGCCTGGTAGGCAACAAGTGGATTGACACCGAGGGCGATGAGCATGATCGCTCCGACAAGCAGGGCAGCCAGTGTGGCGAATAAGGGTAAAAAAGCATCAATAATTTGACCTAAGCGAGATTTCATCGTATGATAGCTCTCCGTATTATTAATATAAGTATAATTATTATACGTATAATTATGCTAAACTATCAATAATTTATGTGTTTAAAAGGCTGTTAATTATTTTAGCCTGACCTCAAGCAATAATACTAAGTCCTGGATTTATAGGGGTTATATAAGTGGTTTGCGATATTTTACCATAATTTCTTTTTTCCATGTTAATAATCGTCAATGAATTTGTTCAGGAATATGATTTAACCTTGGTGCGAAGGATGTTTTGTGCATAATAATAATATTGTGAATAATTAATATAATATAATAATATTTAACTTTACTAATAATGCATATTTCCACAAAAAAGTGGGAAGGTATGAACAGCGATATACATCGCGGGCAGGCTGGCAAAGACAATACACGGCATCTTATCCAGAAGAAAACGATAATTGTGGCTATCGAAAAGGAGACAACGTTAGAGATCGAACATCAATCCATTGATACGGGCAAGTATAAGAGGAAATTATTTTCAGAATAGCATTTGATCATTGACCAGTGGCGTCTCAATTCAACACGATTTCTCTATGAAATCACATAGTTTTAGAAAATGATTATTCTCATAAACTAAAATTAGTGATAATATTACATATTTTGCTTTTCCCTTTCGTAATAGCAGCCATTACATCAATTTTGATTATTGTTTTACAGCAAGTTTGCTTTGACCCACTGCATGTACTGGAAATAATTGAGCATACCTATGTGCACCTTTCATTGTGCGCTGACGGATCCTAGTTTGCGTCTGGTCAGAAAAATCGAACCAGTAATTGTCATGATTCTACTAATATTCACTCCCAGCTCACCGCTTAAATCTAGGCAATGTAATTATTAAATTTTTATCATGGCAATACTAACGGCTATATCATATGGCATTCTGTATTTAAGTATTTATATATATAACAATATAATATATATAAATATATATAATATAAAATCTTCATCTTTTCTCGAACCCGATACACCCAAAAATGTTACCGATGCTACTAGACTTGATCATTTTGGTTGTTGAAACCATCCTGCACCAAATAGCTCCACACATGGACAAAATAACAACAACCACAGTCCGCATGCTGATAGATTTATGGTATAAAATAGAGATGCACACAATGGTCAATTCAATCAGTTTATCCGGGTAATTTGAATGGCAGTCGATATTAACCTGATTAATGAAGCTCAGGCGTTGGATCTTTGGGCAGATTCACCGCACAATTCTGTGTTTACCCATCCCCAGGTATTAAGTAAATTATCACATGAAGTTGATTGGTGGCAGGCGGTCAAAGGGAACCAACCCCAATGTATTTGGCCAATCTGCAAATCAACTGAAAAACAGGTTGAATTGCCAGCTTTGACATATTATGTGGGTCCCTTATGGATGAATGGCGTTTTTCCACTACCAGCTCACCGCAGCTTAGCACGAACAACTGAAGTGTATGAGCAATTTATTGACCGTTTTATCATTGAGTATGGAGCGATAGAAGCCTCCCTGCCCAAAGGCTTATTAGATGTGCGAGTGTTTGACTGGTGGAATTATCATCATAAAGATCAACCTCGGTTCCGTATCAGACCACGCTATACAGCATGTATCGAAAATTTACAAAACAAAACGGATCAGGAAATCATAGCCGATTTCAGACAACTTCGAAGGCGTGAACTACGCGCAATTGAGAAATACCCCCCTCCCCCACGAGCAACACAATGGCGAAGCGATGACCTGATGAACCTATACCTTAGTGTCGTTGATGATCAGACCGATGAAATTAAGGAGAAGAACTGTCAACAAATCTCTGCGCTGGTCGATCTTGTAAATATGGGCTTTGGCGATTTGATTGCATTTCAGGGTCCTGAAGATGAGCGAGTTATTGCTGCTTGCCTGTTGTTGTACGATCAATCTGAGGCGAATATGGTGCTTAATTTGGTGAATGAGGACTGGCGCGGAACGGGTTTGGCTGCTTGGATGATCAAAGAATCAATCTTAGCTGCAAAGTCAAAAGGGATGTCGACTTTTGATTTTAATGGCGCCAACAGCCCCAATCGGGGTGATGATAAACACAGTTATGGTGCGTCGCCGATTCTATATTTTGATATCAAGTTTCCCGGAGAAAATCATCTTGTGTAATTCTTTAATTAAAAAAATCCGTTATGAATGGGAAGGATTTCGGTTTTTAGTCAGAAATATTCGCGCTTCACGAACTTTACATCCCATGCAGGATTCAACATTCTCTAACTATCAATTTACTGGCTTATCAACCCATCAAATTGATGAAATGGATGCTTTACACAAGCTTGTAAGAGAAGGACGCGAGTTAAGTTTTTGGCGAAAGACATATTTTAAACAATGTGGCGAGAAGGTTTGTAGCGTTGCATTCAACGAAGATGGTCAGATGGTCGGGTTTAACTTCTATTATTTTCGAGAATCTGAGGTCAATGAAGGCATTATTCATGAGGCCTTCCTTGGCATTTCTCCACAAGAACGAGGAAAAGGCCTTGCAACTGCTTTGCAAGCCTACACGATCGACCAGTTGTCTCGCAACAAACTGCGCGGGATTTCCGGGAATGTCTTGAAAGCCAATGGTCCTTCAGTAAAAATGTTACTTCGTACTGGCTTTATATTGACTGATGATCCGGATGATGCAGCCAATTACCGAGTTTTTTATCCACTCACAACCCTGTAAACTTAGTTAAGATATCATTGGATGCAAGCTGATGACCGAAAAGCAAGAAATTTATAATTTATGTGTGGAATTGTTTCCAATTTGCCGCAGCATCACTGGAAACGGCGTTCGAAAAACCCTGGAAATCATCAAGAATCATCTGCCAGCACTGAAAACCTATGAGATACCGACAGGAACCCGAGCATTTGATTGGACCGTGCCTGAGGAATGGAATATCACCGAAGCGTACATTATTGACCCGGATGGGCAGAAAATCGTTGATTTTCAGCAGAATAACCTCCACGTTGTTGGTTACTCAGTACCGGTTAACCGGACTATTGACCTTGATGAATTACAAGCACATTTGTATTCAATACCAGAGCAACCGGAAGCCATACCCTATATCACCTCCTATTACCAGAAACGCTGGGGGTTTTGTTTACCGCACAACCAGCGGAAATCCTTGAAGCCAGGTCAATATCAAGTTTACATCGATAGTTCGCTCTCTAAAGGCTACCTCACCTATGGCGAACTTATTCTCCCCGGTCAAGCCAGTGAGGAAATATTTCTTTCTACATATATATGCCACCCATCGATGGCCAACAATGAATTATCCGGCCCGGCTGTAACAACCTTCCTGGCTAAACGGCTGCTGGATCAAAAAGATCGAAAATACAGCTATCGCATCATTTTTATCCCTGAAACGATTGGATCTATCGTCTATTTAAGTCAGAATCTTCCTGAGATGAAAACGAAGATCATTGCTGGTTTTAATATCACCTGCATTGGCGACGAGCGGTCCTATTCATACCTGGCATCCCGCTACGGAAACACACTGGCTGATCAAATTGCACGCCACGTTCTCAAGCATTTGCAACCAGATTTCATCAGTTATTCTTATTTAGAACGCGCCAGCGATGAACGGCAATACTGCAGCCCGGGGATTGACCTGCCTGTTGCCACAATCATGCGCACGAAATACGGCGCCTACCCCGAATATCACACCTCGCTTGACGACCTGGACTTCATTTCCCCAGACGGCCTATACGGAGGTTACAATATCCTCGAACACTGCCTGATGTGCCTTGAGCGAAATGAGATTCTGAAAACCACGGTTTTATGTGAGCCACAATTAGGAAAGCGCGGCCTTTATCCTACTTTAAGCACAAAAAACAGTCATAAAATTGTGCGGAATATGATGAATTTGATTGCTTATTGTGATGGGACCAACGATTTATTATCCATCGCAGAGATTATCGAAGTGCCAATGTGGGAACTGTTTGATACGGTCGACATATTAAAAAGTCATCATCTGCTGGTGTCAGCATGAAGATTCCTGCTGCCTAACTTTTCTGGAATCTTATTCTCAATGAACAATTTATGTTCAACGGCTTTTCCCAGCAGTGTTGCACCCATCAATAAGCAAGCACTTCGGCAAACAGCTCACCTCCCTCCCATTTATTTAATACCGGTTGTATCGATTGCAGCGCTTTAGCATATTCCGGCTGAGATTGTCATTTTCAGTCAATTTTTCCAGGAAGGTCCCATCTCCCGAGAGCAAAGAGCAGTTATTCTATCAGCAACGATATCAATACTATACGAAGTAGCCGGTATTTTATAATTATGTCTTCGTCTTAGGCTGTCAATTTAACTTCAAACAGCGAGGAAAGCGAAGCCCCACGCGGTTTGACTTTGCAATTCATCCTTAATTATGATGTTTTAAACTTGCGTCTCTTCTTCTGGGTTAGATCCTGTTCTTTTAGGAATCAGTAAATCAACCAATCTCGACCACCCCGTTTTAATGTCATTCTTTTTCAAGCGCCAGGTACCGATAATCCCATAAGGCAAGAACATCACGATTAAGATAAAAAGAATACCAAAGACCAGAGGCCAGCGGGCGCCAAACCAGGTGTAAAAGAACTGGCTGATGACTTGCATAATCGCAGCACCCAGAATTGCGCCAACAAGGGTGCCCATGCCTCCCAGGATGGTAATAATCAGTGCATTTACTGTCATGACGCCGGAAACCATGGTTGGAGTTGCGCTTGCATTCCAGATAGAATATAAGGCGCCTGCGAAACCCGCAAATATCGAAGATGAGACAAAAGCAATTGTTCGATAGGTTACCGGGTTGTATCCAATCATCCGCATGCGATCTTCGTTTTCTCGGTTTGCAATGATCACACGTCCGGTCGGCGAGTTAACCATCCGCTTCATGAGCAGATAGCAGATCACCAAAAAAGCCAACGAGATAAAATAGACGGTTAACCGGTTTTGTGTTGGATTCAACCAAACCGGCATCGGCACACCATGCAAACCTTCATCTGCGC
>JAIXKU010000341.1 GCA_026936045.1 Flavobacteriales bacterium
GCTGTATTAAATACTGTATTTCAAGAGAAATATTTCAAAATAATGCTCTTTTAGATTTTATCAATATAATCCAACAGCTTAGAAACTTCCATTTCCCAGTTATATTTTTTAACAATAGCATTATATCCGTTCTGCCCTAAGGTCTTTAACTTATCCGACATAAAGGCTGCATTAATCCCGCTTGCAATCATTTCCGGCGAAGAATCATCAATAATAAAACCGCAATTTTCTTCTCTTACAATTTTGGACACCTCAAATAGCTGGTTAGTAATAAAGGGGATAGTAGCAATCATATATTCAAAAACCTTATTCGGCAATGAATATATCTTAGATAAATTATAGGGTTCTATCGTAGAAATACCAATATCCGCAGAAGCTGTATAAGCATATAATTCATCAAACGGAATATTTCCAATAAAATGGATTCTATCAGAGGCAAAGTCTTTTTTAAAAGCGTTTAATTTAGGCCCGTCCCCCATGACTACAAAATGCACATTGGGATTGATATAAGGCATAGATAGAGCAATCTTCTCAATACCTCGGCTGATATTGATATTCCCTTGATGTAATAATATCTTCTGATCTGATGGCAGATGCAATAATTTGCGCAACAAATCATTATCAGCAATTGAATTGACCTGTTTTGGGCAGTTTCTAACAACTAAAATACGGTCAAAGGCATATAATGCTTTAAAATAAGAACTCAAACTATCACATACCGTTATCATCCTGTCCACGCTATGCAGGCATTTTTTTTCAATTCTTGCATGATAAAGCTTGTTAATCCTAGTTAAAACAGCACCATAGATACGCTTCCAACCCTTGTTAGGGAAGAATTGATTTAAAGTTTCAATATAAATCTCTCTGTTATCATATATCAATACGGAACCCAGTGCTTCTTTAATCTTAACAGATATGTCAAGAAGTGGGTAGTTGTTACAAATGATAGCATCAAATACAATTTCAGTATTCAGAACGGCATGATATAAGTCTTTGTATGATTTATTAAAAAATAAATTTCTCTTAATCCATGTATTATTCGGTTGATGATAGATTAATTCAACATTGGCATTAAAAAAAGCAGCAGCAGCATACATCTGATTGGGACAGAATAAATAAATTTTATGTCTCTGAGACAAACTTTCTATAAGGCGTCTGGTTCTGCCATTGTATCTAATTTCTTCGTCAAACAGATATACTATCTTCCTCATTTTTTCTTTGGTAAAATTAATCTTTTTATTCTTGAACCAAGGATAAAGTATCTTTTTATTGATGCATAAGCAGTATGTTCTATTCGAGGTGCTGCCATGATTTTTTCAAACTCGTCTTCTGTAAAGCCGAGTCTATCCAATACATATTTCTTTTCATCAGACATCGTGTTTTCATTATATTGATCTGAGGATAATTTATCTAAGGCCTCTTCCCTTGTCATTTGGTTGGCACATATCAATGTGGAATAATGCCCTTTCCTTTTATCTATTCCAAATTTTCGTGGTAAGATATAAGCCTGATAGAATTGAGTAAAAATGGATTCTCCATGTTTCTCTGGATAATCCTGCCAGTTTAAAGCCTCTTTGATAATAGCTTTCGCCTCCTTCTTTTGGTAATCCACATAATCAAGTGCCGAAACAGTCTTTATTCCTTTTATTTTGACATAATAAAACCATTGAAACAAATTGGTATGGGGTAACGATTTGATTTTTTTTGATCCAAAACGCTTCTGAATACTCTTTATATTGAGGAAATCCTTCTTATTATAAACCCAATAATTTGGCAAATACCCCTCTGTAAACGTACTTGCACCTGAGAGAATATATTTTACATTATACTTCTTGGCAGCCTGATGTAAAAGAGAGAAAATCGCATGATCGGTTGGCGCCTCAATATCTACCACTGAGGCTTTAAGATAGGAGCGCTGTATATCTTTAAACTCGTCCCAATCCACTTTATATCTATATAAATCGTAACCCAATATATCTATAATATGCACTACATTCTGTTCACTAAGTGCAGAATTCCACCCATTGTCAAAATGTACGGATAACGGATTTAAGCCCCATTGTTTAACCAAATAAGCTAAGTATGTACTATCTATGCCCCCGCTAACACCAATAATACAATCATACTTCCCTTTTTTAGATTTCTTAATCTGATCAATTAACTTCTTCAACTCTTGTTCTCTATTATCAATCAAATATTTATATCTAGCAAGCAGGTGTTCATAGGTATAGCAGTGATTACAAATGCCCTTATCATCAAAACTAATAAACGGATCATCAGACAAACCCAAAACACATTTGATGCAGATTCTAGTATTTGCATTATATTTCATAGAGTATTTTGGTTAAGTTAATAATTTTCCACGTCTCATTGTAGGCAGGCGTTATTATTTTATCATTTATTAGTCTTGTCTTATAATCATTTTTCATTTCAATCACAGTCGGTGAGAGGTGCCATTGCTCATCGGGCGCTTCAAATCCCACCTTATCCTTGCGCCAAACAATTCCCTTTGGAAGATTTCCTTGTATAGCATGCCTAAGTATTGATTTTGTCCAGCCTGCATTAAAGAAATAAGCTGAAGGTAATGTAAAAAGAAAATCAGCTAGATGATGACTGAGAAAAGGTAAACGCACTTCAACGGAATGCGCCATGGCGTTTTTGTCGGAAAAACGCAAAAGCTTCTCCAATCCTTGAGTTGTCAAGCTATGAAGTAGTGTCTCTTTTAAATTATGATAGGCTTTAAAGGTATTCAATCGGGCAAAAGCGCGTTCAAAGTCTGGATGTATCGTTTTATGTTTTTCATGAGTAATGAGATGCTTTAGGCGTAAACTTATATCAAACAAGCGCGGAAACTCAAATTGCATCTTCTCTTTCCATGAGGGCTTAAGTGTGATAGATTGATTTGATAACAATACGGCTTGCAAGGTTCTTTGCTCGGGCCGATCTAATTCAAAATAATATGGCAAAAGATAATTAAAATAGCCTGCTAAGAGCTCATCTGCCCCTTGTCCATCTAACAATACAATGGCATCATTCGACTTAGCTAATTCGTAAACTTTATATTGCGCATATATGCTGCCTGTTTGAAACGGCTCTTCTTGATGAAAGATTAGTTTATTCATCTCTTTTATCAATCCATCTGCATTGGGATAAACATTGTATTGGGTCGTGCTGCAATGGGCTGTTACCATATCAATAAATTTCCCTTCATCTTTATCACAATCTTTAAATCGGGCTGAGAAAGAGGGGTTTTCAGGTTTTATTCTTGACATGATTGCTGTCACTGTGCTTGAATCCAATCCGCCGGACAGGGTACTGCCTACCCGCACATCGGATCGCATCCTCCGTTCAACAGATTGATATAATAATGCTGAAAATTGTTCTACAGCTTCTTCAAAAGAATGGATAGAACTTGTATTAGTATCCAGCTTGTAATAACAGATCTGTTTTATCTCTCTCTCTTCTTTCTTTATAAGAAAATAGTGGCTTGACTTGAGTTTATAAATATTACGGAAGAATGTATTCTTCGCATCATTTACATCTTCCACTAAATCATGTACTAGATAATTATAGATCATCTCATTTCTCGCCTCTTTTGGCACTCCAACTTTCCAAAATGCTTTCATTTCGGAAGCAAAATAGAACACCCCGTCAAAGAACGTATAGTAAAACGGTTTTTCGCCAAAGCGGTCACGGGCACAAAAAAGCGTCTCTTCTTCTTTATCGTACAATGCAAAAGCAAACATGCCGTCAAATTGCGACAAGCAAGCGACACCCCACTTATGATAGGCTGCACATATCACTTCCACATCGGACGTTGTATAAAAAGCATAACCGAAACCTTCTAAGACCACCTTTAATTCGATAAAATTGTATATCTCACCGTTGTAAGTGATAGCATAACGTGCCATAAAATGGAAAGGCTGGTTAGCTCTCGCATCCAGATCTATAATAGCTAAACGTCTATGACCTAAAAATAAGCCATTATCATTGTGCCATTGGCCTTCAGCATCCGGTCCGCGATGGAGCAATGCATCCGTCATCTCTTTAATTAAACTGGGATTACCATTCGTTTTGTCGACCCACCAAATACCAGCTATTCCACACATACAAAGGTTAAATAGGTATCGAAATTGGAATTAAAAGTATAACTATTTTCGATCCTTTTCTTAGCTTTTCTCCCCATTTCCTCAAAATTTATACGCCCATTTAGTATCTCATTAACTATTCGATACCAATCGGCATCATCTTTAGCCAAGAAGGCATACTCTCCATCCTTAGCTATCTCCTTATTGATAGTTAAATCCTGTGCTACAGAAACAATGCCCAAACCCATGTATTGAATCAGTTTAAAACCACCTTTCCCTTTTGATTCATCTGAATAATCCAACGGCATTAAACCCACATCTATTTGATACAAATCTTCCACTTCCGTTTCCAAACTCCACTTTTTGTTGATAATCGGGAATTGGGCGTCCGCGACAAACGGTTGTCCGCCAATAACCATCAATCGGAAAGTATGTTTCTGAGCCAGTTCATTTAATACCGTAATAATATTATGTAGATAGGTATAATTATGATCACCACCTATCCAACCTAAGGTGATGGTCTCATTTAGTTTAGTATAATCTTTTGCCGGATATTTATCGTAGTCCACACAGGTGGGGATTATAGCTATGTTTTCGGATGGGATATGTGTCTGCTCTTTAACCAGTGCTTTCAAATAAGAAGAAGCAACTATATATTTATCATAATAAGAAAAGGAATTTCGAAATGAATTGCCGTTAGCCAGCATCAAGCGCGGATAGAATAAACAGATAGCTCTTGGTTGGTTTTTAGAAGCGGATAAATCGTCATCAAAATCCAGAATCAGATGCTTGGATAGTTTACGAAGCAATTTCTCAAGAAACAGATTTCCATATTCGTTAAAGAGAAGCACTTCTCGGCGAACAATGACTATTTCATAATGACGTGCTTTTAAAACCTGAAAGAATCGTTTTCTTAAAAAACGAATTAAAAAACGTGAGGGGTTATTGTTATAATCATTAAAGGCCAATTCATTTAATGCATATAATATATCTACGTTGTAACCTTTTTCCCTCAAATACTCAGCCCATTTCTCTACCCGCCAATGGGATCCGGCATTATGAGGATAGAATGCGGCCAAATAAAGTATGCGACCTTTGGATGGAGCCGGTTTAAAGATAAGTATGAAGCATTTACTCAGTAAAAAGTAGAAATACAGATGAAAGAAGAGTAAAATTTGAAAATATTTTTTGCTTATCAACGCCATTCTATACGCCTGTCTTTAATGAGATTCTTTACTTATTAGCTGCTGAAACCTCTCAAAGTCAAGGAGGTTCAACATCTCTTTTCTATGCTTATCTAAAAGATAAAATTCATAAAAAGGATTTCCGATTGTAGGAGTGGCGCCTAAGTTTATGTGTTTTGAGATAATACCAACACCCCAATCTGTATCAATACAACAAGAGGAGATATCTGTTCTATACCTGGCCTTAAGGAAGGCTTTCCATGTTGAGCCATTCCACTGCGGGCCGGCAGGTGAAAATTCAAACCCATGAGTTTCTCTGGCATGCCATTCTGTAGGCGGATTGCAATCATGCATAACGAGAAATCCATCGTCTTTCAGAAATGCTAAAGCGTGTTCAATATCTCTGTCAACCTGATCTGCCAAATGCAGGCCGTCAATAAAAATAAGTTCAAATCTTATATTTCTATCTATATGTTCGCCATTTCTCAACCTTTCAAAAAACGCATCACTCGTCATCTTAAAATCCACCGGATTTTCTTTAAATTCTACACCGGGATCAACGCTATATTTAACATCGGCCATGATTTTATTATAATTATCATTGGGGTTTCTAACGCCAATCTCTAAATAAGTAGTCTTTCTTGTAAAGCTTGATAATAAAAAATTGATAATATCATAGCGGTAAGGACGTTTATTCATCTCTGTACGATTCAGGCTATCTCCAGATAAAAGATAGGCATCTTCCATATATCGTTTACCGATATCGTAATAATGTTTAATGTTTTTAATCATATTTTTTCAGAATAGCCTCAGGTCTGTCACAAAGAATATCTATATTTTCTCTTATAAATGTCTCATCCTTATCCCACCATCTAAGAGCTAATAATTTCTGAATCGTTACATCATCAAATCTCTTTTTAATAAGTTTTGCCGGATTTCCACCCCATATTTCATAAGGGCCGACATCTTTAGTTACAACTGCATTGGTAGCCAAAACAGCACCATCAGAAATAGTTATGCCGGACATAATAGTTACACCATGACCTATCCAAACATCATTTCCAATACGCACATCCCCATTCGATGAAGGGTGTCCTTGAATATGGGTAGCAAAAGAAAAATGATTATTCAGGGCATTAAAAGGATAAGTAGTAACCCAGTCATATCGATGATTCCCGCCTAGAAAAATCACCACATTACTCGAAATAGAACAGTATTTACCTATAAACAGATTCGTTTCTTCATTCTCAAATAAAACTTTAGGATGCCCATACGTAAAGTTGCCAATACTATACTTCATTCCGGAAAAAATATCTTTTGTAAAGAGTTGTTCCGGCTCTTCAGCATTTCCGAATAGACGCTTAAGATATTTTACAATATTGATTCTCATTTTAGCCATAGTTCTTCAGCATAGATTTTACCTGTATTAAACTCCTCTAAATGGGTGTATGAGGCATTATTCGCTATAATATTGAAATGACAGCAATCTACATTATCATATACTATAACAGCTGGTTGATACAATATAATATTCAGTTTATAAGCGCCTTTTTTTAGTGTGTTTGGGGGGATCGTTAACAGAAATGACGATTTCTCCAGTGATTTTTCAAAAGAAGTTAGGATGGTCTCAAATTCATCAATAAGCCTTATTAGGATACGGTCATCATTAGATCTTTCTGTGTTGTACTTTATTGAAATATCAAATTCTATATCCTGAGAGAAATCAAAATTTATTCTTTTATCGCCTATAACTGCAGATGCTACATAACAAGGCTTATCTACCGACGATTTAATATAATTTGTATATGTGTCGGAATTTAAATACCGACTAATCGCTTCATCTATTTTACCTACAAATTTCACTTCTCCCTTTTTTATTAGTACCCCCTTGTTGCAGAGCATTTTTACAGATCCAAGCTGGTGACTCACAAACAACACCGTTCGTCCTTCGCCTGCTACGTCTTTCATTTTGCCCAAACACTTCTTCTGAAACTCGGCGTCGCCAACGGCAAGTACTTCATCAATGATGAGTATTTCAGGTTCTAAATGTGCGGCTACGGCAAAAGCAAGGCGCACATACATACCAGAGGAGTAGTGTTTTACGGGAGTGTCAATGAATTTTTCTATACCGGAGAATGCAACAATTTCATCGAATTTGACTTGTACTTCTTTGCGGGTCATACCGAGAATGGTACCGTTGAGAAAAATATTTTCGCGCCCTGTCAGTTCCGGGTGAAAGCCTGTTCCTACTTCCAGCAACGAAGCAATGCGCCCGTTAATTTCAATTTTCCCCTCTGTCGGCTTGGTAATTTGGGAAAGTATCTTCAGCAAAGTAGATTTCCCGGCACCGTTTTTACCGATAATACCTACTACATCGCCTTTCTCCACATCAAACGAAACATCCTTTAATGCCCAGAAGGACTCATTCTTAGCATATCTAGGTTTAAAAAAAGATGAAATCGCTCCACGAAGGCTCCCATCTCTTTTCTGCCCAATACTATACGTTTTGGATACATGTTGAATTGATATAGCCTGCATTTTCATCCGTACAAAATTAAGAAAATTCAGTTTAATCGGTTATGAATTAGTGCGTCTATTGAGTAGTAACCATAAGTACACCAAAGCGTAATAAAGAGGATTATATTTCTACAACTAATAATGTTATTATGCTAAAATAATATCTTTGTATCATGCTGATACTGCAAGCTCCGCATTTAATATTTTTCACCAATGGCTTCCCTTTTGGCTCTAAAGAGGTATTTATCGAAAATGAATTAGCTATTATAAGTCAATATTTTGAAAAGGTGACAATTTTTTCCTTATTAGATTTCGACGAGTTACAAGCAGTAAAAAGAACGGTACCTGCTCATTGTGAGGTACTGCCGATAAGTCCTAAGAGATTAAAGACATATAAAGCGTTACAATATGTATTCTCGCCTCATGTTTGGAAGGAGGTGATTTATTTAGCTAAACACCGATTAAGTCCTTTCTCAATTCTAAATATCAAAACTATTCTCGTTGCCTATGTCAAAGCCAAACTATTATACCAAATAACCAAGCCATATATAGACAAGAATACCGTTGGGTATGCCTATTGGAGTGACTTCACCGCCTTGTCTTTAACTTTTTGGCCGGCATATAACAGAACGCTATCCCGTTGCCACGGGTGGGATTTGTATTTTGATGTTCATCCCAATATATATTTGCCATTCAGAGAACGGCTTATTCAAAAGCTCCACGTTGTTGCATCCGTATCCGTCTATGGTAAAAGGTATATTCAAAGTGTATGGACAAACAAGACTTTGGATCATGTAATTGTTGCTCGTCTTGGTGTTAAGCCGCAGGCTATTCTTACCCAACCAAACCGCAATCTTATTTTCTCCTGTAGCACATTAATAGCCATAAAAAGGCTGGAACTTATTATAGAAGCTTTAAAACGAATCCCAAGACCTATCCAATGGGTTCATGCCGGTGATGGGGAATTGGAAGAACGATTAAAGCAAGCGGCATCCGATCCTGCTTTGGCCCATCACCGGATTACATTCTTAGGCCATCTCAAAAATGACGATATTATAGCGTTTATAAAAAACCGACAACCCGGCTTATTCATTAACACCTCGGCCTCGGAAGGCATACCCGTTAGCATTATGGAGGCCATGAGCTTTGGTGTACCTAGTATAGCACCGGATGTGGGTGGGGTATCTGAAATTATAAACAACAGGAACGGTTGTCTCTTACCTGCCGATGTAAGCCCTGATATGCTTGCTTCGGAAATAGTTCGCTTTCTCGAAATGGATGAAAAAACCTATCAAACCTATTCAACCCAAGCGTATTTAACCTGGCAGGAGCTATATAACAATGAATCTAATTACAAGCAATTTGGGGAGTTGTTGACCAAATCATCAAGATAGGCTATTTTTAATATTTGCAGATTATGAAGATAAAATAGACTGATAGAAATCCAGCAGTTCTTTTGTCTTGATCTTTATATCAAATTGACGAGCATAGGATTGGGCAAAGGATGACACAGCCTGATATGTTTCTTTGTTTCCGGTTAAAGCAATGATTGCTTCGGCAATCCTATCCGCATTCTTTTCTTCGAATAAATAGCCATTCTTACCATTAAGGATAATATCTCTATTACCTTTCCCATCCAAAGTAACAACAGGTAAGCCTGCTGCCATAGCTTCTAAAAACACTAGACCAAAAGGCTCGTAATACGCCGTATGCAGATATACATCCGCATTTTTATACCAAGGCTGAACAGGGGATTGGGCACCTCTTTGGAATACAAAATCGGATAAACCTTTTTCTCTGATTTTATTTGTTATTGTGTCAAACTCACTCCCATGCCCTATCAAGTTCAACTCAAAATCAACACCCTTGTTTCTTAGCGCTTCTGCAATATCAATAGCAAATGTTTGGTTTTTTTTTGGCTGATAGCTGCCTACGTTCAGGATGCCAATCTTTTCAGTATTAAAGCATTTCCTTGGGTTGTAAAATTTCTCATAATAAAACCCATACTGTATCAATCTTACATTTTCTTTCTGGGAAGGCGGTAAAACGCGTTTGTAATACGTTTCCGTATGCTTAGAATTGGCTATAAAGTATGTGGG
>JAIXKU010000163.1 GCA_026936045.1 Flavobacteriales bacterium
GATGTAAGAGAAGATAATAAGAAGTTGTAACTTTAATCAATGATAGAAATCGTTTTATAGTATGAAAAATATCTTTTTTTATGGACTGTCTTTGGCTTTTCTGCTTTCAGGTTGTTATTCAGCAGATACAAAAGTAGGAAATAATAAGCCCGAATATTCAGACCCGCATAGTTTCTCCTTTCCGGATGAAGCGCGTGTTAAGCACCTGGACATAGACCTTAAGGTAGATTTTAATAATAAGCAGCTCGTCGGTAAAGCAGTTTGGCAAATAGAAACGGCTGTCAACGCTAAAGAAATTATATTTGATACGTACGGCTTAGATATAGAAAAGGTAACACTTGGAAAGAATGAACAATCTTCTACATATACGTTATCAACGTATGATCCAGTATTAGGCAGTGCGCTTCATATACCCATCGATTCTTCAATTAAGATTGTCAGTATATATTATCACACGACGGATTCATCACATGCTCTCCAATGGTTGGAGCCTGAACAAACGAGCGGAGGAAAGAACCGCTTTCTTTTTACACAAAGCCAGGCCATCTTAGCCCGAAGTTGGATACCTACGCAAGATAGCCCCGGCATTCGATTCACCTATACGGCTACGGTGCATACACCTAAAGGATACTTAGCATTGATGAGCGCACGCAATCCGCAAGCTGTTAATGAAGATGGCTATTATACGTTTGAACAGCCATATCCGATTCCTTCTTATCTAATGGCGTTGGCTGTTGGCGTCATTTCGTTTGAATCTATCGGTGAGCGATGTGGTGTATATGCCGAGCCGGATATATTGACAAAAGCACATTATGAATTGGCTGAAACGGAAGATATGCTGAAAGCCGCTGAATTGCTTTATGGTGCTTATGCATGGGAACGTTACGATATACTCATCTTGCCTCCCAGCTTTCCTTTTGGCGGCATGGAAAATCCCATGTTGACTTTTGCGACACCCACTATTCTTGCCGGTGACAGGTCTCTTACCACATTGATAGCCCATGAATTGGCGCATAGTTGGAGTGGTAATTTGGTAACTAATGCCTCTTGGAATGATTTTTGGCTTAACGAAGGCTTTACAGTTTATGTTGAACGACGCATCATGGAAGCACTTTATGGTAAAAATTATGCCGATATGCTGTCTGTTTTAGGCTATCAAGATTTATTATATGCTTTAGAAGAGATAAAAACTTCCGAAAACCTGACGGATGGGGCCTTGGTCTTATCTTTAGATTATAGAAATCCGGATGATGCGATAGGGGATGTTGCTTATGAAAAAGGCGCTGCACTCCTAACCACTATTGAACAGCTTGTGGGGCGAGAACGCTTTGATCCTTTCCTTACATCCTATTTTAAAACCTATGCCTTCTCATCTGTCAATACAAATATGTTTGTTGATTTTCTCTACAGCCAGTTATTAAAGAAAGGCTCTGAAGAAGATAAAAAACTAAACTTAGACACATGGCTTCATACAGAAAAAATACCGAATACTTTTATTCAGCCCGTATCAATAAGATTTATCGAAACAGGAAATGAGGCACATGCTTTTCTGGCAGGTAAAGCGGCTTCCGATTTAAAAACATCCGAGTGGACGTCTCATGAATGGCAATATTTTTTACGTTATGTTTCAGATTCGCTAACGTATGATGGTCTCAACGCATTGGATAAAGTGTTTCATCTAACTCAATCAGAAAATGCCGAGATAGCTGCCCTTTGGTATAAGGCCAGTATTCGATTAAACTATAAACCCTGCTTCCCGCAGATTGAAAAATTTTTAGGCAAGGTAGGAAGACGAAAGTTCTTAGAGCCCTTGTACCAGGCATTACTCGATAATCCGGTTACAGAGAAGTGGGGTAGAGGTTTATATCAGCAGTTCAGATTTCGCTATCACAGCGTTACACAACATACGCTGGATTTGATGATGCAATAATCAGAATAAACGTCGTTTTAAAGCAATATGAGCAATGCGATCTTTCTTTCGTTGGATATCGAATTAATCAGACATTTGATAGAGCCGTTTTAATAAAACGTATTGTATTAAGAAATTGTTAATTCTCCTTACGCTTGTTCGAATCTATAATGATGGGTGTCGCAATAAATATAGAAGAATATGTGCCTACGACTACGCCAATCAAGATAGCAAAAGAAAGACCTTTGATGGCTTCTCCACCAAACAAGAAGGCAATAATTAATACAATAAATACGGTCATAGATGTATTAATGGTACGTGACAATGTGCTGTTCAAAGCGGCATTTATTAAATTAGATATTTTACCTTGCTTGCCTTCGGATATAAACTCACGGATACGGTCAAAGATAATCACCGTATCATTGATAGAATAACCAATAACGGTCAGAACCGCCGCGATGATAGATTGGTCTATTTCCAAGTTAAATGGTAAGATACCGTCAAAAATAGAGAACACGCCCAATACGAAGATGACGTCGTGGATCAAAGCAACAGTCGCACCTAATCCATATTGCCAGCCTTTAAAGCGGAAAAGGATGTATATAAACATCATCACCAAGGATAAAATAACCGCCCATACAGATTTCACCTTTACATCACGTGCAACAGTAGGACCTACTTTATAGGATTCGGATATGCCTATACCTTCTTTATCGGTAAAATCTTCCAAAGATATTTTTTGAGCATAGAAAGGTGCGAGTGCTTCGTACATCTCCGATTCAATTTCTTTGTCCACACCTTCGCCGGAATCGTTATAACGATATTTAGTTACAATCTTTACATGATCAGATGAGCCGTAAAATTTCACGGTAGGTGCAGTACCAAACTTGGCTTCTAATGCATTGGCAATATCGGGTGTAGTGATCTTTGTGTTGTCAAATACAACCGTATAAGAACGACCACCTTGTAAGTCAACACCTAAATTGAAACCTTTTAAAAAGAACGAAGCAATACAGACAATCATAATTGTACCTGTAATGGTGTAAGATATCTTACGATGTCCAGTGAAATTAAAGTTTACATTTTGCAAGAAGTTTTCTGTTAGTTTGGTTGAGAAGGTAATAGTCATCTTACGTTTCATCTGCCATTCAAAAATCAGACGAGATATAAAGATGGCTGTAAACAAAGATGTCAAAATACCCCAAAACAGTACAACGGCAAAGCTTTTTACAGGCCCGGCGCCCATTATCATTAATATCAATGCAATAAGTAAGGTTGTGATGTTAGAGTCTATAATCGCAGAGTAAGCATGTTTATAACCATCGCTAATAGCCAGTTTTAACCCTTTTCCCGCACGAAGCTCCTCTTTGATACGTTCATAGATAAGTACGTTTGCATCTACCGCCATGCCGAGCGTAAGTACGATACCTGTGAGACCGGGCAGTGTAAGTGTGGCGCCTAACGCAGCCAATGTCCCCATCAGGATAAACACGTTACTTATTAAGGCTACATTTGCATTTAAACCGGATTTACCATAAAAGAAGAAGATATAGGCCAAAATCAAAAGGAATGAGATAGCAAGTGACGTTAAACCGGCGTTGATGGCTTTTTTGCCGAGAGATGGGCCAACAATGGCTTGCTCAACAATATTAGCAGGTGTTGGCAATTTACCGGCTTTTAAAACGGAAGCCAGTGTTTTTGCATCTTCAAAGGTGAAGTTTCCTGTAATACTTGAGATACCACCTGTAATTGCATCTTCTACATTAGGAAATGAATATACACGACCATCTAAGACAATAGCAATGCTCTTACCGATATTCTTTTTGGTAAGCTCAGCCCATGTTTTAGCACCGTCAGCATTCATCTTCATTGTTACTCTGAAACCACCTTTACGGTCATCCGGTTCAAAGCTGGCATCTGTAATGACATCACCTTCTAAAGACGCTTTAGCATCACGACGGGTAACTTTACACGCCACAAAAGCCATCAGATTGGTAGGTTTGTCTGCGCTGCTCTTTTGTTCCCAAAAAAGACGAAGGTCTTTAGGCAATATGGATTTGATTTGTGGCATTCTCAGATATTCACCAATCTTAGCAGTATCATATGCCGTAGCATAGCCGATAACAGGTCCGGGATTATAGAACTGTTGGTTCTTATCGTTAGTGCCGATATTAGGAACAAGCAATGCAAATAATGGGTTCTCTTTCTCGAATTTCTCTTGTGTCATTTGGTTGTCGCCGGATAAGTCTTCATTTTTACTTAATTCACTTGTAACAGAAGAGTCTGTGGTATTCTGCGCTAAAGTATCTGTGGTTGTTTCTGTACTTACAGCTAATGTATCAGTCGTTAATGTATCTGTTTTATCAGACTTTACAACACGAAGACGCGTCAATTCATCATTGGCCTTTTGGATATATTGAAATATCTCCTGGTTATCATACGTTTCATAGAACTCAAGACGAGCAGAGGCGGCTAAAAGCTTTTGTACACGTGTTGGATCTTGTACACCGGGTAGTTCAACCAAGATCCGGCCTGAATTTTCCAGTTTTTGGATATTAGGCTGTGTTACACCGAAATTATCTATACGAGCATTCAGCACTTCAAAAGTACGGTCAATGGCTTGATCAGCTTCGCGTGTAAGGATGGCACGTACTTCCTCATTGCTCATTTTGATATTTATCATCTCTTGGTCTTTATGACCAAAAATCAGAGGGCTGGATAAACGTGCCTGCGGATTGATAGTAGTAAATGCATTATAGAATAAATTAACGTACTTGGCTTGGCTGTTTTTCTGCTGCTCGGAAGCTATTCTCAAGGCCTTAATAAAGGTGCTGTCCTGGCTGTTGTTACTCATGGCGATCAACAAATCGGGAATAGAAACTTCAAGGGTTACGTTCATACCGCCTTTGAGGTCTAATCCAAGGTTGATTTCTCTTTGCTTACACTCGGCGTAAGTATATTTAACAAGGCCAAGGTTATAAACAACCTGTCCGCTCATGGAATCCAAATAATCCATTTCCAAAGCAGCATCGCCGCCGGCATATTCTTTGGCATCGCTTTCCACTTTGTTAGTAATAAACGTAAATGACAAGTGGTAAATACAGGCAATAGCTAATAAAATTCCAAAAATCCGAATAGCGCTCTTATTTTGCATAGGATACTTTTATTTATCTCCAGTTTTAAAAAATGAACGCAAAGATATATTTTACGCTTTGAAATGCAAAACAAAGCCCTGTTTTAAAAAATAATATCTGATTTTTTCATCTTGATTTATCAGAATATAGGGTAATTAATCCCTTATATGAAAGCCTCTTGGTCTGGTTATTGTTAAAAACCCGGCTTGTATGTTAACAATTGATAGATCATTCAGGCGGAGAAACCCACAGGTGTTTGTATTTTTGCCGGTCAATCAGGATAAGAATGGAAGAATTGCCACAGTCACAGTTACCTCAGGATGATAAGACGATATCCCTCTCAGGGATGTATCAGGATTATTTTTTGGATTATGCTTCGTATGTTATTTTGGAACGCGCTGTACCGGCTATTGAAGATGGCTTAAAACCTGTTCAGCGAAGAATCCTGCACTCCATGTATGAGCTGGAAGACGGACGCTATAATAAGGTGGCGAATGTGATTGGCAATACCATGAAATATCACCCGCATGGGGATGCATCTATCGGAGATGCCATGGTACAAATGGGTCAGAAAGACTTATTAATAGATACGCAAGGTAACTGGGGGAATATTTATACGGGTGATGGTGCAGCTGCTTCGCGATATATTGAAGCACGCCTGACACCTTTGGCCTTGGATATTGTTTTCAATTCAAAAACCACAGAGTGGCAAATGTCGTATGACGGACGTAACCGGGAGCCGATTACCCAACCTGTTAAGTTCCCTTTACTTCTGGCGCAAGGTGTAGAAGGTATTGCTGTTGGGTTGGCTTGTAAAATCATGCCTCATAATTTTAATGAACTTATAGATGCCAGTATTGATGCCTTAAAAGGGAAGAAAACGGATATCTATCCTGATTTTCCTACGGCCGGCATGATTGACGTTTCCAAATACAACCAGGGACTCAGAGGCGGCAAACTGCGTGTGCGGGCTCGTATATCTATTATTGATGCTAAAACATTAATGATTACCGAAATCCCATTCGCCACGACCACATCCTCTTTAATAGACTCTATTGTAGCTGCGGCCGATAAAGGTAAAATCAAAATACGTAAAGTTGAAGATAATACAGCCGAGCAAGTAGAGATATTAGTGCATTTGCCGGCTGGTATTTCGCCCGATCAAACGCTTGATGCGCTATATGCCTTTACAGATTGTGAAATCAGTATTTCTCCTAACAGTTGCGTAATTGTTAACCAGAAACCCGCGTTTTTGCCTATCGCCGAGATATTAGCTATCTCCGCGAATAATACCCGCGATCTACTGTACAAGGAATTGGAAATCAGAAAATCCGAATTACTGGAATCTATTCTTTTTACATCACTCGAGAAAATATTTATTGAAAAACGTATTTATCGAAACATTGAAACCTGTGAGACCTGGGAGGAGATTATCCAAACAATAGATGCCGGGTTGAAACCCTATAAAAAGAAGCTCTACAGAGAGATTACGCGCAACGATATTGAAAAACTCACTGAGATAAAAATCAAACGTATTTCCAAATTTGATGCTTTCAAGGCGGATGAGTTATTGAAAAATCTGCAAACAGAGTTGGATAATGTGGAGCATAATATGGAAAATATTGTGCCTTATGCCATTGAGTATTATAAGAATCTGAAGAAAAAGTATGGTAAAGGGAGGGAGCGTAAAACAGAAATAAGATCGTTTGAGGCCATTGAAGCAACGCAGGTTGTCATCAGAAATGAAAAGCTTTATGTTGATTACGAAAATGGATTTGCCGGTTATGGTTTAAAGAATGCGGAATTTGTTTCCGAATGTGCTGATATTGATGATATCATCGTATTCAAAGATGATGGCACCATGATGGTAAGCCGCATAGCTGATAAATCCTATATTGGCAAAGGCATTCTGCATATCGCTGTCTGGAAAAAAGAGGACGAACGTACGATTTACCATTTGGTGTATCGTGACGGACCACAAGGCGCAACCTATATAAAACGATTTGCCGTTACGTCCATCATCAGAGATAAAGACTATGATTTAACGAAAGGAACCAAAGGAAGTAAAGTGCTTTACTTTAGTGTTAATCCAAACGGGGAGTCTGAAACATTGACCATTTATCTGAAACCACGTCCTAAACTGAAGAAACAGGTGTTTGATTATGATTTAGCTGTATTAGCCATAAAAGGACGAAACTCTCAGGGTAATGTCTTGAGTAAGTTTCCTATCCGTAAAATAATCAGTAAGTTAAAAGGAGAATCCACATTAGGTGGATTGAAATTTTGGTTTGATTCTTATGTTCGTCGTCTAAATATTGATGAAAAAGGAAAATATTTAGGTGAATTTGCTAATCAGGATAGATTGTTAATCATTACTCAAACCGGTATGTACCGATTGGTTAAGCCAGATTTGTCACTCCACTTTGACAACGATGTGCTAACCATTGAGAAGTTTAACAAGAAAAAACTGATTACGACGGTCTATTTTGACGGAGAGAAAAAGGAATATATCATCAAGCGTTTTGTTCCGGAAACATTAGATAAAAACATGCTTTTTATTACCGATCATATTCAATCCAAAGTCCTGTTAGTCAGTACAGACACGTATCCAATGTTAAACATTACGGCAAAAACCAAAAAAGGTATAGAGAAAGACGTGATGAATATTGCCGAACAGGTACCGGTCATAAATGAGAAATCCAAAGGGAAGAAGCTGCCTTATACGGAGATAAAGTCGCTTAATTGGATGGATCCCTTACCTGAACCCACGCTTCTTCATGATGAGGAGGAGGCTGAGTATGACGATGATTCAACCGTTATTCGCGAGATAGATATTGACCTCAACGATGGACAATCAACGTTGTTTGATTAATCTGACGTATTTTTCTTAAGGAAAACAAACCGTTTGATAAGGTTGGCCAGCAGGGATATAGACAGCACTACCAGTGATAGGAAAACAAATCCCCATTTAAGGGTTGTAGCAGACGATGCTCTTGCAACAGTATGAGGGTTAATATCCGGAAAGGATGAAATAATTTGCACCATTGAGAAGTTCTCTACATAATCGGCTAACATAGCAAAGAATGGGAATATGCCCATAAGCCATAAAAGTCGAATAGAAGGGAAGGTGCGTGTAAGAAAATATACTATGCCGGTAGCTAATAACATGGCATAAATGACAGGATAAATCAAATCGACGCCAAGCAGCATTTGACGATATGCCTCTCTTCCTTCCAATCCCATCACATCCATTAGTTCTTCGATATGGTCAAAATCATAACCGGCTTCCAAATCAGGAATGGTTCGATCTTCCAAATAGGGAGTGATGCGATTGGTAGCTATGGGCATAAAATAGAAAGCTACTATTGCGTAGAGAGCAAACCAAATAAGTAATGGCCATGGACTTTTTAAATAGGATTTCATGGCTCCTTCGATTTCATGGGTGTGTAGGATGATGGGATACTAAACGGAAAATCAAAGGGCAGATTCAGTTCTGTTTTGGTATATGTAAAAGTGAATACGGTATTACTCGTATCACTAATCATTGTTAATTGACCGGATAGCGGGAATACAACTTCATTAATAGTTTGATAACTGTTATAAAGTATCTCGGTTTCAGTTTTTAATGACGGATCATAGAGCAACGATTTCCATACCCTGTTTTCTTCATTTTTCCACAAAGCATGAAAGAGAATTTGCGGTTTGGATGGTGCATGGCGCATACTAAGATAATCGTTTACCGGCAAAGTTGACAGAACGGTATCGGTATTGCTAAGAGATACTTGATAGTCGGATAAAGGAAAGAAAAAGCTGGGCTCACCGGTAAATATATTCTGAACTGTTTGAAACGAAACCTCCATGTTTAAAAATGAACGGATGTATGAGAAACTACCGGTGAAAAATTGTTTGTCTAAATAATTTATCAATTTAATGCTGTCCGGAGAAATCAATACTCTAAACACTTCAATAATAGCTACATCCGGTTTGATAGATATCCATATCAGGCTGTCGCGACGAATCCGCACTCTCCCTTTTAATGCATTCAGTTTACCGTTGTTATTCACTTCTGCGTTAAACTTGGCATCAAACCATTCAAAAGGAAGAAATGAAAATTTGACGGCATTGCCCATAAGCTGTGTTGGTATCGCTTTATCAATTTTAATGATCCCTCGTTTTTTTGTATGGCATGATGCATGCATGATAGCCATAGATGAGATGATGGCTATTAGAATAAAAAGACGTGTATTTATTTTATCCATTGTCCGCTATTAATTTTTTGATCTATTACTTCAGAAAGTTTCCCGCCCGTTTTTTTTGCTTTTATCCACATCTCTTTAGCGACTTCCGTTTGTCCGTTTTTAAAAAGGATATCACCGTAATGCTCCAGTATGATGCCATGTGTATCACCGCCATTATTCATCACCTCTTTTATTATCTCAAGTGATTTTTGATAATCGCCTGATTCGAATAAAACCACAGCGTAAGTATCCAAATAATAAATATTCTTGGGATAAGACTTTAGAATGCCCAATATCAATGTGTGCGCTTTATCAAGCTTTCGTCCGGAAAGCGCCAAATAATAGGCAAAATCATTTTTTGCATTTGTATTAAGCGGATTGATGTTTATGGCATTCTCATACATTGATTCCATCTTCTCATATTGCCTTAAAGAAAAATAGCATTCTCCCATAGTAGAGAAAAATTCGCTTTTGAGTGTGGGGTTATCTAATACCAAATCCTTGCCGGTATTCAAAACATCCACCGCTTCTTGGTATTTTTGCTGATAAAGGAATGAGGCACCCCAATACAAATAG
>JAIXKU010000113.1 GCA_026936045.1 Flavobacteriales bacterium
CAACTGGCATATAATTTACTAAAATATCAACTTCATTTTTCTTTAATTCTTCAATAGCAGAAACAACAGTGGCTTCGTCATATTGCACAACCGGATTTCGAGATGATTTTTGATTACATCCGCCGATTAAACTATTGACGCTCATCGGATAATATTCCGGTGTGGTTTTCTCTTTTTCCAATAATACGCCCAAAACGCGGATGGCTTCAGGTAAAAGGACAACCGATTCACTCATTTTATTAATGATTTACATTTCTCAAATATAAGCCGGCATTTATTATAAAAAAAGGAGACGCATTAATACATCTCCTTTTTCATTACAATCAGAAACAACATTTATTTTGCGGGAGGACTGAGTACCTCCGTGATAACATGAATGATACCGTTAGACGCAGGAATAGAAGCGCCTACTTCAGCAACATCATTTAGAAAAATTTTACCATCCTTACGTGTAACCTTTATTTTTTGCCCACTTACCATTTCATAGGTGTCACCATCTTTAAGATAATCGGTTTTTAAGACACCAACATAGGTATGGTACTCAAGGATGTTTTTCAGGTCTGCTTTTTTAGCAGGTTTCAGCAAATCGTCCAATGTACCGGCAGGTAGTTTATCGAAAGCGGCATTGGTAGGAGCAAAAACCGTGAAAGGACCGGCATTGCTTAAGGCATCAACCAGCTCGGCAGCCACGATAGCTGTAACCAATGTGGTATGATCCGGGCTGCTTTGTGCTACTTGCACTACATTGGGATTAGAAATATCATCCTGCACACCGGATTGTCCAACAGATGTACGATTGGTATTTTCGGTTTCAGTTGTACCTGCATTCTCCGTTCCGGGTGTACTTGGCTGATTACAAGAGAACATAATAGATGTCCCGACAGATAAAAGAATCAATGTTAGTTTTTTCATAAGATGTGTTTATTTATGGCTCAAAATTATGTAGAAAACAATTGAATTGTTCTTTTGTTCTTACTTTTTTTAAGCTTTGTGAGAACTCTCTTCTTATGCTGTGATTATCGACATTATAAATATTGATAAATATCAGGTCTTGACTTAAACAGAGAGATCCTTTAGAATTTGAAGAATAAATCAGATGATTTTTATACGTTTTACCGTATCGGCTTCTTGAGGTATTTCCCCTAATCCATTACCGGATTCTGTCCAAAATTCCAATTCCAGTGTTCTTTTCCCGATTTGCCAAACAGCCTGATAATAATTGGAATTGCTGCTGTCTATGGATTTTTCTTTCCCCCATAACTTACGACATTTAGGGAGCGTGTCTCCTAAAGAGATACCAAAGATTTTACCATTGAAATAATAACCATTCTCAAACCAAGACGCTACTATAGCTGTGATTTTAGATGTGTCTATGCTTATATAAACGATAATTCCGTAATTTAAGTAAGTATGAAAGTTATTACCGCTGTAGTTAGGTTGCCCTAATAACTCTTTCTTTTTTTCCCAGCTATCACCAATATGTACAGGTAGCGTGTACTGTTTTTCACTATTATACCGGCTGGTAGCGCAGCTGCTTAGGATAAGAAATAATATGAGTATCCGTTTTAATCTCACCCTTGTTTAAATTTTTGAATAGTCTGAATAGCAAAATCAGATAAAGCTAATCTCCCACTGATAGCGGCTCTTTCTTCCAATAATTTATCCCATTCAGGGACGTTTTGCCAGAACATGTTTTTCATTTCTTTCATGGCTTCAGGATTACTTATAGCCAATTGAACAGCTAACTTAGAAACAGCCTCATCCAGTGCATTACTATCCGGAAATATCTCTGAATAGACTCCTTTCTCTTTAGCCCAAGCAGCATGATGCCATTCTGAAGCATTTATGCTAAGCGTTTGAAAAGCAGAGATCCCTATCCTACGCTCCACCGCCGGACCGATAACAAAGGGGCCAAAGCCAACCGAGAGTTCACTTAACTTAACAGATGCTTTATCTGTTGCCATTGTATAATCAGCAGCACAAGCTATTCCCATCCCGCCCCCAACAGCCTTGCCCTGCACACGGGCAATAACAAATTTAGGCACTTGGCGTATCGCCAAGATAACGTGTGCAAACCCTAAAAAGAAATTTTGAGCAGAAACGAAGTCCTTTATCGCAAGCAACTCATCAAATGATGCGCCGGCACAAAATGCACCATCTCCTGCACTTCTTAATACGATGACTTTTACATCTTCTGACTTCCCAAACTCTTTAATCGCCTTAGTCAGATTTAATAAAAGCTTTGCAGGTAGCGAATTGCTTTTAGGATGAAAGAATTCTATGATACCTACGCCATTCTCAATACTTGTTTCAACACGGCCTTGTTGTGTCATGTTTTCCATGTTTATTCCCTTTAATCTTCTAATAAATATCTTGTATTAAAATAATATATGAACCAATCATAGGCTTTTCTTTTTTCTTCGTACCCCTAATTGAATAATAGATATTAACGCTATCACAGCCCAAATCGTATTGACAGTTGCAGGCGGGAGAGCATCTTTATATACAGTATAAACGATTAGCATGATGCTGCCAACAAGGTTGAGTAGCTGATATGCTAGATTTGTAGCATCCCACTTTCTTAATCCTATCATGGTATAGGCCAAAACAACCATTGCGGAGCCGCCCCAACCAATAATTTCCATAAATAAAGATAAACCGCTCATGTCTTATTCGAAGTCAGGGTATAATAAATATTTCTTTCTAATTTGTTTGAAATGCAGAATGCCATCCTCCCAGCTTTTCTTGATTTGTTCCTCTGTCTTACCGGCGATAATATCATTCTTTAACTTATCGGTACCTGCCAATGTGTTGAAATATGAATTAAAAAATTCCACTTTATTATCATAACGTTGATAAAGGTCAATCAGCCAAAACAAATATATGGTACCTAAATCACGAATATATGATTCACCAAAAGTTGTAAGGTCATATCCATGACAAGTTTTCCCTTCATATAAAGGATTTTTTGCAGCCCCCTCAATGCTATGTGGTGTAAATGTATAGGGAGCATCTTTGAAGGAAGGATGTCCCACGACTTGAAAAGGCTTGTCGGTACCACGTCCTACACTAACTACTGTACCTTCAAAAAAGCAAAGAGACGGGTATAAATAAACGGAGGCCATTGTAGCTAGGTTGGGGGATGGCTTAATAGGGAGTTCATAAAGCGTCTTGTGGTCGTACCCCTCACACTCAATAATGGTGAGATCACATTTCTGTCCACTCTCAAGCCACCCCTCTTCACTTACCATACAGGCATATTCACCAATCGTCATGCCATGAACTACCGGCACAGCATGCAACCCGACAAATGATTTGTATCCCTCTTCAAGAATAGGGCCGTCAACATAATGTCCATTGGGATTAGGGCGATCAAGGATAATTACTTTCTTGCCAAGACGTGAACAAGCATCCATAATATAGGTCATGGTAGAGATATAGGTGTAAAATCTTGTGCCTACATCTTGCATATCAAAAATCACAATATCCACATCGGACAATTGCTCGTTTGTCGGTTTTTTATGCTTCCCGTATAATGAGATAATGGGTATGCCGGTTTTAGAATCTTTACTTGCCCCTACAAGCTCTCCCGCATCAGCATCTCCTCGAAAACCATGTTCCGGACTAAATACCTTTTTTATTTGAACTCCCAGCGCAAGTAGAGTGTCAACCAAATGTTTATGCCCAACCATGGATGTGTGATTACCTGCAATGGCTACATTTTTGTTTTTCAGTAATGGTAAATAAAGATCGATACGTTGTGCGCCCACCAGTAAATCTTTTTCTGTTTTTATTTTCAGATCAGACTTAAGAATAGGTTGTGCTCCTGAGTGAAAAAAGAAAAGAAGATATCCAATCAGGATAAATACAGATTTTATATTCAATCGGTTTATTTGCATTATGCAAAAATAACGATGACAATCCTTACTTTTGTTGCATGGGTGTGAGAATTTCATATATAATCTATAAGAGTTATACTTAGATATCTTTAAAAGACGTATCAGGCATTGAAAGTAAACTTTTTTATCACACAACGGCTTCTGAAAAATCAAAAATTTGGTTTTTCTACACCGATTGTCCGCATAGCCATACTTAGCACCGGTTTAGGACTTAGTGTGATGATTGTTGCTGTTTCTGTGGTAGCAGGCTTTAAGCAAGGTATTACAGAGAAGTTAACCGGTATTGTCTCGCATGTTCAGATAACAAAACTCTCCGCCTCTTCGTCTCTTGAAACAGCACCGATTGACAGAATGCCTGCGTTTTATCAGGATATAAAAACCATGCAAGGCGTTAAGCATATACAGACATTTTGTATTAAGCATGCTATTTTAAAAACACAAATGGAGATACAGGGCGTTGTCGTAAAGGGAATAGGCGATGATTTTGATTGGCAATTCTTTCAACAACATTTGCTGGAAGGGACTGTTGTCAAGCCTATGTTAGATAAATCTATGCATCGTGGTGTACTGATATCAAAACTTATAGCCGAACGCCTACAAATAAAAACGGGAGATAGTTTATATGTCTATTTTATGAGGCAACAGAAACGAATTGATTATCTCTCTGATGAATCGCCGCGTATGTTCTATCCTTCAGACAGCGCAACAGAAATCAAGCCATATGCCATGAAAGTGGGTGTGCAGGGTATTTATGAAACAGGTATGTATGAAATGGATAATCAACTTATCTTATCAGATCTGACTTTGGTGCAACAAATGTATGGTTGGCAAGCGAATCAAGTGAGCGGTTTTGAGATTTTGATAGACGATTATGAGAAAATTGACCCAATAACCTATGAGATTGATAACATAGTGCCCGTTGATTTGTATGTAAGTAATTTGCGTGAGAATTATCCTGAAATCTTTGAATGGCTGCCTACCATTGATATAAACAGTATTATCATCATTGTTCTGATGGTCATGGTTTCTGTTATGGCGATGGTTTCAACTTTATTAATATTAATACTGGAAAAAACTAATCTGATTGGCATTCTAAAAGCATTGGGAATGAATAATGCATCTATTCAGAAGATTTTTATGTATCATGCAGCTTATATTGTCTTTCAAGGTTTAATATTAGGTAATCTGCTTGGATTAGGTGCTGCTTTTCTTCAAATGAAATTTGGATTTATACAGTTGGATCAGCAGTCTTATTATCTATCGGAGGTACCTGTTTTAATCAATGGATACTATATTGCAATCCTGAATCTGATTAGTTTCTTCTCGTGTATCCTTGTGATGATATTTCCGTCCTACTTGGTTTCTCGTATCAGCCCGGTACAAGCAATCCGTATAGATTAGTTATTTATACATTATGAATTTATATCTATGGATTATGCGCTCTTTTTCTATTTCTTTACATCTCTATTAGTTAGGTTACAGATAATCCGGATCTAGAAAAGTCTTTATGATTAAAAGGCCGAGATACCTGTAATATCCATCCCTGTTATCAGTAGATGAATATCATGTGTGCCTTCATACGTAACGACTGACTCTAAGTTCATGCTGTGGCGCATGATGGCATATTCGCCGGTAATACCCATAGCACCCAATATCTGCCTTGCTTCTCTGGCTATATTTAAAGCCATGGCTACATTATTTCTTTTAGCCATGGATATTTGTGCCGGGGTGGCGCGGTTTTCATTCTTTAATTCACCCAGGCGCCAGGTGAGCATTTGAGCTTTAGTGATCTCCGTTATCATCTCGGCCAGTTTCTTCTGCTGGAGTTGATAAGATGCAATAGGTTTGCCGAATTGTGTACGTTCTTTAGCGTAACGTAATGCCGTATCATAACAGTCGAGCGCAGCACCAATAGCTCCCCAGGCAATGCCATAGCGAGCAGAGTTAAGACAACTTAGAGGACCTCTCAACCCACGAATGTCGGGGAATAGATTTGTTTTAGGTACTTTTACGTTGTCAAATACCAATTCGCCGGTAGCTGATGCACGTAACGACCATTTATTAGGTGTTTCCGGTGTTGTAAATCCTTCCATCCCTCTTTCTACTACCATACCGCGAATAGCGTTGCTTTCATCTTTAGCCCATACAACAGCCAGATCGCAGAAAGGGGCATTTGATATCCACATTTTTGCACCATTCAATAAAACATAATCACCCATATCTTTAATATTGGTAACCATGCTTCCCGGATCAGATCCGTGACTAGGTTCGGTAAGGCCAAAACTTCCTATCCATTCACCGGCAGCCAGTTTGGGTAGGTATTTTTCACGTTGTTCTTCGCTGCCGAATGTAAAAATAGGAAACATCACTAAGCTGGATTGAACTGAGGCCGTAGATCGAATACCTGAGTCACCACGCTCTAACTCCTGCATAATGATACCATATGAAATTTGATCAAGACCCTGACCTCCGTATGCTGTCGGAATATATGGGCCGAATGCGCCAATTTCAGATAATCCGTTAATTAATTGCTTGGGAAATTCAGCGCGTTGTGCATAATCCTCAATAATGGGGCTTAATTCTTTCTTTACCCAAGTTCTTACTGTTTCGCGAATAAGTTTATGCTCATCTGTAAGCAACTCATCCATCAGATAATAGTCGTGATGTTGGTACTTGTCGGTATGCATAGTAAATGGTATTTTAATGAGTTTAAAGTTCTACAATATCAACATAGCATCGCCATAAGAAAGGAAACGGTATTTTTCTTTGATAGCTTCCCTATAAGCCTCCTGAAGAAAATCTAATCCGGCAAATGCTGCTACCATCATAAAGAGCGTTGATTCCGATCTATGGAAATTTGTAATCATGCAATTGGCCACACTAAAATCGTATGGAGGGAAAATAAATTTATTGGTCCAGCCGGAGTATGGCTTTAACATGCCGTCTGTCGAAACAGATGTTTCAATAGCACGCATTACGGAGGTGTCAACAGCACAAACTTTATTCTTCCTTTCTTTAGCGGCATTTACCATTTCGGCTGTACTAGCAGGAATAATGACCTCTTCAGAGTCCATCTTATGTTTGGTAAGATCTTCTACTTCAACCGGTCGAAAAGCACCTAAGCCAATATGTAAAGTGAGCTCTGCAAATGTAATACCCTTGATCTCCAATCGTTTCATTAATTCACGGCTGAAATGTAAGCCTCCGGTAGGTGCAGCTACGGCGCCTTCATGTTGAGCATAAATGGTTTGATAACGTGTACGGTCAATTGGTAAAGCCTCGCGTTTGATATATTTAGGCAAAGGTGTATGACCAAGATCATCCAATAATTTCTTAAACTCGTCATGCGGACCGTCAAAAAGAAAACGAACTGTTCGACCTCTTGATGTGGTATTATCAATGACTTCAGCAACCAACGTGTCGTTCTCACCAAAATATAGTTTATTGCCAATACGAATCTTGCGTGCCGGATCAACAAGTACATCCCAAAGTTTACTTTCTCTGTCTAATTCGCGTAATAGGAATACTTCAATTCTGGCACCAGTCTTTTCCTTGTTGCCATATAGACGAGCAGGAAAAACGCGGGTGTTGTTAATAATCATGACATCCCCATCATCGAAATACTTTATAAGATCTTTGAATGTTTTGTGTTCAATTTTGCCCTTTTTTCGATTTAATACCATTAATCGGGCTTCATCACGATTTTCAATTGGTTGCTGTGCAATAAGATCAGCAGGCTCTTTGTAGCGAAATTGGGATAACTTCATAACCTTACGGGGTTTGTTTTAAATTTGATTTTTGGCTTGCAAAAGTACACTTTTAAATCAATTATTAATAAGCCTGTCTAAAAAATTATAAACCCTAATAGATGAGCCTGTAAGCTACGTTATAAGAAATACTAACTTGAAATCCGGAGATAAAATTTGTGTACTCAGCGTAAACTATGTTCCTTTGCAGTTAAAATGAAAAATTATGAGGGAAATGTATTTTCACGAATTGAGGCAAGGAGATGTTTTTGATTTTGGTAGTATAGTGCTTAGTGAGGAAGATATTATTGATTTTGCTCGCAGGAATGACCCAATTCCTTTTCATCTTGATAAAGAGATAGCTATGCAAAGCCCGTTCAAAGGTCTTATTGCCAGTGGGATACATCTGTTTCATCATTTTTATAATAAAGAATGGATTCCCCGATTCAAGAACTCGGTATATGCCGGAAAGGGCATTACGGATTGGATTTTGCATCGCCCGGTTTATGCTAATACTCGTGTTTTTTGCATACTGGAAGTCGCAGAATGGGATCTCAAACCAGATAAAGGGTATGGATCCATTGTTTGGCATTTTAGATTTACGGATGATAATGAGCAACTGTTACAACATTTAGATATGATAGTTTTTCACAAACTGGAATAAGCATGAACTCAAAAGTTGCTCTAATAACAGGCGCTACATCCGGCATAGGTTTACAGACAGCCGTTGATTTGGCGCGCCTTTCATTTGATATATATATTACAGGACGTGATTCTAAACGTGCCGAATCGGCTTTAGAGCAAATTAATCAAGTAAGATCTGATGCCGGTAAAGGATATTTTATAGCTGATTTTGCATCTCGAAAATCTATAGAACAGGCTACGCAGAATATTAATGATAGCATTTCTCATATTGACGTTTTAGTTAATAATGCCGGTGCTGCATTTGGTAAGAAAGAAATGACAGAGGAAGGCATTGAGAAAACCTTTGCGGTCAATCATCTTGGGCCTTTTATATTTACACACGCTTTGTTGCCGATATTATTAACCAATGCCAAAGCTAGAATTGTGAATGTGGCTTCTGCAGCTCACTATGCAGCTAATCTTAGAATAGATGATGTGTCTAATCCCGTAAGATATCATCCGTTGAAGGCGTATGCAACATCTAAGCTGGCAAATATCCTGTTCACATATAAGCTTTCACAGAAGCTTCAAGGCCGGAATATCTCTGTCAATTGCCTGCATCCGGGTGTGGTGAAAACACGTATAGGAAATAAGCATACTGGCATATTAAGCGGATTAGCTTGGTCTGTTTTTGCCAATTTTAAAGGTGTTTCTGTTGAGCAGGGTGCTTCAGCCTCAGTCTTTTTGGCATCGTCAAAGCGCGCTGTAGAATATAACGGAATGTATTTTCACAGATCAGAACCCAGAAAATCGTCGGCATTATCCTATAATGCTGATTTGCAAAATGCGTTATGGCATTTAGGTGAGGATTTAACAGATATAAAGCAATATCTTTAAAACAACCTTAATATGAATGAGTTAATCTCCTTTGCAATACTGAGTTTCACCATATTTATTACTATTATAAACCCGCTGAGCACACTTCCGACTTTTCTCATTATGACTGTACCGCTTAACGATGCTCAACGTAGGCAGATGGGATGAGGGCTGTTATAACAGCTTTTATTGCAATGGTGCTATTTGTCTTTACCGGACATCTTATTTTTGACTTCTTTAATATCACAGCTAATGGTTTTAGGATGGCCGGTGGGATCTTATTTTTTTTGATAGGGTATGATATGCTGAACGCCCGAATAACAAGGAGTAAAATCAGCCGATCTGAAGTGAAAGAATATACGACTGATATTTCTAACACCGTTAGGCATACCGATGATATGTGGCCCAGACACTATTACAAATGCTATTCTGATGATGGAAGAAAGCAAAACAGGGGCTCAAAAAGGCATTTTGATAACCATAATGTTAGTCGTATGCTTTATTATGCTTATTACACTTTATGGCGGAGCTAGATTAATAAAATTATTAGTTCAGACAACCATGAAGGTTCTTATGCGCATCATGGAATTAATACTAATGGTTATTGCCGTCGAGTTTTTCTTTGCCGGTCTAAAACCAATTATTCAGGATATAATGCACATTTATTAGATTTTGACTGTTATAGAT
>JAIXKU010000039.1 GCA_026936045.1 Flavobacteriales bacterium
ATATCGTTCCAGCTCATGGTTTTGAGCTGCCCGTCAAAATTTATTTTCTAAAAAATAGAATTGTAATTCTTCTATAATAGAATACGAATTAACATCGGTGTTCTCGTTATTACAGGAAATAGTATTCTTCTTTTCTACTAATCTTAATATTTTTATCGAGAATTTACCGTTTTTATTTGGAAACCGCATAATTGGTTATTATATTTGTATTCCTTCCTTTTCATAAACTTGGGTTCTAGAAAAACATGTATGTACCATTTTCCACGGTCGTACATGTTTTTCTATTTTATACGATAAATCTTGCCGCCCTGCAATAACTTTCTTGTCTTTCGGATTGAGAAATAAGAAGGAAACGTTTTATATCCGTTTTTATCTATACCCCAAAGCTCAAAATGTAAATGCGGCATGGAAGAAAATCCGGTACTGCCACTAAGCGCTATCTGTTGGCCGGCAAGCACCCTCTCTCCCACTTTCACCATTATACTGTTATGCTGAAGATGCCAATAAGAAGCCATTGTTCCATCATCATGTCTGATTTCAACATAATTAGCCATATCAATCCATCTTCGGGATGCGCCACCTTTATTGAATTTTGACTCCGTGCGCACAACAAGTCCTTCGCGTGCTGCACAAACCGGTGTATTTTTCTTTAATTTAAAATCAAGCGCAAATGTATGCTGATGTGAGAACAAGCCATGATAGCCCTGAGATATAAATATCTTTGATTTCTCCAAAACAGGCATACGATACACTACCGAGGTATCCGAACCTAAGGGGAAAGCAGCCCGTTGATACATACGAGGAGTATAACATGCCGAAAACAAAAAGACATACAAAACTGTATTAACAAATAACAAATATCGCATACAACCAATTAGGGATTAACCGGAATTGACTTCCTTTTGGCTTCAGCCGAATAATAGGCTGCCTTGTCTTTCATCCCCCAGAAGTTGTATTGCCTGATAATTCTTGAATACACCACAGAAGCGTTACCGCCATAATTAAGCAACGAAAGAGTGGTTTGCACAAATAATTCTTCGTTCTTCATATCACCATATATAATACTGAGTGCATCTAAGAAAATACGCTTCTCATCAGGAAAAAGCTTTATGCCTTCGTCTATCATTGCAAGTGCTTTATCGAACTCACCTATTTTATCATAAGCCAAAGCAAGCAGGTAAGGAACTGAGGAATAATAGGGGGCAAGCTCCCTTGTTCTTATTAAAATAGGAATTGATTCATCATAGCGATTTAGATTAATTAAGCATTGTGCTAAGTTTAATAAAACTGGTCCGCGATCCGGAAACAAGCTGTCTATTCTGGCAAACTCATCATACGACATCTGATACATACCTATTGAGGAGTAGTATGTAGCCAACTCCATACGCGAATAATAAACATACTGAGGGGCAATCTCTATACTTCGTTTATAATGATCAATCATATCCTTTTCTAAGTGTACCCTTTTTGATGGATTGTTCTTAATTTGAGTCCAAAGGATATTCGCATAATAATAATGTACCCTTGAGACATTCGGCAGATTGTTCATATCAGTAAATATTAATTTCTCATCGCTTTCCCATACATCGGCACGCTTGTTTGAAAGAAAGACTAAAATGATGGCTATAGAAGAGAAGATTAATACCGGTGTAGAAAGTTTCCGTTTCACTTGATTTGACTTCTTTTTTGCATCTGCTCTCAGCCATGTTAGGCGTGTAAACATCCCTATCAATCCAACCAGGAAAATACAAAGTCCTAAAGAAGGAAGAAACATAAAACGATCTGCCATGGTGTCGGACAGTTTACGTATAATGTGCAGGTAAATAGACAAAGAAGCTAAAAACATGAGACCTCCAAACCACAGCTCCGGATAATGCTTTCGATATCTGTAAACCAAATAAACTAAACCGGCAATAATAGCAATAGACATCCAAACCACAGGATCCAACCAAGATCTTAATGGCACTTGATTATATCCATAATAAAAAACCATTGGCCAAGGTGCAGCAAACAGTTTTAAATACATAATAAGAATCACAAGGACTGTTGGTAATTTTGCAAAGAGACTATCCGTATGGAATAAGGAATTACCAAGAATATCATCCTCTCTGACTATGTTTTGTTCTACCACCAAGTTTTTACCTAACTCAGAGCTTTCGGACAAAGCAAACACCAATACTGACAAGATAAGCAGAACTATGACATGTATATTTGAGGTGATTAGTCTGCGTATATTGGCAAAAGGTGATTCTTTATTTTCATAAAAATAAATCAGCGGGTAAATCAAGGTAAGTGTGACGGCATTTTCTTTTGAGAAAAAGGATAATAAATAAAAAAGGACAGTGGTCAACATATATCGCCACTTAGCTGAGCGTAAGAAGGACAAATAGCTGATTAATGAAAGGGTTCCAAAGAGGACAGCGAGTAATTCATCCCGACTTTTGATGTTGGCTACAACTTCTACATGTAAAGGGTGTACGACATAGACTAGTACAACAAAAAAGGCGAATAAGCGGATATAATGTTGGAAAAGTCGTGATACAAAAATTAAAAGTACTAAACATAGCAAAGCATAATAGATGAGGTTCATCAAATGATGATAATATGGACGCACGCCAAAGAACTCTATTTCAAGAGCAAATGTTACGAGTGTAATAGGGCGATAACCATACTGGTCATGACGATAAGGAGACTTAAACTTCAGAAACAAATCAGGTATGGATTGCATGCCCTTTTTTATTCTTGGGTTTTCTTCAATCACTATTTTATCATCCCAAACAAAGCCATAGGAAAGAGTTTTCCCGTATTGAATAAACACTGCTATTATGAGAATTACCCAATATATCCATAGAGCGGTTTCCTTTTTTGATATTTGTTGTTCTGATTGGCTCATATAAAAAATTAAACATAATCCGAGAAGAAGGATTCCCTGCGGATAAAGATAATCAATCCGAGAAACATAAATAATAATGCAATCAACATAGAAGGTAGATAAAGCAAATCAAAATGCCAGGTATTAAATAAACAAAATCTGCATACTTCTATCCATCCGGATACGGGATTCAGATAAAAAATTAAACTGACCGAACGAGGTAAGATGTCCGGCGTGATAAAAACCGGTGTAACCCAAATACCTGCAAAAAGAAAAAAAGGCAACGCATGTAAAATATCACGGTATTTGAAAGCAAATGAAGATATCCAAAACACAAAGCCCAATGCCGTTAGACATACACCTAAACAGATGAAGGGTAAAAATATAATTTTCCAACCTGGGAATGAGGCATATATCAACATTAAAACAATATAAAAAGCCAATCCTATACCAAAATCAACAAGGCCTGTCAGGATTTTTGATACCGGAATCAGAATGCGAGGAAACGCTATATGACGAATCATCATAGCACTATCTTGAATCCCTAATGATCCATTTACTACAATAAACGAGAAAAGATTCCATACCAATAAACCGCTAAGTGCATAAAGCGGATAAGGTATATTATCTGATTTCCATCCTAAGGCATATCCAAAGAATAAAGAGAATATTATAACGTAAATAGCCGGTTGTATCAAAACCCATCCTACGCCCAGCAGTGTTTGTGAGAACTTGGCCTTGATATCACGTACTGATAATGTTAGTGCCAAATGACGTTGATTCCAAAATCCGGATAGGTATGTAGAAAGGGAGTCCGCTCCCGGCTTTACAACACGTATATATTCGTCACGCTCCATAATTCTTAATCAAAAAGCCGGTTAAATCTAAATAACGCATAGTCATAATAGGCACGAATAGTATGGTTTAGTGGTTTAAGCTCTTTTTCGTAACGATAATTTGGATTGAAACGACACAACATCTCATGATATGTATGCCAAGCAGGTTTTAATAATGGGTCGGTATTATTTAAAATGCATTGTATTGTATAATAATTGAAATGCACGAATAGTAATGGCCATTTATCATTAAACTGAAGATTCCCATGCGCATCCAAAGAGCGAGCACTGGTATGAATATTCCATCCGGCCACGTTACAACCACGATGTTTAACTATCTCCACATCCTCAAACATTATCGGGAAAAGATCTAAATATTTTTGATCATCAAACAAACCCCGCCTGTATGACTTTTTCATAGCATAAAGACAACATCCTGCCCACCAATTTAGAGCAGTCTTCGCTTTTTGACTGACTCCTACAAAACCTGCATTGAACAGTCCTACCCTAAAATTTGCTTCAAGCCAAATCTGGTCGGATAAGGGATTAGCCGGATAATAATGCGGCGTTAGTAATACCGCCTTCTCTTGCAAGGCTTCAAATAAGAAATCGGGAGAAGAGAAAAAGTAAATATCATTATCCGCATATAATACTACATCATACCCTTTTTCTAAAAGATATAAGAGGATAACAGGCTTAATAGCCCACCGAAGTTGACTACCTTTATATTTGTTTAGTATCTGCCTTGCGACAGGCAAAGACAAATCACGACCAGTCAGTATTCGAACTCTTTCATGTGTAGATTCTATTTGTTCTGTATCTGTAATAAAACAATAGAAATCCGCATCGGTATAAGGAGCAAGCGATTCAAACAAAGCACTTACCTTAAACTGGTAGTCTTTAGTAGATGTAGTACAAATAGCAGTTTTCAGAATTGTAGGTTTATGTAAAAGTAAAAAAGATTGAGGTAAAAAGAAAAATAGTATCTTAGATATGCAAACATAGTATGAATACCGGTTCCACCCAACCTTATTTGAGTATTGTAATGACCGCCCGCAACGATGGGCATGGTGGTAATTTACGCGAGCGTATCAATGCATCTCTAATCGTATGGTCGGCACTATGTTTAGAATATATATTATCCATAGAAATCCTTCTGGTAGAATGGAATCCTCTTCCTTCACATCCACCGCTAAGAGACATAATAGACCATAACTATAATAATACGTATGTAAGGTTGAGGATCATCACAGTACCAGCAAGCGTACATAGTCAGGCGGACAAAGAAGATCCGCTTGCTTTTCATCAGATGATAGCAAAAAATGTAGGGATAAGAGCTGCAAAAGGGCTATTTATATTATGTACCAATATTGATGTCTTTCCTGATAGCAATCTGATACAGCTTCTTGCTGAAAGAGAACTGGAAGAAAATACGTTTTATCGTGCTTTAAGAGCAGATATACCCGCATCAGCACCTTTAGAATCTTCCGTGTCGAAATTAATTGAATACGCACGACGGCATATTATTCGTAAGATGGGGATGCATCCCCAATGGCCCGGATTAAAAATATACAAAACACAATATTTTCTATACAGGTATCAATCCCTTAAGTTCTTATACCCCTTTCTATTATTGATTAAGCAAATTGTTTTAGGATCTTTTCGCTATAAAATATCCACTATTGACAAAGAAGCATCCGGTGATTTTACACTAATGAGTAAATCCGGATGGATTAAGATTAAGGGTTATCATGAATGGAAGGGCTATCCGCTTCATATAGATTCATTGGCATTAATTCAGGCTTATTTTAAAGGGATGAAACAGGTTATCTTTCGGTCTGAGTGTTGTATTTATCATATAGATCATCCG
Organism: Flavobacteriales bacterium; assembly: GCA_026936045.1. Classification (GTDB taxonomy): domain Bacteria; phylum Bacteroidota; class Bacteroidia; order CAIKAF01; family CAIKAF01; genus BA4. The sequence goes on from JAIXKU010000039.1 coordinate 5,579, forward strand.
GGGAGTTGGCATGAAGAGGATGCGCCTGATCCAAAAACATTGCCCCCGTATTTAAGTTGGCAAGACATATTAACTATTGCTGAACAGATACAAAAAGGCCGTTTTGATTATAACGATGATTTCTGGGGACTTTCAGCACACACACTTAAAGAAGAAAAATAAATAATTAAAGCAGATTAGATAATATTATCTAACTTCATATCAAAATATATCCTAATATGAAAAAAGCGCTTATCACAGGGATAACAGGGCAAGATGGTTCTTATCTTGCTGAGTTATTACTTCGTAAAGGGTATGAGGTTCACGGTATCAAGCGCAGAAGTTCTTTATTTAATACACAACGTATAAATCATCTCTATGTGGATCCACATATTCCTTCTGCCCGGCTGTTTTTACATTATGGCGATCTGACTGATCCTTCCGGCCTAACACGTATTATTCAAGAAACACAACCTGACGAGATTTATAATTTGGGCGCAATGAGTCATGTTAAAGTCAGTTTTGAAGCACCTGAATATACGGCAAACGTCAATGCATTAGGTACGCTTCGACTACTTGAATCCATTCGTTTGCTCGGATTAACCGAGAAAACACGGTTTTATCAAGCTTCCACATCTGAGATGTATGGGATGAATGATGGAGATCCGTTGTCCGAACAATCGCCCTTTTCTCCACGTAGTCCGTATGCTGCGTCCAAATTGTATGCCCACTGGATAACTATAAATTATAGAGAGGGCTATAAGATTTTTGCTGTAAATGGTATTCTTTTTAATCATGAATCTCCTGTTCGAGGTGAAACATTTGTTACTCGCAAAGTAAGCAGGGCAGTTGCATCTCTGTCATTAGGTATAGACACCAATCTGTATGTTGGTAATTTAGATGCATTACGTGATTGGGGGCATGCTTTAGATTATGCAGAAGCCATGTGGCTGATGATGCAACAAAATGAACCTCGTGATTACGTTATAGCCACCGGTCAGGTACACAGTATCCGCGAAATGATTGTACAAGCTTTTAATGAGATTGGTGTAACAATTAAATTCTCCGGGAAAGGATTAGATGAAATAGCTAAGATTCATACTTCTCAAAATCCACATCTTCAACCCGGGCAGGTTGTGGTCCGTATTGATGAACGTTATTTCAGACCGACAGATGTACCTTGCCTTATGGGTGATGCCTCTAAAGCTAAAGACAACTTAGGCTGGCATCCAACTCATAGTTTTGAACAAATCATTAAAGAAATGGTGCATGCCGATATCAAAGAAATCGCCAAATCAATCTGAGTAAATGGAAAAGTCGTCTCGCATATTCATTTCCGGACAAACCGGATTAGTCGGTAACGCTATCTTTCACTTACTTTCTTCTGAGGGATACAATAATCTTTTATATCCTTCGCATGCAGAGCTTGATCTTACAGATCCCTACGCAACATCCCAATTCTTCAAGAAAGAAAAACCTGCCTATATATTTCTGGCTGCTGCAAAAGTTGGTGGCATTGGAGCTAATCTTAATTATCCGGCTGAGTTTTTATATAAGAATCTGATGATTGCATCGCACGTTATTCATCAATCTTATATAAACAATGTGAAGAGACTGCTATTCCTTGGATCTTCCTGCATTTATCCAAAATATAATAAACAACCTATATCTGAAGATGACTTACTTTCCGGACCGCTTGAATATACCAATGAGCCTTATGCAATAGCTAAAATTGCAGGTATAAAACTCTGCCAATCATATAACAGGCAATATGGCACTTCTTTTATTTCCGCTATGCCCTGCAATTTATATGGTAAACATGATAATTTTAATATCGAGAACGGGCATGTTATTCCTGCACTGATAACCAAGATGCATCATGCACATATGAATCAATCACCTTTTGTTGAGATTTGGGGAACAGGACAACCTTTACGTGAATTTCTTCATGCCGATGATTTGGCACGTGCTTGTTTGACTCTAATGACAAATCCTATTCAATATGATATAGTAAATATCGGTTCGGGAGAAGAAATTGCTATTCGAGATTTAGCCCTCCTAATTCAAAGAATTATTAGTTATAAAGGAGAATTAATATTTAGAACAGATAAACCGGACGGCACACCACGAAAGGTGTTGGACTCTTCCCGCATACGAGAGATGGGATGGAAACATACCGTTTCTTTGGAACAAGGCATAAAACAGGTTTATGAAATAAAATATCTGAACAAAAAGATTGACAAATGAAACCCAACACAAGTCATATTCCTTTTAATTTACCTTATATCCATCCGGATTTACCCTCTTTTATAAAGGATGTCGCCTCTTCACATAATTTTTTTCGGAATCAGGGGCCATTTTATCAGAAAATAAAGCAACAACTTAGTCAATGGATAAAGCATACAAATATTTTCCCCACACCCTCTTGTACCAATGCCCTAGAGATAGCTGCCATGGTTTTGGATATTAAGCCCGGCGATGAAATAATCTTACCGTCCTATACATTCTCATCAACAGCCAATGCTTTTGTTCTCAGAGGTGCTGTATTGAGATTTGCCGATGTATTGCCCCATTTCCCGTCACTTGATCCGTTATCGGTAAAGCAACAAATTACAATACGAACCAAAGCACTCGTTTGGGTTCATTACGGCGGCCAGGCTACAGCCACTAAAGAGATACTTGAGATTTGTAAAAAGCATAATATTGTTCTTATTGAAGATGCTGCACAAGCCATTGGTGCTTATCACAACGATACATCACTCGGTACATTGGGTGATTTATCAGCTATTTCTTTTCATGAAACAAAAAATTTAGGGTGTGCCCAGGGTGGAGCATTAATCGTCAACAATCCGATCTTCCTTGAAAAAGCTATGCATCATTTACAATGTGGCACCAACCGTCATGACTTTATGGGAGGGAAAACTTCTGCTTATACATGGGTAAATAAAGGAAGTAACGGTATTTTAGCTGAACCACTCTGTGCCATCCTCTCTTTTCATTTGGAGTATTTAGATGAGGTGAATAACCGCCGCAGAAAGCTTTGGCATACATACTATCAACATCTCAGCCCGCTGGCAGATAAAAATATTCAAACAGGCATAGCCGATTCAGGAGGGAATGGACATATATTCTATCTCTTATTCTCTAATCGCAAGATACGGGATCAGTATAAGAACAAGTTGATAGATAAGGGTATTCAAACGACAACGCATTATGAGCCACTGCATAAATCGCCCTTCTTTAGTATCTCTCAAGGACGTGTTGTACTTCCTCAAACTGAGAAATTTGGCGATGGCCTACTACGCTTACCCTTACATCACTATCTGAAAGACAACGAACAAATGTATCTAATTGAAGAAATCATGCGGTTATCTCAGTCAATCAATTGATCTTTCAACATGCCATTTACCCGATATCCATCTTATTGAGGCATTGCGAAGAGACTGCACAAAAGGAGGATAAGCCGTTGACTGTATATCTATACTTGCACAATTAGGTGCTGAAAAAACACAAGATTCCTGATTATATATTAGTTGAAGCTCTATATTATATTTCCCCTGATTAAGCATATAAAGCGGAACCTCCGAACAAATCTTTATTTTATCAGCATCTTGATTAGTCGTTTTTGTTTTCTCAAATGCATTGATTGTACTAAATCCGCAGGCCTGATCCAATGGGTTTTCAGGGTGAAGCACCCATACAAAATCAATCTTATCCGGTTCAATACAATGGTACACTTCCGTTTCTAAAATTAAATTCTGAGCGGTAGATTTTGTTTGAATCACACCCAATCGCACAGTATTAGCCCAAGATGGTATTTGATAATCTTTTGAGAACGCATCTAGTTGTGAAATCTGACCTGATGGAAGAATACAAACATAATCTGATAGGCTATGTAAAAGCGATAAATCATGTGTAGCAAAAAGAAGTGTGCCGCCTCGCTTCTTCCATTCTTTCATATGAAAGATACTCTGCATTCTGAAGGCAGTATCTCCAAAACCCAATATCTCATCAAAAAGGTATATCTCAACCGGCAAATGGGCTACAATACTAAATGCCAAACGTACATACATCCCATTTGAGAAGAACTTTACCGGCCGATGCAAATGATTCTCAATGCCACTGAAGGCTATAATCTCATCCCGTTTTTTTCTAATTTCTGAATGCCTGAAACCCAACAATTGAGCATAAAGAAAGATATTATCAAATCCACTCAGTTCCGTATGAAATCCGGAGCCTGTATCTAGCAT
>JAIXKU010000314.1 GCA_026936045.1 Flavobacteriales bacterium
CCAATGGCATAGACAGCATGGAGAATAAAAATGAACATATCGGCGGGTATTTTCGTGCCGATGGCGGTATGATAAACTACGGCGTGAAAGGTATTGCCAGTATGGGACATCCTAGTTTCGGCAATAAAAATCATGGCGGTGATTTCTTGGCCAACGCCAATCAATCCAATTCTACAAACCATGGTGTACACAGCATGGCCGCCAATGGTCAGATCAGCTATGCCGGCTGGTTTGCGGCCGGCGGCGCACAAACCGAAAATATTGGCCTGTATACGATGGCCTCCAGTAACACGATGAACACTCTTAGCATAGGCATAAGAACTTCTGCCAGCGGGCTACCGGGTAACTATACCTATGCCATTTATGCACAGGCGCCCATTGATTCCGGTTTTAGCTATGCCGGCTGGTTTGAAGGTGATGTGCATGTCAACAGCTTATCGATTGGATCGGATAGCACAATCAAGGAAAACATTAACCCGCTGCAAAGCGTATCTCAACAATTATTACAACTCAATCCGGTATCTTTCAACTATAAACAAAATGCGGTGCCTCAACTTACTTTAGATACAAAGCAGCATTTCGGCCTTCTGGCTCAGGAAGTGGAATTAATCTGGCCAGCTTTGGTACAAAATTCACAGATAGCGCCTGTTTTTGATTCTACCGGCGCTATCATTCATCCGGCGGCAACAGTTAAAAGCCTCAATTATATTGAACTCATTACATTGCTTATTGCAGGATACAAAGAGCAAGAGGAAAAAATAAAACAGCAGGATTCGATACTGCAAAACATACAGCAGGAAATCCAGATGCTTACGGGGGTGATCACCAAATGTTGCAGCCAGTCTCAGCTCATGCTAACACCGGATAATAATCAACAATACCCTTCCATACAACATCAATACACGATGGATATTATCCTGCGCAACGAAGATATGATTGTGCTCAACCAAAATGCACCCAACCCCTTCAAAGAGCAAACAACCATTACCTGGTATCTGCCCGAACGGGTGCAACGCGCTCAGCTTATCTTCACCAATAATTTGGGGCAGGTCATCAAAATGGCAGATATCCGCGAAACCGGACACGGGCGCATTATCGTTTATGCCGACGACCTCAGCAGCGGTATATACAACTACAGCTTAGTGGCAGACGGCCAAATCATTGAAACCAAACGTATGAGTAAGGTGGATTAGGAAAGAACCTTCACCCTCTATTCTGAACAATAAAAGCTTGTTATCTATCTTTGTTGAGATTTTTTAGCGTGAAGAATTCTGTTAATATTTTTAAAAGAGTATTTTCGAGGCGTGAGTACAAATCATGTTATTATAACAGAATGTCCGCGTGATGCCATGCAAGGCCTTACGATGTTTATCCCTACGGAAGATAAGATTCGTTATTTGAATCAACTTTTGCGCGCCGGGTTTGATTATCTTGATTTTGGTAGTTTTGTAAATCCCAAAGTTATGCCACAAATGGCAGATACTGATGAAGTTGTAAGAAATCTTGATTGGGAGGCTTCTCGCTCTAAACTTTTGGCTATTATCGGTAATCTTAAAGGCGCTGAAAGGGCAGAACAATATCCTCAGATTAAAGTATTAGGCTTTCCCTTTTCCGTATCCCCAACTTTTTTGCAAAGAAATATCAATGCCAGTTTAGCTGATACCGTATTAAGAATAGGCGAAATCAAAGAGGTATGCGACCGGTCGGGGAAAGAATTATTGGTTTATATCTCTATGGCATTCGGCAATCCGTATGGTGATGAGTGGAATACCGAGATTGTAGGCGAATGGGTAGAGCGTCTTGCCTGGATAGGCATAAATAGTATAGCGCTATCCGATACCATCGGCTCTGCTAATCCGGAATCAATAGATTATATTTTTTCGTTTGTGATTTCACAATTCCCGAATGTGTCGTTTGGGGCGCATTTTCATACAACGCCTACTAATTGGAAAACAAATATTGATGCGGCTTTTAAAGCCGGATGCAGAAGGTTTGATGCGGCAATAAGAGGTTTTGGCGGATGCCCGATGGCTAAAGATGAACTTACGGGTAATCTGGCTACAGAGAATCTTATCGCTTTTTTAAATGAAAACCAGGCTGAATATACCATGAATACGGTTGAATTTAGTCGCGCTTATCAGTTGGCATTAGAGATTTTTCCTAAATAATAGCCTTTTAGGTTTGGTAACAATATTATTTTTTGTATCTTCGCACTCCCAATACAAATGGAGTTATGTCAAAAATTTGTCAAATAACAGGAAAAAAGACCATGACAGGTAACAAGGTTTCGCATTCTAATAGAAAAACCAAGCGAACTTTTGAACCGAATCTTTTTATAAAGCGCTTTTACTTGGAAAGTGAAGACCGCTGGGTTACACTTAAGGTGTCTGCAAAAGGTATCAGAACCATCAGTAAGATTGGATTGGAGGAAGCTATAATTCGTGCTTTTGAAAAAGGATATATTGATTAATCAATAAAATAAAATTTATCTGAAAGCGTGTACTTTACACGCTTTTTTAGTACCTATTGATACGCTATAACAGTCTTCATAACCTTTTTTGTATTTAAAATGAAGAAGCTAAAACAATGCCTCTAAAAAATATGTAGGTTTGTCACTTGTTTTTGAGTCATGCAACAAAATAGAAATATAATTTGGCTGCCTGTGTTATTGGCGATAGCTGTAGTGTTTGGAATGTTTATAGGTCGCCATGTACAGCCGTCTGCCAAAGGAGGCCCTTCTAAATCCTTATTTTATTCATCAGCTTCGTCTGATAACAAAATTAATGAAGTTATTCAGCTGATTAATTCTGAGTATGTAGATACAATCAATACTGAGCAACTTACGGAGAAGGCGATAGTTTCTTTGTTAGAGCAGTTAGATCCTCATTCAGCTTATATTCCGGCATCCAGCTTAACCTCTGTAAATGAGGATTTACAAGGTAATTTCGAGGGTATTGGTATAGAATTTAATATTTTAAAAGACACCATTGTTGTGGTTACGGCCATATCAGGAGGCCCCAGTGAGGCAGTTGGTATTCGCGCCGGTGATCGTATTGTGAAAATTGATGAAGAATGGGTAGCCGGAAATGGGATTCAGAATGAAGGTGTCATCAAGCGTCTTCGTGGAAAGAAAGGCACAAAAGTACAGGTCTTTGTTTTGCGTAATGGCCGATCAGAACTAATCCCATTCTCCATTAAGAGAGATAAAATTCCGCTTTATAGCCTGGATGCTGCTTATATATTGCAACAGGATGTCGGTTATATTAAAATCAATAGGTTTGCCGAAACAACGTATCAGGAGTTCTTGGACGGATTGAATAGGTTGGAAAAGCAAGGGGTGAAAAAACTTATTCTTGACCTGAGAGGTAATCCGGGTGGGTTCTTAAATGCGGCTACCGATATAGCGGATGAATTTTTAGCCCGTAAAAAACTCATCGTTTATACGGAAGGGAAATCCAGAAAGAAGCGTTTTTATTATGCCACAGCAGCAGGTAAGTTTGAAACTCAACCGCTTGTTGTTCTGATAGACGAAGGTTCTGCATCTGCTTCTGAGATTGTTGCCGGCGCTTTACAAGATAATGACAGAGCTATTATTATTGGCAGGAGAAGTTTTGGGAAAGGCTTGGTGCAAGAGCAGATTGAATTTGATGATGGCTCTGCGCTGCGATTAACGGTTTCTAGATATTATACGCCAAGTGGCAGGAGTATTCAAAGACCGTATGTTGAAGGTATTGAGAAGTATTATGAAGAAGCCTATTTAAGTGATCATACTGTAGCTGACTCTTTATTAAAACATGACTCGTTGGAAATATTTAAAACACTCGGCGGTAGAATAGTTTACGGCGGTGGAGGTATTACGCCTGATATTATTGTGCCTTACGATACAACAGGAATTACACCTTTCCTTACAGCGGTTGTTAGCAAAGGACTTACTTATGATTTTTCATTTGAATATGCAGATAAGAATAGAGATGTCTTGCGCAAAAAATATAAAGATTATACCGCATTTGAACATGATAAAACGCTTGATCAGCATTTGCTATCACAGTTTGTAAGTTTAGCGCAGCAGAAAGGTGTTGTAACTACACAATCTGAAGTGCAAATATCTTCATCCTTATTGTTGTCGCGTATTAAATCGTTGATAGCAAGAAATGTTTGGAACAATGAGGCATTCTATTATATCATTAATCAGAATGATAAGGCGGTAAAGAAAGCGTTGGAAGAATTGAAGAAAGTTAAGCCATAGTGTTAGGCTTTTTCTTCTTTTTACTTGTAATAATAATCAGCGCCGGCAATAAGAATAAATCAAAAAGTAGGGCTGAAAAGAGGAGAATTGTAATTAGCAGGCCTATGTATAAGATACTTTGAAAGCTCGATCCAATCATTGTTATAAATCCGGATAAAATGATAACAGAGGCTAGAATAATGGCTTTCCCGCCGCTCAGATAACTGCGTTTTAAGGCATATAGTACATGTCTGCCTCTTGCCAGCTCAACACGATATCGGCTCAGAAGATGTATAGTGTCATCTACCGCGATTCCAAAGCCTATAATAAAGATAATAGAGGTGCTTATTTTTAAATCAATACCGGTAAAACCCATGAATCCGGAAGTAATAACAAGCGGCAGAATGTTGGGAATTAATGCTACGGGAATAATCTTAAATGATTTAAAAAGCAAACCAAACATAATAGCAATAATGACGAATGCCATCCCAAATCCTTTAATTAAACTAGTAGAGAGAAATGAAATATTTTTGTCGATCAGACGGGCGCTTCCTGTTAGTTCTACATGCACATTTTGAGGTTGTATTGATTGCGTAAGCTCTGCATTAAAGGCCTTTTCCATCTGTCCCGCCTTGTAACTCCCTACATCATGCATGCGGCCGCTAAAACGCGCCGCCTTATAATCATCGGTAATATATAATCGGCTATCCTTTGAAGGGAAGAATCCGCTTTTCCTCATCTTCTCTAATAAAGAATCTAATTCATTATCATGCTCCGGAATACTAAAATATTCGGTAGCACCACTGTGTATGGCACGATTAAAGAATCGTATAAAGAGCAAAGGTGATTGCATGGCGCCAAGTTTAAAGTGCATTGTGGCGCTTTGTTCTATCTTTTCCAATTCTCGTATTGATTCATGATTCCATAAGTTTTTTGTCGTATCATGAGGCGTTATGACCATCTCAAATGGGCGATTCCCGGAAAAGGTATTCTCAAAATAGATCAATTCTTTTTTTAATGGTTCATTGGGTTTTAAATCCTCTAATAAATAGTTGTTTGTTTTTACGCGAATAGATCCCATTATGCCAATACAAGCTAGGATACTGCAAATAGCTATGATGAGCTTAGGACGACGGATTGAGAAAATAAATCCGGTTTTTAAGAAACGATCAAGAAGACGACTCTTTATGTGGACCTCTTCTCTATTAGTCGTTATTATTATTGAAGCAGGAAGAAGTAGTATGGTTATGATATAGGTTATTATTACGCCTACACCGGTATAAATACCAAATTCTCTGATGGGCTGAATGATGGATGTCGTGAGAGAAAAGAAACCAACAGCAGTGGTAGCTGAAGTTAAGAATGTGGCTAATCCGACCTTTCGAATGGCGTTGCGGATAGCTGACAAACGGGATGTGTTGTGCCTAAGCTCTTCGCCGTATTTACTAAGAATATGCACGGCATCACTCATGCCCACTACAAATAGGATGGAGGGCAGGAGGATATGCAGAATATCTATTTTTTTACCAAGCAACTGCATGATACCTAATTGCCATACGACCGAAAACAATACTACCATAATGAGTATTAGAACATTCCGAACAGAACGAAAAATGAATATCAGTATAACCAATACAAAGAGAATAGAAGAGGTCAGAAAAATCATTAACTCATTTTGCATTTTGTTCAGATAGATTTGCTGAGCCTTTATTTTCCCGGCTAAATAGTATTGGTCGAATGTATATTTATTCAGCGTTCTTTCTATCTCACCCATGAGGATATCTGATTTCTTCTTTGATATCTGATCTTTGGTGTGAACAATGATACATATAGCCGAACTGTCAGCACTAAAGAAATTACCAACAAACTCACCGCTCTTATATATTCTCTTAATATCTTTATTCAATAAACTGTCATTACCGGGATGTAAGATTCTTCGGTATTGGATGCCTGTTCCTAAGATCAAGGGTATTTTGATATCAGTAGGAGAGGTTACTTTCTTTATATACTTAAGGGATGAGAGATCTTTTGCCAAAGAATCTACCCGATATAAGAATGAAGATTGAAAAATACCTTCACGATTTTCAAGTGCTATGAGTAAAAAATCATAATCATTCTCAAACGTGTTTCTAAATGTTTCAAAAGTCTTGGTATCCGTATTACCGGTAGGGAAAAATTTTTCAAACTCATAATCAAAATTGGAATGATAAGCATGATAGCCTAACCAGCCCGTTATGGTAAGAATTAGAAGAATGATAATACGGGCAATGCGTTGGGAATACATGTTGGCTTTTCTCTTTAACAAATATGCTAAAAAAATACAGATAACTCGAAAGCTCAGAAATTTGATATGAAATGCCTATGTTTGACAGATAATTTATTTTTATGAAACTACTGGGAAATAAGGTGGCATTTGTCTCAGGTGCCAGTCGGGGAATAGGAAGTGGTATTGTTTTAGGATTAGCCAAACAAGGGGCAAGTATTGCTTTTACGTATCGTTCCTCTTCTGCGGAGGCTGAGGCTATAGAAAAAGAATTGCAAAGTTATGGCGTAAAGGCCAAAGCATTTCAGTTGGACGCTGCCAATTACGAACAAACAGAGAAGATCATACAGCAAGTGATTGCCGATTTCGGCTCATTAGATATTATTGTGAATAATGCCGGTATTACAAAGGATAATTTACTTATGCGTATGACTGAAGAGGCATGGGATGAAGTCATGCAGACCAATCTTAAATCGGTGTTTAATGTTGTTAAAGCCTCGCAACGGCAATTGTTGAAACAGCGCTCGGGATCCATCATAAATATCAGCTCTGTTGTGGGAGATAGCGGTAATGCCGGACAAGCAAATTACGCCGCCTCTAAAGCCGGTATGAACGGTTTTACCAAGTCAGTTGCTAAGGAATTAGGTTCAAGAGGTATCAGATGTAATGCCATTGCGCCGGGTTTTATAGAAACCGAGATGACACAAGGTTTAAGTAAGGAACAAAAAGAAATGTGGTTGGCAAATATTCCGCTCAAGCGTGGAGGGACACCCGAAGATATAGCTAATTTAGTGGTATTTATAGCTTCAGATATGTCTTCTTATATCACCGGTCAGGTTATCAATGTTTGCGGTGGAATGCAAACATAAATGCCGATTTCTACATTCTGATTAAAGCCGAGCCCCAAGTAAACCCACTGCCAAAAGCGGCTATGCAAATGAGTTTGCCAGGCTGAATCAATCCCTGCTCCCACGCTTCTGAGAAGGCGATAGGAATGGAAGCGGCTGTGGTATTTCCGTATTTTTGAATATTATTAAAAACTTTCTCATCCGGGAAGCCCAAACGCTTTTGGATGTATTGTGATATGCGCAGGTTGGCCTGATGAGGTATGAGTAAATCAATATCATCGGGTGAGAGATGGTTGGCGGATAAGGCCTCAAGAATAACTTCTTCAAATCTAACAACGGCATGTTTGAATACCATATTCCCGTTCATATAAGGCAGTAAGCTTCCGTCGGTAAGCATATCGAACGTTAATCGTATTTTTTGACGTGTGCCGGGATGATAATTTATAAGTTCTTGAGCATACTTCCCTTCGGCGTGTAGGTGTGTAGAAAGGATACCTTTCCCCGTATTGTCACATCTTGACAGTACCACAGCACCGGCGCCATCACCAAAGATAACAGCCATGTTTCGATGACGATCGCTAAATTCTATAAAGTTACTTTGTGTTTCGCTGCCAATCAGGAGTATGTTTTTATACATACCTGTTTTAATAAATTGATCTGCGACGGAGAGACCGTAAATAAAACCGGAACATTGATTGCGTATGTCGAGTGCGCCAATATTTGGAAACCCCATTTCGTTCTGAACGATAACACCTGACCCGGGGAAATAGTAATCCGGACTGAGCGTAGCGAAAATGATAAAATCAATCTCGTTTTTATGTAATCCTGATCTTTCTATGGCTTGCTCGGCTGCCTTTATACCCATGCGGGCTGTTGTGTCTTTGTTTTCCGTAAAAAACCGACGTTCTTTAATCCCTGTTCTTTCAGTAATCCAGGCATCAGAGGTGTCCATATATTGTTCCAGGTCGTGATTGGTGACAATATTTTCGGGCACATAATGCCCAACACCGGCTATTCTCGTTTGATACATAGTTAAAAATAATGCAATATAGTGATTATCGCAGTATCGGTTGGGTTTTTAAAGATTTCTTCCAAGGAATAATATAAAATTATAAATTCGAGATATATTACTCTCATCTTATGAAGAATCCTTTGTTTGCGGCGGTGTTTTATCTGACAGGCTCATGCTTTCTAACCGCGCAGGTTAAGAATGTTTTGCTTTTGGGAGATTCTCATTTAAAAGGATATTTCGGCGAATATTCTCAAAGGGAATTATATGAAACAGGAAAATATAATATTCTTTCTGTGGCGATAAGGGGTGTTGGTTTATTGAGTTTTACAATCTCGTTACAAAATACATGTTGCGGATATAAAGTACGAATGACATGTGCAGGTGATAGTATAAAAAAAGACGTCCCTTATATTGAAAGAACAGATAAAGCATCCGATGGCCTTTTCTTAAAGCAATTTGGCTCTCGTCTGACTACTATTTTAAAGACATGACGACCGGATGTTGTTATTGTTGCTTTGGGATCCAATTACGAGAATGCACATAAAAAACTAATTTCTATTCTTTATCTATACGATACGCAGTTATTCTATGTATGGGTAGGTCTTTCAAATGAAATGGATCGGATGCGTTATAAAGCGATTGAAGATGCCTTAGACAAAGATGGTCAGGGTGTTTTGATTCGATCAGATGATATATTAGGTGATGGTATGCTTACAACAGTGCATTTTTATGGGAACTCTGCTAAAAAATGGGCTAATGAAATATTTAACCGCTTTGAGACGGTAATGGATCAAAGATTTGACGATGAAGCGCCATAGTTTAATCATCATTTTTATTCATTCTTTAAAATTGATTGTACTTTTGTGATATAGATATACACTCTTGCCTGAATATATTGTTATACGCTCATCTAAACAGCCTACGGCGAAACTTCCGTATGATTATGCATTAAAGGCAGATATGCCACTATGGAATAGAGTTGACTCATCCGTAACCGTTGATAATTCATGGACATGTTTTCACCTTGATTCAGATGTTGCTCGACTTAATTCATCAATACTTCGCTCAAATCATAAAGAGCATTATGTATCCTCTATCTTCTCAGAGAGTCCCTATGTCGGGACGTTGGATACACCCAAACGTATTTATAAGGATGTCACAGGAACAACAATCTTAAATATATGGTTGGTTTTCATATTGGGCATGCTCACGTTTATCAGAGTTAGAAGATTGACGCAAGCAACACAATGGATCAAAAGCGCTTTTCGGCTTTCAGGATTAATGCGATTTATGGATGAATATCAACCCGGCATGCGTCCACCTTTTTTCTCAGCATATCTCTTTTCGGTATTGATTATTTCCGGATCTTTCTTTGCTTTTCTTTCCTCGGTTATGGGATTCCCAGATAATTGGACAATCTATATGGCTCTCGCTTGCAT
>JAIXKU010000229.1 GCA_026936045.1 Flavobacteriales bacterium
AAATGAATGTTGATACCCAAGATGGCCGTATGCAGGCTGCCCGGTTTGGCATCAACGGTTTTCCTGTTGTTATCCTAATGGATGCCAGTGAGCAGGTCTTGTATAAACATGTTGGCTTTTTGGAAGCCTCTGTTTTGATTCAAGAGATTGATAAGATTCTTTAATTGCTTTTTATTTCCATTGGTCTTTTCTGTCGAATAAAATAATTGAACAAAGAAAAAATAGGTATGAAACGGTTTGTAGTTTTCTTCTTAAGCATTATAGCCCTTAGTTTCTTCTCATGTGCTAATTGTAAGACATGTCATAATACGGATAACCCGCAAGCGTTTCAGGATGTTGACATTTGTCTAAGTGATTATCCTTCAGAAAATGATTTTAATCTTGCCATCGGGCTTTATGAGACCAATGGGTATAAATGTGAATAGTCTTTTCTAACTTATTTCTTCCCTTTTTTCTTGTTGGCCTCCAGTTGGGTAGCCTTTTCATAATAAGGCTTAGCTTTTTCGGGTTGTTTCATGTTGTCATACGTAACGCCCAGGAAGTAATAGGCTTTGGTATATTCCGGATCCAGTTTAATACATGTTTCATATGCTGAAATGGCTTTTTCATATTGCATTAACATGCCGTATGTGCCGCCAAGATTAAACCAACCATCTTCATAGCGTTTGTCTAATGACACGGATTTTTCATACAACTCCAAGGCTTTGCTATAATTCCCTTTTTCAAAATATAGCGTGCCTAAATTGCTTAATGTGACGGAACGGTTAGGCATGCGCTTAAGCACTTCATCATAGTAATACATCGCTTTGTCTGAGTTTTTTAAACGATAATGTGCCATGCCGGCCTGATCCATACACTCTACATATTCAGGATAAATCTCTATCCCTTTTTCAAATTCCTTTAATGCTTTTATCATCCATTGGTCAGACTCGGCTTGTTTTCCTTCATCTTTTAAATCCAAAGCTTCGTCTCTTAGCGCTAATCCATAATATAGACGCATGTGCGCACTGTTAGGTGATCGTTGAATATCAGCACCAAAAAGCTTCAGCTGGCTTTCCCATTCCGATGCTCTAGCTAATGTTTTTCCTGCAAAGAGCACAATGGTAAAAGCCAAAAGCATTGAAAATCCTTTATGAGGCATCAACCAGCCCATCATGTTTTTAGGCTGCGCAGGTTTTATTTGCGCTAAGCGTTCAATACCGGCAATAACAACGATACAAAAACCGATAGACGGTAGAAAAAGCAAGCGCTCGCCAAAGGATGTGCCTATCAGAAGTGCGATATTGCTATATAGACTCATGGAAAGCGTATAAAATAATATACCGAAAGATAGAAGAGTGCGCTTTTTGATCTCACGGATAGCTACAATGAGCAAAAAGATATGAATGGCAAAAGATAAAAGGAAGTAGATATTTCCCGGCCCGACTAATGGCAACTGATTATATGAATAATCGCAAACAAGCTGATATGGCAAACATAATAAAAGCAGATATTTTCCTAAAAGCATTATAGCTGTAGCAAATTGTTGTGCAAAACCGGCATTAACCATATAATTATCCACTATCGAGATGATATCGGATGTGCTATAGGCTGAAATTATACGCTGCCTTATGAAAATGTATATCAATGCCGGTATCAATAATGAAAAGAAAACGGTTGAGAGTTTTTTAAGATTGGCAGAATAAAAGAACCATCCCATCAGTGGGAATATCACAACCATTGTAACACCGCCCTCTTTCGAAAACATGGAAAGACCAAATGATAATGCTGCATACAACAGGGATGAGATTTTATTTTTTTCAAAATAATCAATAAGACAAATACCGGATATCAGGACAAAGAATACGGACATGATTTCATCTCTGCTTTTGATATTAGCTACTACTTCCGTATGAACAGGATGTACAGCGTATAATAATGTGATGACCAACGGTACCCATGGATGATGATTTTTCAATAGCTTGTATAAAAAAGTAAAAAGCAAGGCGCAGGTTAAGGCATAAAAAACAACACTTATAATATGGTGGAAACCGGGGTTTTTAGGTGAAATTTGCCATTCGATGGCAAACATAATCTCAGACAATGGTCTGTAAAGGTTATCTGTCAGGTGATTTATACCATATCTGTATGTCGTGGTTAGAATGGTAGGAATGCCATCTGTGCCACTTTTTACCACCCAGTTGTCGGCCAGTACGCCATAATCATCAAGCACCCATCCATGATGAAATGTATTGGCATATACAATAAAGCCCACGGCAAAAGATAATATCACACCCCATTTTAGCATAGGCAGCGTTGTGGGATGAGCTGATTGAGTATTACTTTTTTTCTGACTTTTATTATCAGCTTGCGATTTTTTTTGAAGTTTGCTTTTCATGAAGTAGATGTCATGGTTGTACGAACTTACAAAAAATCAAAATGCAATACGCGTAAAATTTGCATAACAACCCACCTTAAGGCAAAAAAAAACATGGCTAACTAAGCCATGTTTTTTTTATAATAAATGTAGATTAGTACTTCTGCTCAACAAAGAGTTTGCGAGTAATGGTTGTTTCATTACCGGTAAGCGCTATCAGATAGATAGAACTACGCATAGTTGCTTTTTCAAGAACAATATGTTCTGTACCGGCTGTCGCATGACTATTTACCACATCAAGCTTGCGGCCACGCAAATCATAAACTTCAATTTGATAAGCCATGTCAATCGGGAAGTTAGCCACTACGGTAATAGAACCATTGGGGTTTTGAAATGCATTAAGAATATCAAGTGTTTGTGCATCACTGGTACAAACTTGATACCTTTCTCCATAAACAACGGTGGTGTTATCGTAGTCTGTTTGGCTTAAACGGTAGTAATAGCCGCTATTATAAACAGGATCTTCATAACTGTATGAAATATATTGATTGCTGTTTTCCGCACCATCAACAATAGCTACCGTTTCCCAAAATTGGGCGTCTTTACTTCTTTCAAGGGTGAAATAATCATTGTTTATCTCACTGGATGTAGCCCAGTCAATACGGAATGTAGCGTTGTTTGTACAGGTTACATCAAATGAAACTAATTCTATCGGTAATGGGTTAACATCAAATTCACTACCGATAGTAAACCAAGACCAACCGGTTTGGCCATTTCTTCTAACAGTAGGTGCTGCAACACCGCCATGAGTACCTTCTAACATCCAGTTTGTGTGATTCTCAGACTTAACAATGCTCAAGCAGTTTGCATTATTAACAGTAGTGATACCGGTATAATTAAGACGGATAGAATATGGATCAGCCTGAGCAGGTGTCCAGCCATCAGCCGGATTGATTTCCCAATAGCCTTCATTCGCTAAGTTATCTATTGGTTGACCACCGGCATAGCAAGATGTATTCGTAGCATCAGTTAAAGGAAGGCCAGCATACATAGGGTTTGTACTTACAAATCTTGTACGTAGCGAACCGCCTGATGCTGTAGCTGCCGGATACCAAATACGCACCATATTATAATTGGCGGCATTCATGCCATTGGAATATCCCAAGCGGGAGCATCCGATGTACCGGTCGTATTATACCAACGTTTAAAATATCCATTGTAAATATGACCGGATGTGCGTATCAACGTACCGTTAATAGCAGTAGAAACACCAAGAACTATAGTGCTGCTAAGATTATTATTCATATCTACGTTGCCGCTAACCATCTCAAGGTTATTGCGTGTAATTAAATCAACATTGTTGCTGGCAACATCTATTTCAGAGCCGCCTGTTTTGTTGATTTCCAGATTGTAAAACTCTGTATCATAGCCTGCTGTGCTCGTAACACTTACGGTTGTATTACCAATAAAGCGGACTTTACTGTTTGCGGCTGTAAAAAGCGCATTAGAGGCATTATTGGCATACCCCATATTATTTAAAATAATATAAGGACTGCCGGTGCATACGATACGTGCCGTAGCACCATCTGCTCTTAATTGGGCTTGTGCATTTAAAGTATTGGTAATACCAAATACCCAAAAAGGGATTAATAAAGCTTGTAGTAATTTTCTCATGGGTTCAGTAATTATGAGTTCGAAATTTAAGCTAAATTACATTTTTTTTTTCAAATAGAATTCTTGACAGGTGTTTTTTTTAAACATAATTGTTAATTTATTGACTGTAAGCGGAATGCGTTATGTATTCTGATTTATTAAAACCTGAATTAACAAAAAGAGATAATATGAGAGTCATTAGACGATAGGGAAGTTAGAGAATGTGATTTAAACCGAACTACAAGAAGATAAGTTTTTTTTAAAAAAACTAAAAATTACTGAGCACCGGGAATCTGTGGTGCAGATGGATTTTGTGGTACTTCTAAGTTTGTAATAATTTCTTGGTTGGTACCGGGTGTCACACTCCTCGAGCTGGTTGCCTTAAATGCATATCCGGATGCTATAGATAACAATGCTAACAAACCTACTAAATACCAAGTTGCTTTTTCTACAACATCTGTTGTTTTCTTTACACCCATAAGTTGATTGGAAATACCAATATTTGAAGACAAACCACCGCCCTTAGAGTTTTGTATCAAAACAACTAATATGAGCAATACCGCACATGTAAAAATCAAGATGGTGAATATAATAGACATGATTTATGATTTTTCTTGTTCTTTTTCAATTTTTCTAATCAGGTTGGCAAAGTAACTGCTTTTTTCAGGATTTACCAAACTTAATTGACGATATGTTTCGATACTAAGCTGATATTTCTTTTGATGATAATAAATACGCGCCAATGTTTCAGATACTATTGGATGAATTTTTGATGAGACGGATGGTTTAGATTCGGCCTCATAGTCTTTTAAGTCTGAAAGAGCGGCTTTTACAGGTTGAATACGTGGCTTGTTTCGAATAAAACCTTCAATAATTTCTTGCTGTCGTTTTAAACGAAAATGACGACGTATTTCATCGGTTTTACTTAACATCAACCAGTCCAAGAATGTAAAAGAAGAAACCCGTTCCGTTGCAGAACTTTCACTCGGTGCATATATATCTTCAATATCGTAGCTTGAATACATGGGCAAGTGCTCTAATGGTTCCATTCTATATCATTTCCGTTAAAACAGAGCGACTAAAGTAATGAAAAAACAGATAAACAGACATGCAACTTTTTAGAATTGTATATATAATGATATTAATCAGTATTTTAGTTTCCTGCTCGATAACGAATATTCATTTTGTTAAGGAAATGGGATTAATGATAAAAATGCTTTATCGGAGCTGTATTTTTAAGTTAACTTTATGCCATGATTATATATAACGTAACGATACAGGTTGATCCCGACATTCATCAGGAATGGTTGTCGTGGATGCAAGAAAAACATATCCCTGACGTACTGGTAACCGGTTGCTTTATGGAAAGCCGTATCTCTCGCATGCTTGCTGAAGAAGATACTGGTATAACATATAGTATTCAATACACCGCTGAAAATCAGGAAGCCATAACGCAATATTTGAATCTATACGCTGAAGCGTTACAAAAAGATCATCATTTAAGATATCAAGATAGATATGTGGCCTTTCGTTCAATGATGGAGGTTGTTACTATCCATTTTCCTTGATGTGGGAATTCACTTCTTTTGTTAATTATGCTTATTTATCAGGTGTTTTAGGGCTGTGCTTAATGCCTTGTTGCCCTTTATTCTCTGTATCGTTTTTGGTATAAACATCCGCTACATATACCCATTTGTGTTTTTCAAGCTTGTATGCATCGTAACTGAAATCAGGTACATAATATTGATATTGCCCTTTTAACGATGGATGTTCGGGCGAAAGGTGATCGAACACAAACATTTTTTGCTTTTCAATATAACGCAAACTCATGTTGGCTTGTGCTTTGTACTCAAAGATAAGCCGGTTTGACATGCGCTGATCGGTCATAAAAACAGGTAGCCCAAAACGAACTTGTCCGGATGATGTAAAACTGATAACATCAATGGATTTTTTTTGAGTCAATCCATTATTCCCGTGAAAGCCGACTAAGAGATAGTAGCTAGTTTTCCCTTTTTTTACAGGCACTATATTATAATAAACCAAGCCCGGCCAATGCTCGGCATCCAGTGTTTTATAGACTAACCCTTTTGGCTCTTCGCTTAAAGCCGTAAGATTTATGACAGATATTTTCTTGCGACCGAATGGATTGTTGAGTTGGATTAACCCAAACGGCTTATATCCAAACGGCGTAATTATAAACCACGTAAAAATACGAAAGGCGTTGTCAGAAGGAGAGATGATGGAAATAGATTTAAGTTTGTTGAACGGATATGACTTCCCTTCTTCTGTTTCCAGCAGCGTGGTCAATGTTTCTGTAAATTTTTTTAATTGACGAAATTTACTGACTGTATCAACCTGGTTAACCAGGAAAATCGAAGACCATGAAGCCAAACTGTCTTCAATTTGATGAATTGGTGTAGAAACCTGTGCATGCGATATAAAATATCCAAGCGAAATGAAAACTAGCAATAGCTGTTTCATGTGTTGTTTTAAGAAAGAAACGTCACACGTGGGTGAAACGTATATTTATGGGTGCATCTTTTCCTTTTTCCGTAGAAGTTCCTCCTCTGTTTCACGGAAGTTTTCATCATCTACACAACAGTCAACAGGACATACGGAAGCACATTGCGGTTCATCATGAAATCCGACACATTCCGTACACTTATCACTTACAATATAATAAATATCGTTAGCTATAGGTGCTTGTGCGTCATCAGCATCAATTTCTCTGCCGGAAGATAGCGTATGTGTACCGGTTAAACTGGTGCCATCTGATAAGCGCCATTCTACGCCACCTTCATATATGGCATTATTGGGGCATTCTGGCTCACATGCGCCACAATTGATACATTCGTCAGTGATTTTTATAGCCATTGTAATCTGTTTTATGATATTTGTGCAAAATTAAATAAAATCCTCATGCTAACAATAGAGGAAAGAATAAAGTATTTAACCCGACTTGGTGAAAAAATAAATCACTTATTGATAGAAAGTCAAAAGGATGAGCAGAGCGAATTACATCAGGTAATGTCTGCTGCATTCGCGAAAAACGGCTGGTTTACGATTGAAAATCAAAGATATGCTTTGCAGAAATTGACGGAGATGCTTCAGGCGGATGCTTTACACCGTTGGGCTCAATCCTACGCCATACCGGCTAATCCATCATCGCCTCGTCGTGTAGGTGTGGTGATGGCCGGAAATATTCCATTGGTTAATTTTCATGATTTTTTGGCCGTTCTTATAACAGGTCATCGGTTTGTCGGTAAACTATCTTCTTCCGACCCTGTCTTATTGCCGTATTTATCAAAGATATTAATAGGAGAAGATAGTCGTTGGCAGTCAGAAATTACCTTTACAGACGGTAGCTTGAGGGATTTTGATGCCATTATTGCAACCGGTAGTGATAACACCTCTCGGTATTTTGATTACTATTTTTCAAAGCATCCGCATATTATCCGAAAAAACAGAACATCGGTGGCCGTGCTCTCGGGAGAGGAAGATGAAAGTGACTTGGCTTTATTGGCCGATGATGTATTTAGATATTTCGGATTGGGATGCCGCAATGTATCTAAGATATTTATTCCCAAACAATTTGACCCAACTGTTTTGTTTCAGAGCTTTTCAGCATATGCGTATATTATAAATCACCATAAATACCATAATAATTACGACTATCAAAAAGCTATTTGCTTGGTAAACAAAGATGCCTTTTTAGACTCGGGATGGCTATTGATGAAATACAGTACCGATCTGTTTTCACCCGTCTCGATGATTTTTTTGGAAGAATACGATAACCTGACGGATTGTACCAATCGTCTGATCGGCTTTTCTGAGAAGCTACAATGTGTAGTGTCGAAAGCACCATGCTCTCATTTGCCGGTTGTTGCCCCCGGTCAATCTCAATCTCCCGACTGACTGATTATCTGATGGAGGGATTTGGTGCAATTTTGTTGAATTTGTAAATAACTAAAGAATATTGTAAATTGCTTTTATTTAACCTTGAGTATATGAAAAATGTCTTTGTAGTATTGGGAATGATGGGGTTTTCCTTGTTGGTAAATGCTCAGCAATCAGTAACACCACCTTCGGTTGTAAAAACGGCTTTTTCTTCCGTGCATGCAACACAACCTTCTTGGTCTAAGGACAAGGATGTATATATCGCCACTTTTACAGATCAGGAAGGTACAAAAGCCGCTTTCTACAATACAGATGGTACTTGGATTAAAACCCAGCAGGAAGTGCCTTTAAATACGTTATCTAAGTCCGTACGTGACGAAATTGACAACCGTTTTTTGGGGCAGAATTCTAAATATGAATTCTTAACATCGTATAAAGTAGATGCCCCTGACGGTAAATTACAAGCAGCAAAATTTAAGACGGGCAATGCCTATATCACCATCTATTTTACAGAAGATGGGAAAATGATTCGTCGTGAGTTTGTTCAATAATTAATCATGATGATAGGGGATGTTATGTAGAATCGTTAACGCCCTGTATAATTGCTCTACTATCAGTACCCGCGCCATATCGTGTGTAAATGTAAGTCTGCTTAATGCAATCTTGTCGCCGATACGTTGATATAATTCTTCAGGAAATCCATAAGGCCCTCCCACAATCCATTCTATACCTTTAGCCCCTCTGTTCATCCATTGTTGCAATATGTGCGCAAATGTTGTTGAACTATATTCTTTTCCTTTTTCATCCAATAAAACCTGTATATAACCGGGCGTTAATGAATCTATAATGGCAGCGCTTTCTTCCTGTTTTCTTTGTTGGACGGATAATGCCTTCCATTCTTTTCGTTCTTTGATTTCTATGATTTCAAAGCGATGAAAACGCCCAATGCGCTTAGTATAATCCTGAATAATGGATTCCCATTCTTTTTCTTTTAAACTTCCTATACAGATAACTCTAAAATTCATATATTTACGCTTAGAAAGAATTGGCTTGTTTTTTGATGTATAAAGATTACATTTTTTTTCAATAATGAGAAAACTGATTTTATTGTCTGCTTTTGCCTTGGTGGTTAATTTGCTTTCAGCACAAGATATTGCCGTGGATGTGGGTAATGCCATCAAATCCGGAAATGCAAAGCAATTAGCGTCTTATTTTCACCCTACCGTTGATTTGACCGTTAAACAAAATGAGGCTACTTATAGCAAATCTCAGGCAGAACAGGTGTTACAGAGCTTTTTTTCTTCTAATAAGCCGACTTCATATAAAAGCAATCATACTGGATCTAGTTCGGACGGCTCGCGTTATGTAATAGGTAAAATGGAAACGGCCGGCGGTAGTTTTAGAGTGTATATTTTATTCAAAAATATCTCAGGCAAAGAATTGGTACAGATCCTCCGATTTGAGGTAAGTGAATAATTTTTCGCAGGTTTCCCTAATTTTGTCCAAAACAGAATTCATGACGGGAATAACTGAATTTATAAGACAAGCATTAGATGAAGATATAGGGAATGGTGATCACACGACCTTATCAACCATTCCTGTGGATGCTCAGGGGAAAGCCTATCTTCTAGTTAAGCAGGATTGTATTTTGGCTGGCGTTGATGTGGCCAAACAGGTTTTTACCTATTTGCAAGAAGATATACGCTTTAAGCAGTATAAAGCGGATGGTGAAGTTGCGGCACAGGGTATGGTGGTTTTTGAAATAGAAGGGTGTGTACATAC
>JAIXKU010000108.1 GCA_026936045.1 Flavobacteriales bacterium
CCTTTTTACTGATAACCATTAATATTACCGGATTGTTTATTCTTAAAGGCAAGCATGGTATTGGCGGGCGCGGGAAATGGTTGATAGCAGCCGGCTTGCTTATCCCATTTATTGTATTAGTGGCCAGCGGAATGTTATAAAGTCTTAAGGGTATTCATAAGCGCCCAAATCAGGCTTTCCCGTCCATAACCGATTCGCTCCTTTTAAATCAAATAACAATTCGTTATTATGACTTGTTACAAAAGACGGATCGCCTTTATCAATGGCAGAAGATCCCTGCTTGACACGAAAATCTTGATTGTATGAATCGCTAAATTTAGGATCGGCATTCTTTACAATCTCATAGAACCGGTTGGTATTCACTGTAGAAATATCTGGATGCATTTTTATTAAACAATGATCAAAACGAAACTGCATGGTTGAGGCGGTCACGCTATCCCAACCTATTTCAGTTTCAGCATTACCATACACGATGCAATTATAAAAGTTAGCGCTAAGCGGTTGTGATAATAAATTAGTTTGTGTCGCATAAAAATTATTCATAAACAAAGCCGGAAAGTTTCGAATACTGCGGCTCCAATAATTGACAATGGTAGAATGATAGAGTTTGATATTGCCACCATATGCAAAGGCTGCAGAATATTGGCCACAGTTATTAATCAGCAAATTATAGCCGGTCAAATTATAGTTGTTTGTATAAATACCCAAGCCGCTCATATTTTGAATAATCACATTTTCAAGTGTGAGTTGATTTGGGGTGCCGGGATTATTGGCTATGGCTTTGTAATTATCGCATTGCAGGCCGATGAATCCGTTTTTAATAACAGCATTCCGTATTACGTTTTGTGTACTGCCCTCATTGATGAGAATACGATCCCATTGGCCGGGATCATTCCTGTATTTATACTCCAAACGGGTACCTTGAAACACGACCGGGTTTTCGCGCTCGCCTAATACACGTATCGTAGCATCCTGATAAACCCAAAGAGCGCCATTATTAAAGAAATGGATGCGCGTACCGGGCTGAATGGTTAATTTACAATCAGAATCTACAACAGCCCATCCAACAATAACATAAGGTTTCTCTGCGGTCCAAACCATATCACAAGGGATTATGGAATAAGGGATATTTGAACCGGATAGGGTATCTGTCGGATAAAAATAAATCGCATCCTGACCAAAAGAAACCAGCATGGCTCTCTTATAAGCATTACCTACTTCTACAACCAAGCTGTCTTCATAAATTAACGGTGCTGTACCATTATTGGGGTCAATGGTTACTTCAACAAATACATACATGCTGTCATTGCCTTCAATCTCGATATCTTCTACCATATTATTTGTACCACCGGGATATCCATTGATATTAAAACGATAAGAAGATGCACTAGCACCGCCAAGATAAACACGCGAAATTTGTACAGGCTGTGAGCCGGTGTTACGAATAAGAAATGCTTCCGTATGTGAACCCATTTGTGTAAAGACCGTATCAAACAAGACAGTATCGCGAGAGAAGCTTAACTGAGAAAGTGGGCCGATTTCATTATCAGAACATGAAGAAAACGAGGAAGTAAGTGCCGATACCAGTAATATCAGAATTATCATTCTGTTGAGCTGCGCCAGTCGTATCCTTTTATCTATCATGCTTTCTCGCATTAATTCTTAATATTATACTCTTTTATCTTCCGGTATAATGTACGTTCTGAAATACCTAACTCATTTGCCGCACTTTTACGTTTCCCTCGATGCTTGGCTAACGCTTTTATAATTAACTCCCTTTCCCGATCCTCCAAGGATAACGATTCTTCAATCTCTGCAGTAACCTGCTGTTCGTGTGTAGCAGGCGTATGCAATATCAGATTTTCAGAAATGGGATGTGCTTGCGTAGGTGTAGAGGCATACTCATCATACAAACGTTGTATCAATGGTGCATTTTGTTCTGCCACCTGCAAGGTCTCTCCCGTCTGCATAATAGCCATCACCAGTTTCTTAAGATCTACTATGTCTCGCTTCATGTCGTAGAGAAACTTAAATATTAATTCTCTATCCGAAATCGGATCTGATGAAGCAGACGTACCCATAAGAACGGGCATTTGTGTACTTTCTTGTTCAACCGGCAAATAAGAGATTAACGTTTCGGCATCAATATCTCTATCTTTTTCAAGAATAGAAATCTGCTCGGTTATATTTTTAAGTTGACGCACATTGCCCGGCCATCTGTAATTCAGAAGCGGCTGACGTGCCTGATCTGTGAGATGGATGGGTGGTATGCGGTATTTTTCGGCAAAATCAATAGCAAATTTTCGAAATATCAATTCAATATCATCTTTACGCTCTCGTAATGATGGTATATGAATAGGTACTGTATTAAGTCGGTAATATAAATCCTCTCTGAATTTCCCTTTATTTATGAGATCCAGCATATTGAGATTAGTAGCAGCGACAACGCGCACATCTGTTTTTTGCACTTTAGAAGATCCTACACGAATAAATTCTCCGGTTTCCAATACCCGTAACAATCGCACTTGTGTCGGCAATGGTAAATCAGCCACCTCGTCAAGAAAGATCGTACCGCCGTTTACGACTTCAAAATAGCCTTTACGGGCCTCATGTGCGCCGGTAAAGGCGCCTTTCTCATGGCCAAAAAGTTCTGAATCTATCGTACCTTCAGGAATAGCACCGCAATTCACGGCAATAAAAGAACCATGTTTACGTGTGCTAAGCTGATGAATAATTTTTGAGAAAATCTCCTTACCAACACCGCTTTCTCCGGTAATAAGTACCGTAAGATTCGTCGTTGCCACCTGCTGTGCAATATCTATGGCTCTGTCAAGAAGTGGTGAAGAGCCGATAATCCCAAAACGGTTTTTAATGTCTTGAATAGTCATCGTTTATTCGTACAATCTAAAAAATTTAAACAAAAAGTATTTCGATTATGCATAGAGAAGAATGGATGTACATTAAGTTTAAACATGTGCTTCAACATTAACAATTTCTCCTTTAATCGTAGCTGACGTGCAATCAAGAGCTTTTACCCATACATAATCACCCGGAATGAGATTTTGCTTTGGAAAAACAAAAACCTTATTCTGACTGTTGCGCCCGTATAATTCATTCTCATCTTTTTTAGAAACCCCTTCGACCAAGACTTCAAATGTCTTACCAATATCTCTTTGGTTGCTTTCTAATGACAGTTTATTTTGCAAATCAATAATCTGTTGCAAGCGCCTGCCTTTTACATCCTCCAGCACATCATCAGCAAACTTACGTTGAGCCATTGTATTTGGACGTTCTGAGTATTTAAACATATAAGCATAATCAAATCCAACCTGCCGCATCAACGAAATGGTATCGGCATGTTCCTCCTCCGTTTCGCCGCAAAATCCGGAAATAATATCCGTACTGATGGCGCAGTCAGGCATATAACGGCGAATAGCCGCTATGCGATTAAGATAGGCCTCTCGCGAGTATCCTCGATTCATCCGTTGCAACACATTTGTATTACCTGACTGTACAGGCAGATGGATATAACGACAGATGTTAGGATGAGAAGCCATTATCTCTAATACTTCATCCGTCATATCCTGCGGGTTGCTTGTTGTATAACGAATGCGCATCTGAGGGCTAATCATGGCAACCCGATTAAGCAATGAGGCAAAATTTACACTCTGCGTTTTTTCTTCCTCACTTAAATGTTTAAATTCTTTTTTTGGGCCTCCGCCATACCATAAATACGAATTAATATTCTGACCTAACAGCATGATTTCTTTATACCCTTGTTGATACAAATCTTTGGCCTCTTCAATAATGGTCTCCGGATTACGGCTTCTTTCGCGTCCGCGTGTAAAAGGCACTACACAGAATGTACACATATTATCACATCCCCGAGTAATGGAAATAAATGCCGTAATACCGTTTCCTGACAAGCGAACCGGGCTAATATCGGCATATGTCTCTTCTAGAGAGAGCAGAACTTCAATGCCCTTTTTCCCATCCTCCACACTCATTAGCAAATCCGGTAGTTTGCGATAGGAATCAGGGCCGACAACCAGATCAACAAGCTTTTCTTCTTCGAGAAATTTGTCTTTCAAGCGCTCGGCCATACAGCCCAATACCCCAACAATGAGATGAGGCTTATGCTTCTTCAACGATTTAAACTCTGTAAATCTTTGTCTGACACGCAACTCAGCATTCTCACGCACGGAGCATGTATTCACAAAAATTACATCTGCCTCTTGCAAATCTGCTGTGGTTTGGCAACCGTTATTATGCAATATAGAAGCGACAATTTCACTATCTGAAAAATTCATTTGACAGCCATAACTCTCAATATATACCTTTTTCCCAATACCCATGCCTGTAGATGGCAGCACTGTGGGTTTTCCCTGAATAGACTCGTCGTGTTGTGAAACCGTATGCATATTATTTAATGATGAAACTAAAACAAGCTACAAATGTAGGCATTTCTGAGATTGTGACAAAATGTCATAATTCCTAAAAAATCTAAAAATAATCGATTGCAGGTGTATGATAAATCTTTAACACATCCATTAATTAGGGAAAGAAAATGTTTCACTGTAATTAGGCAGAAGAATTAGCAAAAAATATGTAGGTTTGCCGGCTTAGAGTTGGATATAAACCGCATACATGGACAAAAAAACATTATTAGGATTATTATTTATCGGGGTGATATTGGTGGGTTGGTGGATTATTATGAAGCCATCGGCAGAAGAAGTAGAAAGAGAAAGACAGCGCACCGCCCATATTAAAGACTCAATTGCTGAGGCCAAACGGATAAATGATTCAATCGAAACACTCAATCAAGCTGTTATAACTGACGAAACAATCGTTACAGAGAATTTGCTTGATACACTCTTTGAGTCTCTGCCCGACAGTTTAAAAGCGCTTGCCATTGATTCAATCAGAAAAAAAGAAGCAGATAGCAAATACGGACCTTTTTCACCTCATGCCTCAGGAAATGATACATATATTACAGTTGAGACGGATAAGTTTCTTGTGAAGTTTGACCCATTAGGTGGCCGTATCGGCAATGTTCAACTTAAGAATTATCATAATTACAAGAAACGCTATAATGAAAGGGTAACAGACACCTTAAACCTTTATATAGACTCTCTCTCCGGATATAATCTTACGTTGTTCTGTCAAAACAGACAGATCAATACAGCAGAATTATATTTTGACACGGATGCAGAGAATGTGAAGATTACAGGCGAGGATTCGGCTGTGATTAAATACAAATTATACGCCAATCAGGCCAAAGATCAGTATATTGAGTTTAGCTATACACTGCAAGGGAATAATTACATGATTGATTTTGATATCCATTTTGTAAAGATGGATAATGTTTTGGATGCCAATCAATCAGGCTTACCGTTTTCCTGGTATCAGGTAACACCTTCGCAAGAGCGAGAGGTGAATAATGAGCGTACACGTAGTAATATCTTTTACAAAGCCGACGATGAGGATATATATCGTGTGAAACGCGGTGGCGGTCCGGGGAAAAAGAAAATTGAGAAAGAAGTTAAATGGATCTCATTCAAACAGCAATTCTTTAGCACTGCTTTAATAGCTAAAGACGGCTTTACCAATTATCCCTTCCCAGCTGAATCTGCTGCACCTCCAAATGACAACCCATTTATTAATATGGCCTACTCCGTCGAATTAGCTATTCCTTATGGATATTCAAATGATGAAACATTTGCGATGCAAATGTATATGGGCCCCAATCATTATAACACCCTTAAGAAATATAAAATTGATTTGGAAGACCAAATTGACTTAGGAGCATTCTGGCTGTTCAGTATCGTAAATAAATATCTTATCATCCCTGTTTTCAACTTCTTCGATAAGATGCATTTGGGATATGGATTAATTATCCTCTTACTTACACTTATTATCAAGCTAATCTTATCTCCCATAACCTATAAGACTTTTGTTTCCAGTGCCAAGATGCGCATACTGAAGCCTGATATTGATATACTGTCTGAGAAATTTAAGCCTGAACAAGCTATGGAAAAGCAGCAGGCTATTATGCAGCTGTATCGTCGGGCGGGTGTTAGTCCGTTGGCCGGTTGTATTCCCGCATTACTCCAAATGCCTATTCTGCTTGCCATGTTCAGCTTTTTTCCCGCAGCTATTGAATTAAGGCAGCAAGGATTCTTATGGGCTACTGATCTTTCTTCTTATGACTCCATCCTTCAACTGCCATTCAAGATTCCTTTTTATGGTGATCATGTCAGTCTATTTACCATTTTAATGACTGTCACTACCATGATATATACGTCTATGAGTAATTCTCAGATGAGCATGGGTGGTATGCAAGCCAAGCAAATGAAGATTATGATGTATTTAATGCCCGTTCTGTTTTTGGGTATTTTAAATAATTACAGCTCCGCCTTAAGCTATTATTATTTTTTATCAAATGTGGTAAGCATTTTGCTTACATTAGCCATACGCAGATTTTTCATTAATGAAGATAAACTTCGCCTTGTTATTGAAGAAAACAAGAAACGACCTGTTAAGAAATCTAAGTGGCAGCAGCGCGTAGAAGATATGCAGAAAGTACGCCAGGAACAAGCACGTATGCGCTCAGGAGGCGGAAAGAAGAAATAAATACGAATTTAAAACCCGCGATTTATTCGCCAAGCAGACGCTGTTTCTGATTGCTCTGTAAGCGGAGAAGATTTAGCTGATGCATTCGGCAAAAGGTAAGCAGTCAGTAATGCGGCTATTCTTAATTCATCATCATCAGCCGATGTATTAAGATCTTCTGGTTTAAAATACTGATTAACAAAGTGTGTATGAAATGACCCGTCTTTAAAGTTGTCATGCATCAATACATAGCGACAGAAATCAAGTGTTGTCTTCACGCCATGAATACGGTATTCATCAATGGCTCTGATTGTTTTGGCAATGGCTTCTTCTCTAGTCTGTGCATGCACAATCATTTTAGCAATCATCGGATCGTAATAGATGGGGATTTGCATGCCGGCACGAAACCCATCGTCAATACGAATACCAGGGCCTTGTGGCTTATCATACGTTTCTAATGTACCAATATCCGGTAAGAAATTATTTTCGGGATCTTCTGCATACACCCGCACTTCAATAGCATGGCCATGAATGGACAGATCTGATTGAGAGAATGAGAGTTTCTCGCCTCTAGCAATACGTATTTGCTCTTTAACCAAATCGATTCCTGTTATCATTTCAGTCACAGGATGCTCAACCTGCAAGCGCGTATTCATTTCTAGAAAATAATACTCGCCGTCGCAATAGATAAACTCTACTGTTCCTGCGCCACTATAGTTACAAGCGCGCGCTACATTAACGGCATGGTTACCCATTTCCGCCCGTTGTTCAGGTGTTAGTACGGCAGAGGGCGCTTCTTCAATAACCTTTTGATGCCGCCTTTGAATAGAACATTCGCGTTCAAAAAGATGAAAGAAATTACCGTGATTATCACAAAGCACTTGTATCTCGATATGCTTAGAGTTTCGAAAATATTTCTCAAGGAATACGGAACCATCACCGAAAGCCGATTCCGCTTCTGACACGGCACGGCGTAAACTTTCTTCAAACTCTGCCTCAGACTCAACCACACGCATCCCTTTGCCACCGCCACCGGCAGAAGCTTTAATCAAAATAGGGAAACCTATTTCCTTACCAACTTTCAGCGCTTCTTCAACAGTAGAGATGGCATAATCTGTGCCGGGCACAAGTGGAATATTATATTTCTTCACGGCTGCTTTAGCACCTAATTTGCTTCCCATTATCTCCATTGATTCAGGTGACGGGCCAATAAATGTAATACCCGCTTTGGCAACCATACGTGCAAATGCCGCATTTTCAGAAAGAAATCCATAGCCCGGATGAATAGCATCTACATTAAGGGCTTTTGCTACTTCAATAATTTTCGCTGCATTAAGATACGATTGAGATGAAGGAGGTGCGCCGATACAAACGGCCTCATCCGCAAAAAAGACATGTGGTGATTGACGATCTGCCTCAGAAAAAACAGCAACAGTCTGAATTCCCATTTCCTTTGCTGAGCGCATGATGCGTAATGCTATTTCTCCGCGATTTGCTACTAAAATTTTTTTCATATCTATTACTGTTCTATGATGAGTTAAAGATTTGTAGATTTAGCTTTTACATTATATCATAATGAAAAGCTAAAATAGGCGGAATAACCGCCTATTTTTTTAAGTATCTCACTTACCTGACACAACTTTATCTGTCAGCAATATTTATGTAATCGCGTGACTTAGAACCAACGTATATTTGACGCGGACGTCCAATTGGCTCCTTGTTGACTGTCATTTCTTTCCATTGGGCAATCCATCCCGGCAAGCGACCAACAGCAAAAAGAACTGTAAACATATCTTTAGGGATGCCCATCGCACGATAAATAATACCTGAATAAAAATCTACGTTGGGATATAATTTACGCTCAACAAAGTATTCATCATTCAAGGCTACCTCCTCAAGTTTCTTAGCTATTTCGAGTACAGGATCTTTAATCCCTAAACGGTTCAAGACATCATCGCAAGCTTTTTTGATAATCTTGGCGCGTGGGTCAAAGTTTTTATAAACGCGGTGTCCAAAGCCCATTAAACGGAACGGATCGTTTTTGTCTTTTGCTTTGGCAATCCATTTATCTACAGAACCACCATCTTCACGTATACGATCAAGCATTTCAATCACTTCCTGATTGGCGCCACCGTGCAACGGACCCCAAAGGGCCGTAATACCGGCAGCAATAGACGAATAAAGGTTAGCCTGAGATGAACCGGCTAAACGAACTGTTGATGTAGAACAGTTTTGTTCATGATCAGCATGAAGAATAAGTAATTTATCCAATGCATTTACCACAACTGGATCAATCTCATATTCATCGGTAGGCATAGAGAACATCATATTAAGGAAATTCTCTACATAGCCCAATTTGTTTTTAGGATAAACCACCGGATGACCAATGGAATGCTTGTATGCCCATGCTGCAATAGTAGGAAACTTAGCCAATAAGCGCGTAATGGTTAAGAATATCTTTTCTTCGCCGCGATGAGGATTTAGAGATTCCGGATAGAATGTGGAGAGCGCACTTGTAACAGACGAAACGACACCCATGGGATGAGCAAATGTTGGGAAAGCGCCATAAAATTTACGAATATCCTCATGAATAAGCGTATGCATTGTAATAGCCTCATAAAACTCATCCAATTGTTGCTTGGTAGGGAGCTCACCTTTAATAAGCAAATAGGCTACTTCAATAAAGTCAGAACGCTCTGCCAGTTGCTCGATAGGATAGCCGCGATAGCTTAAAATACCTTCTTCACCATCTAAAAAGGTGATAGCGCTAACAGTAGCCCCGGTGTTCTTATAACCCGAGTCTAACGTAATATAACCTGTTTCTGATCGTAGGTTATTAATATCAATCGCTTTTTCATTTTCTGTTCCTACAACGATAGGTAGTTTATGTGACTTACCTTCGAGGATGATTTCTGCTTGTTCTGACATAAATATGAGCTTTAATTCTGAACGTAATATTTACGAGCCGAAAGTAACTAAATTTATCTATACATAATAAGAG
>JAIXKU010000271.1 GCA_026936045.1 Flavobacteriales bacterium
CATTAATTATTACAGCATCACCTCCGGCATTTCTAGCTTTAGTAAGTATTTGCAACAACACGCTCAACCCCTCACTGCTGAGATGGTTCAGGTCTTGTAAATCAACAATGAATTTCGAATGTGTTTTACGCACCTCATGCAATTCATCCAAAAAGGGTTTAGCATCAAATGTGCTAAGCAATGCCCCATGAAACATTATCACGGCCAATGTCTTTTTATTTTCTATTGAATATGAGAATGACACAATCGAACTTATAAGGTGTAAAAATATATAAATTCGAGTGATTAATGCTCTGATTTAACTTTATATGGGCAATCAGGCGTTTTACATGTGCCATAGATCACCAACGAGTGATTAACCCCTTCAAAATTAAGTAAACCGGCCACACCCTGCTGAATATGATGGATTCTTGGGTCGCAAAATTCTATGACACGTCCGCAATCCATGCAAACCAAATGGTCGTGCTGTTTATTCCCAAATGATTTTTCATATTGCGCCATAGCGCCGGAGAACTGATGCTTACGTACCAAATCGCAATCTAACAAGAGATCCAAGGTGTTATAAACCGTAGCCCGACTGACACGATATTTTTTATCTTTCATACTCACGAACAGCTCTTCTACATCAAAGTGCTCGTCTCTAGAATATATTTCTTCTAGAATAGCAAAGCGCTCGGAGGTCTTACGATGCCTGTTTCTTTCAAGGTAATCTGAAAATATTTTTTTTACTTTTTCAAAAATCGAATTCTTCATGTTTTTATGCTTGATCTATTCTTTCTACAGAAATAACACCCGGCAGCTTTTTTAGTTTATCCATAAGCTCATTTAAGTGGCGAGTATCTTGTACAAATAACGTAATTTTCCCTTCAAAAATCCCATCACTACTATCAAAACTGAGCGAGCGCATATTTACCTTCATCTGATTAGAAATCAGTTTGGTTATTCTGTTTACAATACCCACATCATCAATACCTTTTACCAATAATCCTGTTAGGAATGACAACGTCTCGAAACTGGTCCACTTGGCTTTGACTATACGATATGCGTAATTAGAAAGCAACTGAATGGCATTGGGGCAATTGATTTTATGGATTTTTATGCCATCATTGATGGTTACAAAGCCAAACACCTCGTCACCCGGTATGGGATTACAACATGGTGCAAGGGTATAATCAATTATTTCAGCATTCTCCCCTATCAATAACTGCTCTCCGCCTCTGTTGTACTTCTTTACCAGGCTCTCGAAAGACTCCTTTATTTCTGTACTTTTAGAACTCTTACGGGTTAATTTGCGTGCCAAATAAGAATACCAACTCTTTTTACCCTCCTCTTTATAAAAGTTCTTTATCTGCTGGCTATTAATTATGCCCTTCCCAACCCGGTAGTAGAACTCAAGCTCATCTTGAAGTTTAAAGTATTTTAAAATCACATTGATATCCTGCGGATTGAAATTATAATTCAAGCGTCGCAGTTTTCTTTCAAAAATTTCTTTCCCATCTTGGGCGATTCTTTTCTTTTCTTCTTTTAATGCTGCTTTTATTCGAGCACGTGCCTTTCCTGTATAAACAAAGTTTAGCCAATCCTCCCTCGGCGATTGTTTTTGTGAGGTGATAATTTCTATCTGATCACCACTATTAAGTTTATGACTAAGAGGAACAAGGCGATTATTAACCTTTGCGCCTAAGCATTTATCGCCAACATCACTATGTATATCATAGGCAAAATCGAGAGCTGTGGCATTAGCTGGTAACGTTTTCAATTCGCCTTTAGGAGTAAAAACAAATATCTCATCCGTATATAAATTCAGCTTAAAAGCATCTACAAAATCAACAGCTTCTTCATTTTCTTTATTTTCAAGAAATTCTCTGATTTTGGTTATCCATTCATCTATCGCTGACTCTGCATTAGACTCTTTGTATTTCCAATGTGCAGCAAAACCTCGTTCCGCCACTTGGTCCATACGCTTGGAGCGAATCTGTACTTCCACCCATTTGCCGGTTGGGCTCATCACTGTAATATGAAGTGATTCATAGCCATTGGCACGAGGGAAAGAAATCCAGTCACGCAGTCTGTCGGGCTTAGGTTGATACAAATCCGTCACTATGGAATATGTTTTCCATATCTCTGATTTCTCACTTTGTATCGGCACATCAAGAATGATACGTATTGCAAAAATGTCAAAGATTTCTTCGAAAGGTGTACCTTTCTTATGTATTTTATTCCATATAGAATAAATAGACTTTGTTCGTCCTTTTACTTCATAAGAAAGGCCAGCCTCATTGAGCTTCGTTTTGATGGGTTGCGTGAACTTACGAATGAAGCGTTCCATCACATCCTTTGATTTTTCTAATCGCTGAACGATATCTTGGTATTGCTCAGGTTCCATATGCTTCAGATATAAATCTTCCAGCTCGGTCTTAATATTATAAAAACCCAATCTGTGAGCTAAAGGCGCATAGAGAAAAAGTGTTTCGGATGCTATTTTGAGTTGCTTGTCGCGTACCATATGGTCAAGCGTACGCATATTGTGTAGGCGGTCGGCTATTTTTATCAAGATGACACGTATATCTTCAGCAAGTGTCAGTACGATTTTTCTAAAATTCTCAGCTTGAATGGAGCGGGTGTTATCAAATACGCTAGATATTTTAGTAAGGCCATCAATAATCTTGGCTACATTAGGACCAAAGAACTTCTCTATATCCTCTAATGTCAACTCTGTATCTTCCACCACATCGTGAAGTAAGGCACAGATGATAGAGGTTGCGCCACGTCCCATTTCCTGTACAACGATTTGTGCTACAGCGATAGGATGATAGATATATGGCTCACCGGATTTTCGGCGCATATGCTTATGTGCATCTACCGCTATCTGAAATGCTTTATTGATTTGCTTACGTTCCTCCTTATCGGTGACTGTAACATAGGCATGTTTGAGCAACAAACGGTATCGTTTAAGTATTTCTTCTCGCTCTTTTTCGGGGTCTGTATGCATCTAAAGGAAAGATTTCTGCTAAATTACAAAAGATACGAAGAATCCAATTCTTCTTCGTTTAAACAATCTGCAAGACAGTAGATTCGCACCGTCCAAAACCCACACGTATTTGGTCTTTTTGAGCAAAGGCGTGCATGATCACCTTGTCGCCATCAAGAATAAACGTTCGTATTGAGCCGTCAGAAAGCGTAATAGGACGTTCACCCCGGCATGTAAGTTCTAGCATACTACCGAATGTGTTAGGTTCTTTGCCTGAAATTGTACCGGAAGCACATAAATCACCAATTTGCATATTACAGCCATTGATGGTATGATGAGCCAGTTGCTGAGATATGTTCCAGTACAAATATTTATGATTAGTTAAGGAAACTAGTGAGGGTTCGGATTCTTGAGGTTTGATATAGGTTTCAATCTGTATATCAAAGCTTTTTTTTCCTTCAACATGAAGATATGGCAATATCGGCACATCCTGTATTGGTGAAGTGCATCGGAACGGTTCTAACGCATCTAATGTAACAATCCAAGGCGATATTGTAGATACGAAATTTTTACTTAGAAAAGGCCCTAAAGGCACATATTCCCATTTCTGAATATCGCGTGCAGACCAATCATTAAACAGCAAGATGCCAAAAATATATTTTTCTGCATCAGAGGCAGAAATAGGATGGCCAAGTTCATTTTCTCTACCCACCACAAATGCCATTTCCACTTCAAAATCTAATTGCTGTGAAGGTCCGAATATTGGCATCGTAGCGCCATCCGGCATTAATTGACCTTGCGGGCGGTGAAAATCAGTCCCTGAGATGCGTATAGACGAAGCGCGCCCATGATATGCTACCGGCAAATGTTTCCAATTGGGTAATAAGGGTTCGCCATTCGGTCGAAACATACGCCCAACATTGGTAGCATGCTCCTGACTGCTATAAAAATCCGTGTAGTTGCCAATATGCAATGGAAGATGCATCTGCACTTTTGTCATTGGAATCAATATAGCCGCCACATCATCCTTCTTCAACTGTAACGTCATATTATTACGATCCAAGAGTTCCAATAACCGTTTACGCGTTTGAGTCCAATACGGCTTACCTAATCCAATAAAGCGATTAAGAGTCGGCGACTTAAAAATATTCTCATTTAAAAACAAAACATCCAAATACCCGCGCTTATACAGAGAAGCCATATCTATCACATAATCACCAATAGCCACCCCTACACGTGGCTTTTTATCATTATATGAAAAAATGCCATAAGGCAGGTTGTAGATAGAGAAGTCACTATTCTCTGGCACTTCAACCCAGGTAGTCAGAGGAGATTGTTGATTTACGCTCATGAATACAAATGCTTTTACTTTAAAGACTATTAAACAAGGGTTCAAAAATATTGTTTTAATCGCAGGTTCTTCATATTAAAACAAATGAAATGATGTGCGACAAGCATAATACGGCTTATCAACACCGCCAAGCCCTTTATAAAAACGTGCCACAGAGGCTATATTAGAGCCGCCAAAATCTACTCTGCTTAATTTACTGCAATAGGAAGAAAAAACCTCATGAAGCAACCGATGCATAGCGCCTGTTTGTTTGCCTTCTTCAGATGCCGAGCCTTTCAAAAACAGAAGTGTATCGTTATGCGTGATAAAAAAACCTGATGCGATGCATTTGTCTTGATGAAGTAGCTTGGCAGCAAAACCCTGCCGAATAGCAACGGCCTGTTTCATAATCTCTCTGAGCACAATGATATCTTCTCTTGTGAGGTTATCTATCTCTTTCAACTTATGCATCTCAAACATCAGGCAGATCGTATCGTAATCCTGATCGTATGTAATTGTATGAAATGATTGTAAACTTTTTTTAATATTACGTCTTGTGTTCTCGTTATAACTCGACAACAACTGCCGGCTGTCATCCGGTAAATCCCTCCACTGAGAAAGTCTTTCATGTGTATTAAAACTCGGCAAGGGTTGAAATGTATAGATTTCTATGCTGTTTGCAGCTGCCTTAATCGCTTTTGAAAACAGCATAAGCAAATCATTCGTTAATCTCATGGAAGAAAAAACACCTGTTTCTCTGACAAAAAGCGGGTTATAGGCATATTTAACACCTAATTTTCGCCGTAAGGGCAATAGCATACCGGCCTGATAATCATCCAAAACCAACGCTGACCAACTCGAAAAAGCAGTGTCCAAATACCATGACATACCAAAAACAGATGACATGGGCGAAGAGAGAACGAGCGTATTCCATTTATTCTGATCTATGTCAGTTGAATGAATAAGTTGTACCGGCATATTAATAGAGTGATTTAATAAAGGATTGGTACACATTCTTCCAACTCGGCTTTTCATCCGAAGGCGCAAAGGTTCTATCGTGAAAAATACTTATCAGCAGGCCGTTAACAATTTTCACATCTTCAGCTATTCTAATCATTTCGGATAACGCATTTTCCGAATCTAATTTCTGATAATCTTTTAAGCCGGTATCTATAATCTGAAAAGGCTTTATCTTCAAATTGGTAATCGTTTCTTGTTCCAGATCATAAAACAAATACGGCTCGGCTATCCCCGCTCTGAAACCGGACAGAGAAGGATAACCCATAGAATAATCCGTTTCAACACCGGCTTCTATCAATTGCCGATAAGTATGAGGAAAGCGGAGACGTATAAAATGCTGACGACTTGCTTTGATTTTATTTTCATAACATGTTTCAATGTTACCTATCTCCTTTTTTATAATAGCAACACTTTCATTCGAAAAATAAGAGGGATGAATGCCTATTTTTGAGAATCTTCCAATCTTTCTGACAAGCGATTGAAACCCTTTGCTATGAGGCGGCAGATTATGATCCTTGTCGGAGGGTTGTCCTGAAAGAACAAAATAGCACATCGGAAAATGATATTTCCGTTTTAGTTTTTTCTGGAAAGCGTAATAATCAAACGGGTCATTTTCAATACCTATCGTAACTTGTATTCTTTGAAACGCCTTTCTCCATTCTCCCTTAAAAATATCACGTACACCGGCAGCCATCATCTTTACTTTGTTCTTCCCTTTATAAGCATAGCCGTTATCTACATCAATGGTAGAAACATACCTAAATCTCTTTCTGGGGAAAACCATATCGGGCTTATGTTTCTGAAGTTTATCTTTAATTTCTTCTACCCAATAATGTACAATGGGTTTATCGAGAAAACCATGCTTATATGCGATTGAATGCTCGGGTTGAAAACGACCATGAGTATCTGCTTCAAAAGGCAAGTATTCTTCATAGCGTGTCACCATATAAAAGACGGCGGCAAATACATCATAGGAAAAATCATCGCTACCGTCAGTAGGGAAAAGGGCTTTCCCGGAAGCACCATGACATATACCGGGGAAAAGCTGCTTCACACCGGTTTGAAATAAAAAACCTGAACTTGGAATATGCACAGCATTGGGCATGGATTGAGGCGAATAATTAATCTTTGGCCCATCATATTGCATAAATGTGTCTTTATCTTCTGTAATAGAAACAGATGATTTGATTTTGAGCACCCGTCTAAAAACAACATCTGCCGTATAGTTCAAACGGGGCGTTATATGTGGTGAATAGATTAGTATCATAAGGAAAATAGACCTTTAATCCGGTCTTTACACCATTGAAACGAATCAAAGTTAACGAAATTCTTTCCACCATGTTTTTGTATATCGTCCGAAAGCAGCTGATAGGCCTGATGTAAATCTACCATAGACCAAGAGCAATTTTTATATGAGCCTTCTCTGCAGGCGCCATTCTCTGAAAGCATTTTTTTCAACGGAAACAACGATAATTTATAACCGGGTTTTTTCTCATACAGCTTAATTTGTTGCTGAATTGAACTGCCATTTTGTATCACAGGAATATCATAAACTTTATAATGACGATAGGAGACTTGCATCATTTCTTCCACAAAGTGTGCAAATGTAAATGCGTATTGAAAGTCCACATCCCAAAGTAAAAATTTAGCTTTCTCTTGATACAATACATCAAAGACAGAGTCTTTACCAAACGAGCTTTCAGACAGTACAGAGGCATACAGATCGGCCTTCTCGCCTTTAATAAAGAATGAATGAAATGGATCGGCATTGCGTTTAAACAACTGAGATTTCAGCGCCCATTTTGAGAGAGCGCCTGTAACAGGCATTGTATGCTGCTTGTCAAAAACCACACCGGGCACATACGTATTTACAAATCCAGGAATCAGAATTGTACCGGGTTGTATAGAATCTAAAATATATGTAGCAAACATGGCCGGTTGAAACCTTTGCTTCTTCTCAGCGTGTAGCGCTGCCAGGCGTGTCAAATCAGCAGCTATCCATATTGTATCGCCTTTTTGCAAAGGTAAATGACTCAATGCCTCGGCGATAAGACGATGATAAGATAAGTCTGACATACGGCAAAGATAGCAAACAGTCAATTCTAAACCTGTTTAGGTGAGCAGGGCTTCATTTAACAAAACTATCAGTGCTAAAGCTAGCTTTTCTTAAATTATTTTTTTGCTGTAAGCTAAAAAATGATTGCCCAAACGTCATTCCACCAAGATATTTTCTATGGAGGCGTGATGGCGGGAGGATTTCCTACAGGGATGAGATCTTTTGATTGATAGAGATGCCTCAGCGATAAGACGATGATGTGATAAGTCTGACATACGACCGCTTTAGGATTATTTCATACCTTATAAAGGTCTGATATGTTATGAAAGTTGTAGATTTATGCCCTAAACTTGAATGATATGCCAAGAATTTTAGTTATTGACGATCAGGCCAGCATCCGTAAGACATTAAGAGAGATCTTAGAATATGAAAGTTTTGAAGTAGATGAAGCGGAGGATGGACAGAAGGGATTAGAGCTCGCATTAAAGAATAATTACGATATTATATTAAGCGATATCAAGATGCCTAAGTTGGATGGTATTGAGTTCTTAGACAAACTCATGGCATCCGACAGTGAAGTGCCTGTTATTATGATTTCAGGGCATGGCAATATTGACACGGCTGTTGAAGCCATAAAAAAAGGCGGATATGATTATATCGCCAAACCTATTGACTTAAATCGGCTCTTGGTTACTGTTCGAAATGCATTGGAGAGAAAAACATTAATCGTAGAAACCAAGCAACTAAAGAAGAAAGTAAGCAAAACCAAAACCCACGAAATTATTGGTCAATCGGAGCCTATTCTAAAGATTAAAGAATTAATAGAGCGTGTAGCCCCCACGGATGCACGCGTGATGATAACCGGCAGCAACGGAACGGGAAAGGAATTGGTAGCGCGATGGATACACGAGTTGAGCAATCGGGCTTCCGGCCCTTTAGTGGAAGTAAACTGTGCCGCTATTCCATCCGAATTAATAGAAAGCGAGCTGTTCGGTCATGAGAAAGGGGCATTTACTACAGCTATAAAGCAACGTCAGGGTAAGTTTGAACTGGCTAATGGCGGTACGCTTTTTCTTGACGAAATTGGCGACATGAGTTTAAGTGCACAAGCTAAAGTCTTACGTGCTTTACAGGAAAACAAAATTACACGTGTAGGCGGCGATAAGGAAATAACTGTCAATGTCAGGGTTGTCGCTGCTACCAATAAGAACCTCAGTGAAGAAATCAGCAAAGGCAATTTCAGAGAAGATTTATTTCATCGTTTAAATGTCATTCCCATTCATGTACCCGATTTGAATGAGCGCACCGATGACATCCCTTTGCTTGCCGAGCATTTTCTTGTAAAAATCATTGAAGAACAAGGTATTCCCGCAAAGACTTTTTCAGAAGATGCGTTAAACGAACTAAAGAAAATAAACTGGACAGGCAATATACGTGAACTACGTAACGTCATCGAACGACTGATTATTCTTTGTGATCAAACAATCACAGCACAGGATGTGATAACATTTGCACAACCCAATAAAGGATAATTAATTAGTTACTCACTTTTTCCATCATCTGACGACGGGCTAAGAAGATGCGGCTTTTAACCGTTCCAATAGGCAACTGCATTTCATCTGCAATTTCTTTGTATTTGTAACCTTCCACATACATACTAAGCGGCACGCGATACTCTTCGCCTAAAGAATCAAGAAGGATGTTTAGTTCTTTAAAATTCAGTCTAGAATCCGGATCGAAATTTTTACGTGTTTCGGGCA
This sequence comes from Flavobacteriales bacterium, assembly GCA_026936045.1. Classification (GTDB taxonomy): domain Bacteria; phylum Bacteroidota; class Bacteroidia; order CAIKAF01; family CAIKAF01; genus BA4. The sequence continues at coordinate 9,138 of JAIXKU010000271.1, forward strand.
TGTTTAGGTAAAACAAATCTTTACTGCTGTCAAAAATGGTTTTTACTTTGTTCTGCTTGCGGTAGCTGTTGATAAAGATATTTTTCATAATGGTAAATAACCAAGCTTTGAGATTGGTATTTGCTTCAAATTTATCTTTATAGGTAAACGCTTTTAATAAGGTTTCCTGAAGCAAATCCTCTGCATCTTCAGAATGGTGTGTAAGGCTTAATGCAAAATAACGCAGGGAGTCTCTATGTGAAACAACTTCAGATGAAAAGGTATTATTATAATAGGTGGCCATAAGATTATGTTTTTAATTTAGAACAAATCTAAATTGTTTAATTGTAATAAATAAATATTAAACGTTTTTTTAAATAGAATTTAACATTTTGGATAGATAGTATAAAATAGTATTTTTTATTGTCTTGGCTATCAATACT
>JAIXKU010000267.1 GCA_026936045.1 Flavobacteriales bacterium
GGATTAATGAGGACTAAATAGAGTATTGCAAAAAACCAAATCCATAGTTCGGAGAATTGCCATCCTGTTTTTAACCATTGTTTCATATCTTCAATTAAGGTTTCTAATATAGAAATAAAAACACCAACATAATAGAAATTAAAAACGAGAGCTTTCGTAAGTCTATTCCTTGCTCAATAATCCTAAAAATAGTTTACTAATATACTCAAAACAAATCAAAACTTTTTCTTAATCCGCACAAAAAAGGCAATTCTATCTTCTTTTTGCAAGGGAATTGATATAGTTGTATAAGATCTCATCTATACCGTTTCAGGTTCTAATAGCGGTGGTATATTGTCTATTGATTCTAATCATTTAATGTCTTGTCAAACATTCACATCATTAACGGCTGAAGCCGCATATTATAATGAGAGTTCATGGATTCCAATTACGGTTGTTACAGTCGTTAATGGAAGTGTTATTGGGGCTTCTTTTCCCCATACACTATTGATCTTAGCAGTTATCAACCTATTTCTACTTTAGAATTAATAGCGACTAATTCATCACCACTTCGTTTAGAGGGGACATTAACCGTTTCCTCACCGAAAAGCAGTATGCCCCCAAAGTCTATGGCATCTATAAGTATTGGTTATATCTTAAATGATATTGAAGTTTTGCGAATATCGCGCTATATGTTGTAAATAATCGCATACCTAAAAAAGAAGCCAAAACGAATGATGTTTTCTAAAAGAGTGCAACTATAATCCTTTTATTGGGAAATGAAAATGAGAAAAGAATTATCTCTTTTTTTATTCACATGGATGTACTAATAGCTCTATTGCATATGGCTTCAATGACAGAGGTGAAAAGTTATATATAAAATATCAAAAGGGTTTAAGGATGCGCGATATAGTAGAATTCAAGAGATTCCTTGAAGCATCGCACAAAGGCTGATTGACTAAGAGAAGGTTCGTTATTAAGAAAGGCTTTCAGTAAAGAAACGTTTAAGCCAACTTCTTCTCGAAGGAATTGGAATAAGGTTTCCGGTTTTGTACCATAGCGTTCGCTGGCGCCAAGACCGGATTCGAAAATCACAATCGGCTTATATGTTTTTAATGTTCTAACAGCACCTTTAAGAACGTCAAACTCACCACCTTCAACATCTATCTTCATAAAATGAATGGGCAGGTCAGCCTGTAGAAGATCGTCTAAACGTCTTAATTCAACATCTATTTTTTCAATATCTGGATTAGCAATAAGGTACGAACGCTGTTTAATACCACTAAATGCAGGGGCATTGCGGACAAAATGAAAGGAAGAAACGCCTGCTTGGTTGGATAAGGCGTAGGGGAATATTGTAACCTTATCTCCAAATTCTTTAATGAGATTCTCTGCATATACAGGAATGGGTTCAAATGCAGAATGTTTCCCCTTTGGTGCCAGTTTTATGATTTGTTCTAATATTTCACCTTTATGGCAGCCAACATCTATACAGTTTGAAGTAGGCTGGATCACTTTTTGCATAATGCGAAGTGTGAGTCGATCATAACGAAGATTGGGTGTGATATCAAGATGTAAGAACTGCAAAAAGCTTCTTACTCTGTCTTTAATATATGTACTTATTGGCATCTTTAATAATTCTCACCTATATTACACAGGCTTTGATGCAAACGTACATAATTTTTTATTCTCAAACATGCTTCCATACACTATATCATACCGCGGGCTTTAAGTTCCAAATATTTATTTAAGGTGTTAACAGTCAGATGTTCGGGTGCTGTCAATACAGAGGCAATACCATGCCGCTCTAGTTCTTTTACAATCTGACGTTTTTCAAAATCAAACTTTTCGGCAATGGCTTTCAAATAAACCTGTTCGGTATTAGATGCCGGTTTTTGTATAAACTTTTTTAGCTCCGTATTACTGAAAAAAATAACTACCAGCAGATGTCGCTTAGCTATTTGTCGCAAATAGGGGAGTTGGCGTTGCATAGATGCGACGGTTTCAAAGTTTGTAAAAAGAATAAGCAAGCTGCGTTGGTTTATGTTGCGTGTTATCGTAGCGTAAAGTAATTCGTAGCTGGTTTCAAGAAATCCGGTTTTTTGCCGATATAAGAGTTCCATTATCTTATGCATCTGCCCGGCTTTGCGATCGGCAGACAGAAGGCTATGTGTTTTATGAGAGAAAGTCACAAGCCCGGCTTTGTCATGTTTGATTATGGCAACATTTGAAAGTACTAATGATGCGTTGATGCTGTAATCGAGTAAGGTCATTTCATTAAATGGCATCTTCATTACACGCCCCATGTCTATCAAACAATATACGGGTTGAGCCCGTTCATCCATATATTGATTAACCATGAGTTTGCTCTTTCGTGCCGTCGCTTTCCAGTTGACTGTTCTGTAATCGTCTCCTGTGACATAATCCCGTATCTGATCAAACTCAAGATTATGCCCGATGCGTCTAATCTTTTTGAGGCCTACCATGGTCAATCGGTTTGAAATGGCCATAAGCTCGTATTTGCGCATCTGTATAAAAGAAGGATAAACAGGTACTATGTGATTGGCTTCAATGATAATGCGTCTTTGAACTAACCGAAACAAAACACTTACGAAAATATTAAGGTTGCCAAATGCATATTCTCCTCTTCTTGTAGGACGAAGTGTATAAATAATTCTTTTTGTTTGCCCGGATTCTAACGTCAAGCTAAGATACAAATGACGGAGCTGGAATTGAATAGGCGCTTCTTCTATAAGACGAATGGATATGGAAAACGGATACAGATTACTGACTTGAATTTTGATCTCGTTTATATCTCCGTTTGAGAGTTTATCGTTAACCTCACGTTGGGCAGTTATAGGTTTCGAGAAACGATATAAGATGATTATTTCTACAAGTGTAATGAGTAGGAATACCAAAAGAAAAACCCATGATGAGAAGAATAAGAATGGGTAGAAATGACTCAAAACAAAAAGAATAATGAGCAATCCCATCCAGATAAAAAATGGCTGCGTAAGATATAATGATCGTATGAAACGTATCAGTCTCATGTTTATCTTGGCACTTCTACCGATTCAAGGATTTGATGAACAATCTGTGTTGTTGTAGCGCCTTCCATTTCTTTTTCTGGCGTGAGTAAGATACGATGTGCTAATACAGGTGATGCGATGAATTTAATGTCATCAGGCGTGATAAAATCTTTTCCATGTATGGCGGCATAGGCCTTAGCACCAGTTAGAATAGCTAATGAAGCACGTGGTGATGCACCCAAGAACAGAGATTTATGGCCACGTGTTTTGCTGACAATGCTTGCAATATATTCAATAAGCTTATCTTCGGCCTGAATGGATTGTACAATGTTCCTGTATGTAAGCAGTTGCTCGCCTGTAAGAACGGGTTGAATTTGCTCAGGTGAGAAATTACCTTTCTTTTCATGATGATTTTTTAATATAAGTATCTCTTCTTCTTGTTTTGGATAAGAGATTTCTATTTTACACATAAATCGGTCTAGCTGAGCTTCCGGTAGTCTGTATGTGCCTTCCTGCTCAATCGGATTTTGTGTAGCAAGCACAATGAATGGTGGTGGAAGTGTATATGTTTTCCCGTCAACGGTCACTTGTTTTTCTTGCATACACTCAAACAATGCAGCTTGCGTTTTGGCCGGGGCACGGTTTATTTCGTCAATCAGAACGATGTTAGCAAAGATCGGCCCTTGATGAAATTCAAACTCTGAATTTTTAATGTTAAACACGCTGGTACCGATTACGTCCGATGGCATTAAATCCGGTGTAAATTGGATACGAGAGAATTTAATAGACATCGTTTTGGCAACTAATTTGGCGGTGAGTGTTTTAGCAATGCCAGGCACACCTTCTATTAGCATGTGGCCATCTGATAAGAGACCGACAATGATAAGATTTATCATTTCATGCTGGCCCACGATGATTTGCCCAATTTCTTTTCGGATATCTTCGACAGATTGACGGAGATGATTGAGTTCAACTCTGTTTTGAAATTCCGGTGTTTGCATCGTTTGTTCCATTATGCGTTTGTTTTAATGTTAAATATATCTATAATCTGACTTAAAGAGAGTAGGTCTTTTTCTGATGATGGTTGTCCTGATTGTATGCGTAGAAGATGTGTTATCAGTTGCTGTATAGTTTGTTCATCCACACCTGATCGTTCAGATAAAACCTGAGCAAATTCGTTATTAATCTCTCTAGTATCCATATTATATCGCCGTCTAATGCTTTCTAAGAAATAAATGACTTTTTTTCTAGCAAGATTACTATGGTTCTTTTGTTGAAAATAGAGACGTCCGATGGTATGTGTAAACTCCAATGTGCTGTTAACAGGCGGTATGATGATAGGAATGATACGTTGTTGACGTTTGCTCTCAAACAACATGTATAAGAGAATACCAAAAAGCAGAATAAACCAGGCTGTTTTTAAAGAGGAGGATGAGAGGATATATCGAATTTCCGTTTGTGCGCCTTCCGAGCCCATATTATAATATTCATCCCAGATGACAGGCTGCACGGGAAGATATGAGAGCGCTTTGCTGACGTATTCATTATTCAATGTATCGTAAATCATGTTGTAGTTGGTAAATGCCTTAGGATTGGCATGCATAAATAAGTGCCCTGCTCCAATATCTATACAAATAAAGTTAGGTTGATTATTAGCATTTATACCGAGTATGCTTAGCTCACTATTATAATGAGCACTATCTAATGTCCAGTAATAAGACACTTGGTTGCGTCGGAAGGAATACCCTTCTTTCGATTTAAGTTGAGGGTCTTTGAAATTTAATATTACTGTTTCTGCACTATCAGCGAGTGGATTATAATTGTAATCCTCGTTACTCTCAATACCTGTTTCTTCGTATATATGGTAATTTATATTGTTGGCGGCAACAAAGAGATTATTTCCTCTTCTGATAAAATCAAAAAATGCTTGACTCTCGGTTTCTTCCGGAGCAAAATATTCTGTTATCAGAATATAGTTATAGCCGGTGTCGTGTTCGGGCAGGATGATGTATGGCGATTGACGTGAATAGGTAATGGGTTGTTCGGGGAAGATATTGTCTAAAAGCCTGAAGAGTGCATAATTACCATAAGGCCATTTGTGAATTTTAGAATAAGTGGGTTGCCAATTAATCAGTTCAGGACGAATGGCCTGAATAATTAGAAACACGACTATTAGCAGTCCGATAAATATAAGATATGACTTAGCCTTACCCATTCTTATTAGTGATTTTATGGGATTGTTTGTTTATCGGAAAGGCCAAAAACCGATTTTTAATGGATTGATACGTCTGAGCATCGGTGTCAAATCCGCCATAACAGGTAAATTCGAACCAACCGGTTAAAATAGTATATGGTTCAGCATAAATAGTACCGTATAATTCTTTGCTGTATTCATAATTGGTTTTTTGTGGTTGCCAATCAATAAGTTCATTGTCAGATAATGTTTTTAAGAGATATAAATAGCGATACCGTATAGCTGACCTGAAATCTTTCTCTTGCTCAGCCTTTTCTATCTCATAATCATAATTGATATCATGAATATTCTCAATAATAAAATCCGAATCTATACTTCTTTTTGCTCCCTTGTCTGTAACAAACCAACGAAACCGTAGCTTCATGAAAGCCCAGATAGCCAGTATGATGACAAGAACTATGATTGTAATGGTAATAAAATCAAAGATACTTCTGTCCACATTTGGCTCCCATTTTGAACGAAAAAGACGCTTTAAAAGCTTCTCAAACCAATCCATTGATTCTTTCGCTTTTGTTGGCTTACGTTCTGCATAGTCAAAATGTCTATCGGATCTGAATTTCTCAATCTCCTCTTTGTTGAATTTCCGCCATTGATGAGATGGAGGTAGGGTATCTGCATGAGAAGATAGGCTGCTAATACATACAATGAATATAAAAGGAAGAAAATATCTTAATAACCTTACATGCGCTCGAAAAGGCTGATTGGTATCTTGATATTTCTGAAGATAGCTCATGTTTTATTCCTCTTCGTATTGGTGAATATCAAAATCTGTTTGTTGGCCGATAAGGCTTATACGTTTTTTTAGTCCCGGTGCATCTAGTCGCTCGCGCAGATTAAAATAATTCATGGCATTACTGATAAGTGGAATCATATAAACAAATGGACTTATAAGATAGGTAACGCCATAAAATACTTTGATTAACGTTCCTTGCTCGCTGAATGGGTTACTACTGCCGGAATTATATCCGATAAATCCTTCGATAATCAATACCGGCATCAAAATATTACTGGAGATGATGGTGATAATGATAACGACTAAGAGATTCGTCAATAAGGAGTTTATAAAACCAATTTTAGATACATGGAGCAGGCTGAAGCTGCGACTAAGAGCTGAGAAGATATTTATCTTCTCACATGTGGCGATAAAAAACATGGGAACAGTAGCTGATACGGTATAGAGCATTACAAAGAACATAGCCAAAACGGCTAAAATGATCATTATGACGGCTATGGCTACGCCACCTAATGCAATACCGGCAATACCTATTGTAATTAAAAGAAAGAAAACTAAATATACACTCATCAAAAACATCCAGCAAACAATAAACCATACAATCATGTGCAGCAAGTTCCAAAAGAAATAACGCCTAGTGAGATTCCATATCTCCCAAATGTTTGGAACCTGTTTGTCCGGATTGCTATATACAAAATAAATTAGTTCATTAACATAGGTAATAATCATGACGGTTCCCATGGCAAGAAATAATATAGCTATCATCATACTCCAAACGGATGATGTTGTTTCAACCTCTAATACGCTCGGTATAATACCATCAAGAGCACTAATCATAAGAATCGTACCTAAGATATAAAAAGGGAGTACCAAAAATAAAATCCCTAGCATGAGTGGCTTGAAATAGTCACGTATAAAACGAAACGTCAATGATAATACCTCGCCTATATCTCTCATCTTGAGAAATTCAATAGGTTCTATTTTGGGGTTTCCTATATTCATGTATTCCTTAAAATATACATTTTCTTCTTAAAAATGACTGAATCAGATAAATGCCGTAAGCAACGGATCCCCATGCTAAAATAAAATAACGGTGGCCTGAAATAAAAGCTATGAGAGTAACAACTGTCCCACCTAAAACCCATGCTATGCCATAATACAACCGTGTAATACTAATCTCCCTTTTATTAAAAGTATTACCGAATGGTTTTTCTGGCGGTTGTATCTTCCTTTCTATTTGAATTGGATAAATAACAAAATAGCTGACAATAAAAGCCAGTGATAACAAGATGATACTCATGCTTAATAATACACTTACATTATAATATCTAGTGAGAAAACTTTCGATAAATCCGGCTATGATAAAACAAGGGACTAAGCCGATAACAATCTTCAAGCCATCCAAAGCGCCCTGTTTTATGGATGCCAATCGGGAATAAGAGCCAGGAAACATAATGCTTTTTCCTAAAACCAATCCTGCAGCTCCGGAGATAACGGCAACACTGATTTCAATCGTGCCGTGCATCCATATAGCTAACATGGCATCTGTCAGCAGATGTTTTTGGTAAAAGAAATTCAGAAATGCGCCCACCATGATGCCTGTGCTAAATAAGCGCCAAAGAGAGCCGATACCCAAGGTGAGGCCAAGCGTGAAAAAAATAAATGAAACGTAAATATTATTGAAGGTGATATACAAAAACATGGGGCCTTCCGTCATCTTGCCATATACATCCATGGGTTGCCCTTTGTCAATATTTTCTTCGGTGTTGTTTACATACCCATCGCCTAAAATTAAACGAACAAAACTACTGTCATGCTCTGCCGATACCCAACCAGTGGCAAAGGATAGAAAGAACACAATAAATGATAAAGCTAATATGCGGTGGTATTTTCTGATTGTAAGTGGTAATTCAGTCAACCAAAACTGAACAAAACGGTTTTTATCTTCTTTTTTATTTCTGTATATCTCACGATGCAGTTGAGATGATAAGCCGTTTAGATATTTTGTGGTCTTGCTGTCCGGATAATACGTGCGGGCATAGGAAAGATCGTCTGTCAACTGAATATACAAATCGGACATCCGGTCAGGATCTTTTGAACCGGGCGAAGACAAAAGCATTTCCAATGCTTCCCAGCGTTCGCGACTTGTTGTGACGAAGTGAATTTCTTTCATAAAACTTTACCATACAATAATACTGTTTTTGTGCTTTATATTGTATTTTAATCAGATAGATTTGTTTGATTTATTAACAAAAACCTTAAACAAAATGCCGTCTGTTATGTTACATTTGCACGAATCTGAAAGTTTTTGATACGGTGGGACAATATTCAATCAAAGAAGTTGAGAAGCTTACGGGCATTAAGGCGCATACCATACGCATTTGGGAACAGCGTTACGATATTGTTCTTCCGCATCGCACCTCTACCAATATTCGCTATTATGACGATAACCATCTGAAAAAACTACTCAATGTGAGTATGTTGATTAAGCATGGGAAGAAAATCTCATCCATCGCTTGCATGTCAGATGATGCATTGAATCAAGAGGTGTTATCTATGGTAAAATGTGTGACGGGCAAGCAGGATTTTTTTGAGATGCAGGTGGATATGTTAGCCATGTCAATGATCGAATTGGATGAGATTCGTTTTGAAAAGGTGTTTTCCGGTTCCGTTTCAAGGTTTGGATTTGAACAAACCATGATTCAGATATTAATCCCCTTTATGCGCAAAGTGGGTATGATGTGGTCAACAGGAGAAATTAGTGTTGCGCAGGAACATTTTATCTCTAACCTGATAAGACGAAAGGTGATCGTGGCTATTGATGAATTGTCGGTCGTGCAGAAACCGGCACCCCGTTTCTTACTGTTTCTGCCGGAAGGAGAATGGCATGAGATTGGGTTGTTGTTTGCCAAATATCTGATTAAATCACGTGGGTTTCATTCTTTGTATTTGGGTCAGTCTGTGCCGTTAGCCGATATCTTGAATCTAAAGAAAATATGGAAACCGGATTTTCTGCTTTCGTTTTTCACCACTTCGTTCAATCAGCATAAGCTGATTCCTTATATGAAAGCGGTGGTAGAAGCATACGACTATCAGAAAATATTCTTATGCGGCCCTCAGGCCAGTGCTTTTGCCAACCAGCTGCCAGATCAGACCGTGAGTATTACAACGCTAATGGAGTTAATCAAACAATTGGATAATATCCGTTGGCGATAGTATGATTGTTAGATTTAATTAAATAACATAACACCTGAATTATAAAAATAAATATATGTGCAAGTCATTCACCTTAATTGGATTTTTATTTTTTTTCAATAACCTATATTCTCAAACTATAGAATTTCGAAAAGATAAAGTCTTAATTGATGAGAAAGAATGTTTGATAAGTCATTCGAAAGATCCGAATAACATTGAATTGATTGCAAATAAAGGGAAGCAAACGATATTCTTAAAATTTATTCGAACAGGAATTGGAAATAACGGTGGATTATATACTAAGGTAATTTTTGTGGAGCAAAAGAAATCATTGACCAGTAGATCTTATAT
>JAIXKU010000091.1 GCA_026936045.1 Flavobacteriales bacterium
AAAACCTATACTGTGCAATACTCCGGGAGCGCAACCTATGGTATAGATTATTCTGCTGCACCAACAAGTATTACCATGCTTCCAGGACAGATGTATGACACTATCCAAATTATTCCATTTGGAGATTTATTGCCTGATAACGGAGAAACATTAATCGTGTCGGTTGGGGATACCCTGTGCAATGGAGATTATTATGTATCAGATATTGAATTATTGATTAACGAAAAACAAGGGCTGACTGTTAATATTCTCCCGGATAACGGGAACTTCTGCGACTCAGTTGATTTTATACCTGTTGTTTCGGGAGCTATTCCTCCGCTTCAATACAGTTGGAATCCGGGCGGTTCTACTGATACCCTGATGACATTTTTTGACAATGGTTCGCTTGCCATTACTGTCACGGTTACTGATGCCTGCGGACAAACAGCGTATGATACTGCTTTTATAACCATGGGGGATTCCCCAACTGCAAATTTTATATATAATCCTCTATATTCAGATATATTGCATCCAACAGTCAATTTTATTGATGCTTCAAGCACAGATGCTACTAACTGGCTGTGGGACTTGGGAGAAGGAGGTATGTCAACAGAACAAAATCCCTCATATACATACGTCTTTCCTGATACCAATACGATTATTCTCATCATTACGAACAGCCTCGGATGCACTGATACTGCAATACAAATACTCATCATCCATGATGTTCCGGGCATATATATACCCAATGCGTTTACTCCTAACGATGACGCAGTAAATGATGTCTTTATGGTCTATGGCAGGGAAGTAGCTTTTTTTAATATGCAAATATTTGACCGTTGGGGAAATAGGGTTTTCCAAACCCAAAATCCGAACTCCGGGTGGGGCGGCACGTATAATACTTTACCCGTATCACCAGGAGTATATAGCATATTGGTTGAGTATTCATTTTCTAATAATCCTAATGAAATAAGGACACTAATTGAACGAGTGCATCTAATCAGATAAATATGAAACAAAATATAGTTTTACCTTCATTGCTTCTTATGCTGATAATAATAATGAGTGGCTGTGTTGTTCAAAAAGCTACTTCCAAAGGAAGATGCGATGGTTATAAAGTGCTAAGAAACGAAACAACTGGAACACTTTCGGATGAAGCATCCCAAGGAATGATTTATGGAGTAACCCTGGAAAGTCAAGGTGTAATTGTTCCTTACATGGATGTGGTCGTTCTTGATTCTACTGGAAAACAAGTAACAGGAATTACTTCTGGCAGTTTTGGAGAATATAAAATCCAACTTGAACCAGGAACATATCAGGTCAAATTTAATCGTGTTGGCTATTGTATGATTACCCTAAAGGATATTATTGTTAGCAAAGGCGAAATAAGAGAACTAATAGTAATAGTTCCCGAACAAACAACGCATTAGAAGAAAAAAAAGAAACAAAAAACTCTCCCCTTTTTTAAGGAAAATGCTTGAAGAAAAAGAAAAAAATAATGGCCTTCGGCTACTCAACATAACGCAAGTATATTATAGGACAAAACAGCTTTGCCCAAATTTGCCAACGCACAGAGGTTTTTTCTTATAATGTCATAGCCTAAATAGAAAGCCCTACGAAATCTCTCACGCTTTTTTTAAGCGGTCATTTTGTCCTATAAGCGGCCTCTTGTCAATCGTCTTATCGAGATTTTTGCCAAGCCGCAGGTAATTCGGCAACTTAATAATTTACAGGGACTAAAAATCCCCTTTTTGTGGTATTGTTTAGACTTATTCTAAATAATACATTTGTATCTTAATATTTCAATTATGGAAGTACTTGACATGAAAACGGCCCAAGGCCACTGGATCTTAGCCAAGATGGGTAAAAAAGTTTTACGGCCTGGTGGAAAAGAACTAACACAAAAATTAATAGAAAATCTGGATATTACAAACAAGGACAATGTGATTGAATTTGCACCGGGTTTGGGCTTTACGGCAGCTATGGCTATTGCCAAAAATCCCCATTCATATACAGGCGTGGATGCCGATGTGCAAGCCGTTGTATTATTAAATAATAAAATCAAAGGTGATCATATACGCTTTATCAATGGTAATGCTGAAAGTGTAGAACTGCCGGAGGCGTCTGCCACTAAAGTTTATGGGGAGGCTATGCTTACTATGCACGCCGATCACCGAAAGGAAAAAATTATCAGCGAAGCATATCGTTTATTAAAACCAGGTGGGTTATATGCTATTCATGAAATTGGCCTAACTCCAAACGGTATTTCCGAAGAATTAAAAGGTACTATCCAAAAAGATTTGTCCAAATGTATCCACGTCAATGCCAGACCGCTTACCGTGGACGAATGGACACAGTTGATAGAAAAATCCGGCTTTGAAGTCATTAAGGTAGAAACCAACGGAATGTACCTACTTGAGACTAAAAGATTTATCAGCGATGAAGGTTTTTTTAGATCATTGAAAATAGCCTATAACATTTATAGCAATCCGGAAGCCAAGAAACGGATAATGGCGATGCGCAAGGTCTTTAGACAATATCAAAAAGACATGAACTCTATCGTTATTGTTGCCAAAAAGCTCTGATTCTTTAGCATAGATTTCTTACATCTAACTTCTGTATCGATATGGCTTGCTATCTTTTCTTTCTTTGATTTGCTATTTTTGCAGAGAAGGTCGTGGCATGCAGATATTTTACACTCAAAACATTCAGCAGGATAAACTTCTGTTAGACAAAACTGAAGCAAGGCATTGCTTTAAGGTTTTACGCCACCGCAACGGCGATACCGTCTATGTTACGGATGGCAAAGGACATTTATTTACATGCAGTGTCAACTCTCCATCTGAAGCTCTGACTGTGATTAAAACAACATGCTGCCCACAACCACGTTCCTATTACTTACACTTGGCAGTACCGGCTTTAAAAAAGCCCGATCGTATCGAATGGATGGTGGAAAAGGCGGTTGAGATAGGTATTGATGAGATCAGCTTCCTTCAAACACATCGTACGGAAAAGAATAAAATCAATTTAGAGAGAATCAAGGCAATAGCTGTTTCTGCCATGAAACAAAGTTTACATTATACCTTACCGCTTATCAATCCCATAGTTTCGTTTCATACATTTACACAAGCCCAATATTCCGGACTGAAACTCATAGCACATTGCATGAATGAAGATAAAAAGCCACTGAAGCAATATGAACAAGCGGCGAGATATACTGTCATGATTGGGCCCGAGGGTGATTTTACGCCGAATGAACTTAGAGAAGCACTATCGGCAAATTTCTTACCTTTATCGCTCGGCTCCTCCCGTTTACGCAGCGAAACAGCAGCTTTAGCCGTATGTATGGGGATATATTTAATAAATGACGTGTGAATTGGCTTGCTTTATTATCGGATTTACGCTTAGGGCAAACAGATAAAGCCAAATCCAATCCGGATGCAAAAATACGTTCGGTATTTGAAATGGATTTGGATAGAATCGTTTTCTCTACACCCTTTCGTATGTTGCAAAACAAAACACAGGTTGTGCCCTTGCCAACCTATGATTTTGTGCATACGCGACTGACGCATAGTTTGGAGGTGAGCAGCGTGGGGCGTAGCTTGGGAAAACGTGCCGGTGAATATTTAATTACCCAATATCCCGAACTGACAGAAGCGGGTATTACAGTTGGTGATATAGGTGCTATTGTTGCCGCCGCCTGTCTGACACATGATATTGGCAACCCCCCATTTGGCCATGCAGGAGAACGTGCGCTATCTGATTTTTTTATTTCAAACAGACCGTCGGAGATAACAGATGCCGAGTATGAGGATTTGCTGAAATTTGAAGGCAATGCCCAAGGATTTCGTATTTTATGTAACCCACAATACCCGGATTTAAAACTCACGCTTGCGACTATGGCAACATATACCAAGTATCCTTGCGAGTCGCTGTTTAAACGAGATCCAAAAAGAAAAAGTCAAAAGAAATATGGTTTCTTTCAATCAGAAAAACAATACTTTGAAGAGATTACCGCTACATGCGGGCTTACATCTTTGAGTCAATCCAATGCTGTTTGGACACGACACCCTCTCTCCTATCTGCTCGAAGCTGCCGATGATATCTGCTATTTGATTATTGATTTGGAAGATGCTACGCAAATGGGTGTTATAGACAGCCATTCTTTCAAAGATTTGGTGGCTCCGATTCTTGACGATAGACTTGATCATGATAAACTCAACCGGATGAGTGATGAACGGCAACGCGCAGGTGTCTTGCGTGCCATGGCTATCAATGCATTGATTGATGAATGCGCTGAAGTATTTATAACGCATGTTGTCGATATCATGAATGGCATTTTTGATGAGTCTCTGATTAATGTCATCCCATCCGCTTCAAAGACGAAAGATATTTCCAAGTTTTCTGTAGATCATATCTATAACGCACAGCATGTATTGGAAACACAGGCCGCAGGATTTGAAGTGCTACCCGGATTGCTCTCTTTATTTTGGGAAGCCTCCAACGACTGGATTCAGAAAGGCAAACATTGCAGTGGGAAACACCTCAATTTGGTGCGAATCTTAAATTTAAACGGTATACATCTCTCGCCGACAATAGGTGTATATGAACAAGCGCGTTTGATAATAGATTTTTTATCCGGCATGACAGACAGACATGCCGTCGCTTTATACAAAAAACTTATGGGTATCTCGATCTAAGCCGTTTACTGAGATAAAGTGGATTCTTTCTTTAGCATTTCCAAGCTGTCTCTAAGATTATCCGACATGTACATTTGTAGATTCCCTTTGTAATCAGCATAAATGAGATATATATCCGCATTAACAATCTCTTTAATCATAGCTTTGGCTTTTTCCATACCCATAACCATACAAGCTGTGGCATAGCCATCCGCTTCGGCAGCTGTGGGCGCAAAGAAGGATACACTGATGAGGTTATGCTGCACCGGATAGCCAGTTCCCGGATCGATTGTATGTGAATACTTCGTGCCATTTTTCATATAAAACTTACGATAACTGCCCGACGTGGCCAAAGAACGGTTAGACAGATTAGCGATGGCTATTAACTCACGAGGCTGATCCGGTGCGACAGGTTTGTCTATACCAATGCGCCAAGGCTTGTTTTCATGATTTACACCAGCTGTACGCACCTCTCCTCCTACTTCAATCATATAGTTTTCTATGCCTGATAATTGAAAATAATCAGCGATCACATCAACGGTATAGCCTTGCGCAATCGCATTAAAATCCAGTCGGAGATAAGGTTTTCGTTTGATGAGAAGATAACCGTCATTTCTCACTTCCATTGAAAAGCCGGAGAAATCACAAAGTGCTTTAAGTGAGTCAATGGTTCGAATTGGGGTTTGTTCAGGGAATGGTATATTACCGGCGCCAAAGCCCCAATATTGAATTAAAGGATATAAAGCAGGATTGAACGCCCCTTCTGACTCCCTATTGATTTTTTTTGAAAGTGTAAATACATTATAGAAATGCTCATCCACCATAATGGCAGTATCTGTCATGCGGTTTACTTTAGACAATAGTGAAGTGGAATCATAAAGGGACATGGATTCATCTATAACGCGAAAAAGGCTGTCAATATCTTTCTGTACCCGTTCGGCATCCTCGCAAAAATCATACGTGATATGAAATGTAGTGCCTTGTACATAACCATTAAACGCACTCATCTTCCTAAATGATTTTTGGTGACAACTACAAACAAAAAGCAGCACACTGATGGATAGAAAATATTTCAAAATCTCAATTTGATAAGTTT
Organism: Flavobacteriales bacterium; assembly: GCA_026936045.1. Classification (GTDB taxonomy): domain Bacteria; phylum Bacteroidota; class Bacteroidia; order CAIKAF01; family CAIKAF01; genus BA4. Next base: position 5,755 of record JAIXKU010000091.1, read on the forward strand.
ATAAAACTGGTTTAGGCGTTAAAATTAAGAGTAAGAATCTTCTTTCCCAAAGATCAATCTGTAAAATAAGCGAATGGGTTGACACGTTTAAGATAAACTGATTAGATTTCTTTGAATCCAAGAAAGTTTTTAATTTAGTCATTATGGTTTGGAGTTTATTAAGTCGCAAGAGAACGACAAATACGATTCGTAAAAAGGCATTAAATCAATGTGTGAAAGCAATGCCTAAAGAATGGTCTGCCATTCAAACAGGTATTATTATTACAGGTATTGAGAACATCAATCAATTGAATCAGCTCTCCCACTTGATGGCTGATATGGAGAAAGAACATAAGAAAATGACGGCGCTTATCTATGTGAAGGATCTGAAAAAAGCAAATTTGAGCACCCCATTACCGGAAGGTGTTTTTTTATGTCAAAAAAAAGATTTTAGGGCTCGATCTGTGCCGCAGTCAGCCGAACTGAATCAACTGTTATCCCAATCATATGACTGGCTTTTGGATATGAATTTTGACGAAGACATATCGCTGTTCTCTTTATCCAATTTCTCCAATGCTTGTTTTAAAACCGGTGTGGATACGGCCTTAAACATGCATTTACAATTAAGTATTGACCTGAGCACACAAAGCTCTTCGCAAGATTTATATGAAGCGGGATTGGTTATGATAGACCAAATCAAGAAGATACATCTTGCATAACAAAACCTGTTTTTTCTTTTAACTTTTCAATACTTTTATATACAATCGGACATACGCCATATTGTTCTATGATATGTTTCATGCGGAATTTACTGCGTATCTGTTGAAGATGTGGGTAATCGGCACAAGATGCAGGACGATGGGCATAAAGCGTACAAAGATTATTTTTCAAGAAAACACAAGGTTTTGCCTTCATATACAGAACGGACGTATCGGGTTCCGTCATGATTTGTTTCATTTCAAAATCCGGTTGAGATGATAGGTTTTTCAATCGCTGTATCTCATCCGAAGAAACGTCTGGCTCCAACACCTTACAACAATTTGCGCATTCGCGGCAATCTATTCTCGCTTCAACCTCTTTAGCGATGTCATGTAGCATTCTGTCCACTTCAGGAAATGGTATTTTCAATAAATGCTTTCTAAAAGCCGCGTTTTCAGCTTCTTTTACCTTCGATTCGGCTTTTATATGTTGCAGATATTTTTGCATGTGTAATGTATATTCAGGTAGAAGAGCCCTAAAAAATCTTAATCTTTTTCGTTCTTTAAAGCCGATTTCTGACCTTTGTGCAAAATTATAGAATATGAAGATAGAAAGGATAATTATTGATCGCGGATATCGTTTTGAGGAATACCGAAAGATGGTTGAGTCGTTATTTGAAGCCGGAAAAGTAACCGGTACTGACCAACGCGAAGATTTGATTCAATATACCAAACTCAATATTCAACGTATGAAGCGTATAGATAAAACGGTCAGTATTTCACCCAAAGTTGCAGATACTATTTCTAAAATATCTCAACCTCTCACATGGCTTGTGATTACCGAAGGCTGGTGTGGTGATGCTTCACAGATCACCCCTGTTTTAGCCAAAATGGCGGAGATTAATCCTCTTATAAAACTGTGTTTTGTTTTAAGAGATGAAAATACCGAGTTGATGGATCATTTTCTAACAAATGGAGGTCGTGCCATTCCAGTTCTGATTTGTGCGGATGAAAATGGAGAAGTAATATCTTGGTGGGGGCCAAGGCCTACAGAAGCGCGACAAATTGTTGCGGATTTAAAAGTAGCCGGTGAGACAGACCATCAAGTCATTATGGAAAAAGTGCATGCCTGGTATGCTAAAAACAAAGGCGAAGCCATTCAGGGAGAAATTGCAGCATTGATAGAGAAATGCCTTGAGCCTGCAAAGGCCTTATAAATCTATATCTTTAGGCCTATACCTCATTACTTCTCTTGCGTGCGCAAAGGTGAATGTTGATTGGTAATCCGTATTTCTCATGTTTGAGACATATTGCAGACCGGAAAGAACATTGGTAAGGATGATTTCATCCGCTTGCTCTAATTCTTTCAAATGAACAGGTCTGATCGCTATCTTTATTTCATGATCTTTTAAATATTGAATGAAATGGGCGCGCATGACCCCATTTAAGCAACCTTCACTTAATGGTGATGTAATAATAGCATCTCCTGTTCTGATAAAAATATTGCGAGCTGTTGATTCCGCTACGCGTCCTTCTGTATTTAGAATGACCGCTTCATCCCATTGATGTGAGCGGGCTTCGTTGGCTGCTAAAACATAAGGTAGTGCATTTAACGTTTTATAGTTTGACAAAGGCACGATAGGTTTTAAAACGGAAGACAAATCAACTATCAATCCCTTTTTTTGGGGGGAAGTATAATCATGTGGCAAATCCGTCACCTCACCGATTACTCCTACCGATTGCGGATCTCCAGGACTGTAGTAACCATCGCTTTGCCTGATGAAATTAAGACGAACGCGTAATACATCTTGCTTGACGTAGGGTTTGATAAAATCAAGAATAGATTCTTGTAATGCTTCTTGAGTAAAATTCAATGAAATATTTAAAAAATCGGCTGTTTGTAATATTCTAAACCAATGCAAATACCAATAGGAGATCACTCCTCTTTCAATCTTCATGGTTTCGAAGAAGCCATCGCCATACAACAAGCCTCTTTTGTATTCAGATAGGGCGGCAGAATGAATCGGTCGAATAAATGGACTCATAGGCGATTACAGAAAGGACGTAATGGCATCAATAAATTTAAGAAAAAGAGGCGGGTCAATAATGAACATAAATAAAAATCCAAATAACGAGCCGAAGAAATGTGCATCATGCCCTATTTGATCTACTTTTTTTCGTGCCATATACCAACTGTAAAGCAAATATAAGATTCCTAAAATAAAAGCGGGAATAGGTACACCCGGCAAAAAAATAAAATACAATGATTTTAGGGGATAAATAGCAATAAAAGAGAAAACGATGGCTGATACAGCGCCTGAGGCTCCTACCGCATTATACCATAAATCATGCTTGTGCTTCTCAAATGAATAGAAACTAGATAAGACGGTAGCGCCACCAAATAAAAGCAGATATAAAAATTTACCTAATAAAGAAGACGGAAACAAGCCGATGATAAACGATTCGACATGTGGCCCGAACATATACAAAACATACATGTTTATCGCCAAATGAATAAAATCCACATGAATAAAAGCGCTTGTTAAAAAGCGCCAAACTTGGCGGTTGTGATATATTAAAAAGGCATTAAACTTAAGGCCGTCAAATATATTACGGTTAGAGAATCCAATAATAGAAATTACAGTCGTTATCAGTAATACAATGATGGTAAGAGAAAGACTCATAACCTGGTAAAAAGCTGATAAATCTAAAAAATATTCTTATACCATGCATGAGAATCCCTAAATGTTGGTTAAATTTCAAAAGCCTTCTAATTGATTCGTTCGGAGACGCATCTTTATAAAGAAAAAAAAACTAAATTTGAAGACTAAAACCTGATGAGAGTTCGTATTAATCAGACTGCTTCTTGGATACATTTCATAAATAAATGAATGAATGAATGTTGCTATCAAATGATGAATAGAATGAATACATTTAAAAAACTATCTATTATACTGGTATTTAGCACGTTTTCTCTCTTATTGTCTGCGAATAATGAATTGCTGTATTTTTGGAGCGGCGCGATAACAGCTCACTCAGCCAAAGTGAATGTTGTATTGGCC
>JAIXKU010000278.1 GCA_026936045.1 Flavobacteriales bacterium
CATGGGTGCTACCGTGATTGATAACCCTGTTGATGGTAATAACTATACCGCCAACACCAACTTTGGCACTCTCGGTACAGAGCTGGGTTCAAGCTATGTATTATACAATGGGACAGGTAATAATGTTATCATTAACGGTTTACAATCCGGGCAAGATTATTATTTCTCTGTCATGGAATTTAATTGTAATCCGGGTATTTATTTAACTGCTTCCCCTGCCACGGCACATATAACAACACCTACAACCCCAACTCTTTACAGCAGTGTCTCATCGCTGCCTTCATTCTCTACGCAAGTAGGTGTGCCGTCAATGCCAGACAGTTTTTTGGTTTCCGGCCAGTACTTAATTACGGATATAAATATCACATCTCCTTCGCAGTTTGATATCTCTCTTAACTATGCATCCGGTTACACCTCTTCCGTAAACCTAACACCTATTAGTGGCACCGTAGCACCTACATGGATTTATGCAAGATACAACCCCGGTTCTTCTGGATTACATACAGGGAATATCGCTATAAGCAGCGCAGGTGCATTACCTATCAATATTGGCGCTTCAGGCAATGCCATTGTTGCCGGCTCTTTACCGCCTTTATTTAATCTATGTTCCGGACACTATCAATTTACTAATTGGGCAGCCTCATCGGCCGGTGGCACCTATCCGAACAACATGAGATTTCATCGGTTTAATGCACAAGATCCAACCATCTCTGCTCAGGATACCGCTAATTATATACTTGCTTATAATCTTACATCCGGCACTCGTATTAATGGATTGGATGCTAATGGCATTTCTTTTCTTAACATAAGTACAGCCGGAAATCTAGGTGCAGCAGTCATCGGTTTAAATGCAACCGGCAGAAAAGATATTACTATAAATTATTTAGCCGGACTTATCTCTCAAACAGATAATAACCGTGTATATAATCTTCGTTTGCAATATCGCATTGCAAATGGTTCTTGGACAGATATACCAAGCCTTGCCGATTACACCTCTTTGGGTAAAACACCAGGTCATGACACAACCTATACCGGTATTGTATTGCCGACAGCCTGCGATAACCAACCAACACTGTATTTACGTTGGATGTATTATAGAGTAGGTTCAGGTTCAGGCACACGTCCTTCTATTCGTTTAGACGAAGTACATATTTCATCAACAGCTATCAACATTCCTTTATCGGATGTTCAGTCTGTGCCTTCATCAGAAGCGGTTAGTATCCCTTCTTCTGTAACAGGCGCCATCAATACCGTAGCTGACGGCATGCAAGTGTGGTCATTTACGATTACTGACGGCGGTGCCATGAGTGATGCCGATCTGTTTGACACTCATGTTCAATCTCTTACGCTAAAGCAAGGTACGGCTAATACCGTTTCTGACTTTACAACCATCATTGGCGCGATTGCTTTATTCCAAGGCAATACCAAGATAGCAGATGGCGTGGTAAATACTAATACTGTATTATTCACCTCTCTTAATCTCATCATCCCTGATGATGGGTCTGCTACCTATGACATTAGGCTATCATTGGCTACTTCCGGTAATTTAATAGACAATTCTAACATACAATTCAAATTAGAAAATTCAGATATAACAACAAGCGGCGATTGTAACAGCAGTGGTTTTACCTCTTTCAGTATTGTTTCAGATGGCACGATGAATTTCATCAATGTGCTAGCCTCAAAACTGGTATTCACTTATGTGCCAATCAGCGTAACCGAAAATCAAAGCTTTGCACTCATCATTGCCGCTAGAGATAATTATGGCAACACCGATAAATCTGCACGCAATATTATCCTTTCATTAGGCACACCCGGTAGCGGCATCCTGAGTAGCAATAGCGGATTAGGGCCAAAGCCGATGCTAAACGGTATCATTTCCTGGAATGATTTACAATATAATGCGGTTGAAACATTTCAGGTAATAGCCCTTGACAACACCGGATTGCAGAATGATACGTTAATACAATGTTTGCCGGATTGTGTAGCACCCACCACGTCACCATCTATAACCGCAACTCAGGAATGGGGTTGCTTAGGTTTAATCAAATGGAGTGCCGGTAATGGTTCTGCCCGTATGGTTGTGATGCGTAAAAACACGTCTGTTTCAGATCTACCGATTAACGGCACGTCCTACAATTATTCAACTAACTATGGTACATCTGGTACAGAACTAGGAAGCGGATATGTGGTATATGTTGGGAATGAAGACAGTATTCTAGTAGGAAATCTTACTAATTCTTTTGTGTATCACATTGCTGTTTTTGAACTTGATTGTTCGCCTAATTTATATTTAATGACACCGAGCATATCAACAGTAACCATAAGTTCAGATTGTAATGCCATTGAAGATTGGAACGAAAACGATTTATGGATATTCTATCCCAATCCCGCGACGGACGGGTATATTTATTTTACATCGTCATCAAGAGTGAGCGTGTATGATTCTTTCGGGCGTTTGATTATAAAATCTGACTATACAGATCATATTTACACAACCGGTTGGGCCAGCGGCATATATATCTTAGAGAATGACAATGGGAGGAGGTTCAAATTAATTATTCCCTAATATCTTCAGGGAAGACCTGTTTGGTTAAATTGTTGGATACTCTTATTTCGCATCAGTCGGTCAATAGCAGATGCTAAGACAGGCGCGCAGCTGATTAACTCCATATTCTTTCCTAGTTTTTCATGTGGTATGGTATCCGTAACCACTAATTTCTGAATACCGGAAGATTCAATACGTTGAACGGCATTGCTGGAAAGAACACCATGCGTACAATACGCATGCACAGAACGTGCACCTTGTTGCAATAACAGATCTGCCGCTTTACAAAGTGTTCCACCTGTGTCAATCATATCATCAATAATCACAATATCTTTATCTTTTACTTCGCCTATGATTTCCATGCTGCTTACCTGATTTGGGCGTAATCGTTCTTTATGTATAACAGCCATATCACAATTTAATATGGCTTTATACTGTTTGATTCTTTTTAAGCCGCCAAAGTCGGGGCTACAAAGACAAATATTCTCAGGATTCAGATGAGTATGTATATGACGAACAAAGTCATTATTCATAAAAATATGTACAATAGGAATATTATAGAAGCCCTCTATGCTAGTACTGTGCATATCAATTGTAATAATACGATCTGCACCGGCATGTTCTATAAAATCAGCAATTAAGCGAGCTGAGATAGAAGAGCGTGTATCGTCTTTCCGCTCTTGACGACTATGCGGCAAATAAGGCAATACACAAATGATCTCCTTTGCCGAAGCTCGTCTAGCAGCGTCAATCGTAACAAATAACTCAAACAGATTCGTATAAGGCAAATTTATCTGAGCGATTAATACAATCGTTTCGCCACGTATTGACTCATCAAAACGTGTATAGACCTCGCCATCAGAGAACTTTGTGGCATATAGTTTCCCGACACGCTTACGCAGCAAATGTGAAATGTTATTCGTTAATGAAAGTGAATTAGATAAAGAAAAAACCGTATATGAATGCATAATTAAGAATGATATTTCGGCAAGTTAATGCTTATAGGCTGAAAGTCAAAACGTGCTAAGGCGTTTACCGATTGTTAATAACTATGATAATAAAAGAGCCGGTAACAGAACGTTTTAACGCAGCTTAAATTTATACTTTCGTTTAACCATTTCTTTATAGAAGGTGGAGCAATCATTTGATATTATTGTTATAGGCGGTGGCATCGTCGGATGCGCGACAGGATTCAAATTACAAGAACGTTTCCCGAATCTTCGTATCGCCATCTTAGAGAAAGAATCATCTTTAGCATTTCATCAGACCGGCCGAAATTCGGGTGTCATTCATTCTGGAATTTATTATAAGCCGGGCTCATATAAGGCGAAAAACTGCGTGGATGGCAGGCGACAGTTAGTAGCCTTTGCTCAGAAACATGGTATCCGGCACGAAGTCTGTGGAAAACTAATTGTAGCAGTTGAGGAATGGGAACTGCCATTGTTGGAAGGTATTTATGCGCGTGGTTTGGAAAATGGCATTGAAGATATCGAATGGCTGGATGAAGCCGGCATCAAGAAATATGAACCTTATTGCGAGGGTATAAAAGGTATTCGAATCGGATGTACCGGAATTATAGACTTTAAGCAAGCAACAGAGAAGATGACTGAACAAATGCAAGCCATTAATCCCCAAAGCAAAGTCTTTCTTTCTACACGTGTTAAGCAAACATTCCGTAACGGACAGGTATCGGTGGTTGATACACCCAAAGGTATTTTCACTGCCAATCATTTGATCTTCTGTACAGGTCTGCAAAGTGACCAAATGGCTCTGCGCGACGGTGTAAAACCTTCTATGAAGATTGTGGGTTTCAGAGGCGATTATTACGAACTGACAGAAAAAGGAAAACATAAAGTCAATCATCTGATTTACCCCGTACCCAATCCTGAATTCCCATTTTTGGGCGTACATTTTACCAGGATGACAGACGGAAGTATAGAATGTGGGCCGAATGCCGTCTTTACCTTCAAACGAGAAGGCTATGGGAAAACCAGTTTTAGCCTTGCCGACACATGGGATTCGCTTGGTTATGGTGGTACATGGAAACTATTTATAAAACACTGGCGATTTGGATTAAATGAGTACAAACGGGCATTTTCCAAAGCCCGGTTTTTAAAAACTTTACAACGCCTCATTCCCAGCTTAACAGATGAGGATATCGAGCCGGGGAGAACAGGTGTGCGAGCCATGGCATTAGGTGAGACTGGCGAAATGATAGATGATTTTAAAATTGCCTATTCCGAACAATCTATTCATGTATTAAATGCGCCCTCTCCCGCTGCTACTGCTTCTCTTGCTATTGGGGATGAAATATGCAAAATGGCTGAAGATAAATTTACTTTACAAGAATTAAAATACAAACCTTAATACACCTATTTATGCTCGGACTATTTGGTAAGAAAAAGATAAAAGCTGAAGAAATCATCCCGATTTATGTACAAGCCATATATGATGTTATAAACAAAGGGTTCGATGAAATAGCCGGATACATCAATGAAGAAAAAGAATTTGAAAAATCACCCAATCTATCAGCCAAAGAACATGAATGGTTTCTTTTTATCATTTATGCCGGTAATATGATTAACATAGAGAATTTTTTCAATAAGGAAGAAACAGCACAGCTACGCCGGTTGATTTCAAAGGAATTAATCAACTTCTTAGGTAAAGATCCGGATGTTGCTGACACTATGCTATACGATTATGATGCGTTTTTAAGGAGCTTATATGAGCAAACAAAAAATCTAAACAAGTCCATGTCTATGGCGTTATTTCACAAATACGATCTAAATAAATATCAGAAGGAACATTTTCAGAAACTAAATACACCTAGTCCGATTGTCATGAAAGAGTTAAACGAAATGGTTGATTTTTTTCTTTGGAACTGGGAAGATTATCTAAGCAAGTACAAATTGGTCTTTTCAAAAGCTTATTAGCGATACGTCTTAACGAAATTTATTTTTCAGCATCCGCATCTTTATATCCGAGATAACTTTCTTTGTATAAGAAGCAAAATCGCCGTTCATCATCCAATTATAATAAGACGGCTCGGTAGAAAACACATCTTCTACTCTCTTTCCTTTATGTTTTCCGAAATTAAATATCTCACACCCCTCTGCATCAAAAACAATCCGGCCTTCCAAATCCGCCCGTTTTGAAAGCCCTGTAAAAATGCTAATAGCCTCCACATTTGTTTTCAACTCATCGTAACGTTTCACCTGATTAAGAAAAACCTCATACGTAGCCTGTGTATCGGCTTCTGCAGAATGGGCATTCTCCAATGCCTTATCGCAATAAAAACGATAAGCCGCCGAAAGCGTACGCTCCTCCATCTTATGAAAAATCAACTGTACATCTACCAAATGTTTCTTTGACAAATCAAAGTCAATTCCGCAGCGCATAAACTCTTCAGTAAGCATAGGAATATCAAACTTCAACGCATTAAAACCGGCCAGATCTGCATCTTCTATAATAGATAAAAGCTCCTGCGCTAAATCAGAAAAGGTTGGTTCATTTTCTACATCCTTATTGGTTATGCCGTGCACAGAAATGGCTTCCGGAGAGATAGGAATGGTTGGATTAAGACGATAGGAACAACGATGTTCGGTATAATCAGGAAATAATTTGATGAAGGCTATCTCAACAATTCTATCATGCTGTGGGCTTAAACCGGTAGATTCGATATCAAAAAAGACAATAGGGCGCTCTAATTTCAGAATATCTGACATACGTATTTATTATTGGTAATGGATATTAAATCGCACGATTGATATCAAAAGCTTCAAGCAAGTCACCCACACGCTTAACAAACATACCGCCTAATGCACCATCCACAACACGATGGACGTAAGAATGAGACAAGAACATCATATGTCTGATAGCAATCACATCACCCTCCTGCGTTTCAATCACAGCAGGACGCTTACGTATAGCGCCGGTGGCCAATACCGCTACTTGTGGTTGATTAATAATGGGCGTTCCCATGACATTACCAAACGTACCGACGTTAGATACTGTATAAGTACCATCTTGAATCTCATCCGGTTTAAGTTTGTTCTGTCTTGCGCGCGAAGCCAAATCATTCACGGCACGTGTAAGACCAAAAAGATTCATGGTCTCAGCATTTTTAATAACAGGCACAATCAAATTGCCGCTTGGAAGCGCCGTTGCCATACCTAAATTAATACGCCCTTTAATAATAATACGATCACCATCTACAGAAGCATTGATAGAAGGAAATTCCTTTATTGCCTGAATAATGGCTTCAAAAATAATGGGTGTAAAGGTCAGCTTCTCACCATATTTCTTTTCAAACTCATGTTTCACCTTTGCACGCCAACGAACCAAGTTCGTCACATCCGCCTCAACAAAAGACGTAACGTGCGCAGAGGTTTGCTTGCTCATCACCATATTCTGAGCAATCAATTTCCGCATACGATCCATCTCTATAATTTGATCATTGCCGGAAATGGAAATAGACGATATAGCTATGACCGGTGTTTCAGTTGGTGTATGGCTGGGTGGAGGTGACGATATAGTCGGTGTTGCAACTTTCTCTGAAACCGATTTAGAACGATTACTTACATACGACAGTATATCGTTTTTTGTGACCCTGCCTTCAAGTCCTGTGCCCAAAATGGTATCAAGCTCAGCCTGAGAGATATTCTCCTGCTGCGCGATATTACGCACCAATGGCGAATAAAATCGATTGTCCTGTGACACAATAGGTGCTGAAACAACTCGCGTTGGCTGAGAAACAGCTGATTCTGCTGTAGTATTTGTTATTGTGAGCACAGGTGAAATAGATGCAGATGTTGAAGAAGAGGCAATAGGCGCAGATGTTGAAGCGGAAGCGTCCGTTTCAATGATGGCAAAAGGCTGTCCTATTTTAACAACATCACCTTCATTAAAAAGCTTTTTAACCAATATGCCTGAATAAGGTGTCGGCACCTCTGAATCCACTTTATCTGTAGCTATTTCAACCAATGGTTGATCTATTAAAACAGAACCGCCTTCATCAAATAGCCATTTTGTTAAAGTGGCTTCCATTACACTCTCACCCATTTTGGGCATGATGATTTCTACTTGTGCCATACCATGCAATTTTTAGGTTGTCAAAGTTAGTATTTTCTATCGAATTCTAATATCTGATATCAATGGGCTGATACATAGAGTATTTATAATTCCAGATGGGTACAATTATCCTTAAAAACAAAATATAATATTTGATTTATTATCATGACTTAGAAAGAAACCATGTAAAATACCATGTTTGGGGGATTGTTTAGAATACTTCTAAATAAGATTTTTGCGTTCAAATATTACCTGAATCAAAAAGCTATGAGAACTGCCAAACACTTATTCAATTATAATTTATGGTTAGCATTTGTTCTGGCTAGCGGACTGTTATTTTCCTGCCAATCGGGCAAAGGAGAGCAACCCGTTAACGAAAATGCACCCAAAGAAAAGATTGGCTTGCTATTAGTCAATCATGGTTCACGTTCTGAGACCTGGCGTAAAGCATTGATGGATTTGGAAGGACGTGTCAGAGATAGTATTCTTTCAATTGGCAAGATTGAAGGAATTAAAACAGCACACATGGAATATACCGAGCCATCAATTGCAACACGCATGAAAGAGTTTGACAAAGAAGGGTATTCGGATGTCATTCTTGTGCCTATTTTTCTTACTGTCAGCCCACATCCATTCGATGATATTCCAACAATTCTTGGGTTAAAAGAAGATGCGCTTTCTATGGAAATGCTTAAAGTAGAAAAGATTGAACGTTATAGTCCAAAAGCCAAGGTGCATATTACGCCTCTGCTTGATTTTACCGATGTATTAGAAAAAAATGTTTTGGATAGAACAGAAAAACTTTCCGAACACCCGAAAAAAGAAGGGATTGTACTTGTTGGGTATGGCGATGTGGATTATGACAAAGAATGGATAGCATTATTTGACAAAGTTGGTGATTATGTAAAACAAGAAAGCGGTATTGATGCATATTCTTATGCTTGGTGTGGTCATATTGTGCATTATAGCTCTGACGAAACAACAAAAGCCATTAATAAAATATTGGAGAAGAAAGAAACAGCCATTGTAATTCCTGTTTTGGTAGCACATGACGAAGAGTTTCAAATTAAGATAATAGGTGGTGGCATTGAGAAGGTTAAGAACAACAAAGAGCGCGTACGCTATAAACCAGATGCCATCTTGCCAGACCCTCATATAGAAAACTGGATTATCAGCATCAGTGACGAGTTCGCCAATAAAATTAAAGCGCAAAACAATAGTTAATCACTTTGAAGAAGACACTAAAAAAGAGATTAAGAAAACTTAATGTTGCCACACATCGCGACTTAGGTTATTTCTTTTCTGCGCTGATTATTATTTATTGCCTTTCAGGCATTGCACTTAACCATATGGACATATGGAATCCTGACTTTATAATTCAACGGCAAACGATTCATTTTAGTGAAAATTACACTAGAGATAATATTACATCCGATGATATACAATCATTAAGTAAAGTAGTAGGAGAAGAGAACATTAAGGTGTATGACTTCCCTACAAGTAATCAGGTCAAAATATATTATGATAATGCATCACTTCATGTAAATTTCACGGATAAAGAAGGTGTATATGAGAAAATATCACGCAGACCTGTTTTCTATCATGTAAATGTGTTTCATCGTAATAGCATCAAAGGCTGGCAATGGGCCTCTGATGTATTTGCCTTTTTACTGATAACCATTAATATTACCGGATTGTTTATTCTTAAAGGCAAGTATGGTATTGGCGGGCGCGGGAAATGGTTGATAGCAGCCGTCTTGCTTATCCCATTTATTGTATTAGTGGCCAGCGGAATGTTATA
>JAIXKU010000298.1 GCA_026936045.1 Flavobacteriales bacterium
GCATATCAGTAACGATCAAATGATATCAATCAGATATATATCTTCTCTTTTTCTGCTTTGCATAATAGCAATACTATCTGCATGCGATACATCAACACGAGGATGTACTGATCCTAATGCCCCCAATTATAATCCGGACGCCGAAAAGACTGATGGCAGCTGTATCTATCCTCTTCAAGAAAAGAAAGTATTAATGGTGTTCTTCAATAATTCAGAGAATACAAATTGCGGGACATTTGGTGTGCCATTATTTTATAATGCATTAAGTGCCAATACATCGCATGTTATCCAAATGGTTGTATATCCCTCGTCATCCGATACGTTATTCTGTGCTAAAGGTGTTAATTTGGCATACGGATGCAATCAAACGGGTTATCCGGATATCGCAGCAGGATTACAAACCAACCTGCTGACATTAAATAATATCAATGCTGCCATAAACGAATCCATAAATATATCTCCCATAGCCGGCAGCAGCACAGAGATGCATATACAAGGCGATAGTATCATTATTACCTTATATGCCAAATTCTACACAACAGCTTTAGGAGAATATTATGCTTCGGCATTTTTACTTGAAAACAACATTAATCTGCCACAGGCAGGTATTGCCGATCCTTCTTTCAGACATAATTTTGTGTTACGCGAAACAACATCTACATCTGCATACGGTGATCTGATTGCAGAAAGCGGCATATCCGATCGTACATCATTTAAACGTCGATACGCTATAGCTAAACAAGCAAACTGGCAAACCAATAATATGCGTGTCATCTCGGTTATTTGGAAAAGAGAAGGCAGCCGTTTTGTATTTATTAACGCCTCTTCACAATAAATACGAGACACCTCATAAATAAAATGATGCAGGTATAGACGGAAATGTATACTTTTGTGCCTTATCTTAGATACGAGTTCAATGGAATGGATGATTAAAGTTAGTCAGCTGCTGCTGAGTTTGTCAATATTGGTTCTGCTTCATGAGGGTGGGCACTTTGTCGCTGCACGGTTATTTAAAACACGTGTTGAGAAATTTTATTTGTTCTTCGATTTCTTATTCCCATTTCCCAATTTATTAAAATTCTCTCTTTTCAAGTTTAAACGGGGAGAAACAGAATACGGTATAGGTTGGTTTCCATTAGGCGGTTATGTAAAAATAGCCGGCATGTTGGATGAATCAGCCGATAAGGAACAATTAAAACAACCGCCACAATCTTGGGAATACCGTTCAAAGAAGGCTTGGCAGCGTCTTATTATAATTTTAGGTGGTATCATCGTCAATCTTTTTCTGGGATTTTTTATCTACTCTATGACCCTTTTCGTATGGGGAGAAAAATATCTACCCACCGAAAATGCTAAATATGGTATCTGGGTGACCGATTCTTTAGGTTTTGACATGGGACTGCAACATGGTGATATGATACGTAGCATTGATAACCAACCAATAAAAGGGTTTCATCAAATCATCGGGCGCTTGGTTATTGATCAAGCAAAGAATATTGAAATAGAACGAAACAGCGAACGCATTAATTTACCGGTCAGTGATTCATTTGTTCGAAATGCCATTAAACGTATTAAGAAAACCGGTATCATCGAACCACGTATTCCTTTCTATGTCGGGATGTTCAGTCCCGATTCTCCGGCACAAAGAGCCGGTATTCAGACCGATGATCAAATTATTGGCCTTAATCACGAGCCTACACCGTTTTTTGATCAATTTTTTGAAAAAATCTCTTTATTAAAAGATCAGAATATTGACGTAACGATTCTAAGAGGACAAGACACATTACATTTTCCCGTACATACAACATCAGAAGGGAAGATTGGCGTTGGCCCTCAAACCATTAAGGATCTTGAGAAAAAGGGGATATTTGAATTCAAAGTACAAGAATACGGTTTCTTCTCATCCATTCCTGCCGGATTTAATAAAGCCGTAAAGGTTATTGTAGATTACGCCAAGCAACTCAAACTTATGTTCTCTCCAAAAACCGAAGCATACAAGCAGGTGGGCGGATTCAAATCTATAGCCGGGATCTTTCCTGCAGAGTGGAATTGGGAAGCATTTTGGAATCTCACGGCTTTTCTTTCTTTAGTGCTTGCATTTATGAACTTCCTTCCTATTCCTATGTTAGATGGTGGTTATATGATTTTTATTCTTTATGAAATGATTGTTGGCAAGCCGCCCGGAGAGAAATTTATGGAATATGCCAACACTATTGGGTTTATAATAACTCTTGCTTTGCTTCTTTATGCAAACCTGAATGACTTCTTCTAACTTAAAAATTATCTTTCTATGACTATAGACATGAAACACGTATTCACAACACTGGGTATTGATGTTAATCAGATAAATCCGGGTATTTCTACCGGATCAAATTTTATAACCGGATCAGGTGCCGCGATAGAATCCTTTTCTCCTGTTGACGGTGCTTCCATTGCAAAGATCGGTACAGCTCAAGCTGTTGAATATAATCAAGTTATGCAAACAGCACTTGAAGCGTTTGATAAATGGAAGATGGTACCGGCGCCACGCAGAGGAGAAGTTGTTCGTCAAATTGGCGATGAACTGAGAAAATGTAAGAACGAGCTTGGTATGTTAGTTTCTTATGAAATGGGTAAGAGCTACCAAGAAGGATTGGGAGAGGTTCAAGAGATGATAGACATCTGTGATTTTGCTGTCGGCTTATCTCGTCAGTTATATGGATTAACCATGCACTCCGAACGCCCTTTTCACCGTATGTATGAGCAATGGCATCCATTAGGAGTTGTGGGTGTGATTACAGCATTTAATTTCCCTGTTGCCGTATGGAGCTGGAACACAGCTCTTGCATGGGTGTGTGGAAATGTGACCATCTGGAAGCCATCAGAAAAAACACCACTTTGCTCATTAGCCTGCCAACGTATAACGGCTCGTGTATTTGAGCGCAATCAAGTGCCTGAAGGCGTAAGCTGCATTATAAACGGTGATTATAAAGTAGGTGAATGGCTTACATCAGATAAGCGTGTACCGCTTATTTCCGCTACCGGTTCAGTTAGAATGGGGAAAATTGTAGGTACTGCCGTAGCACAGCGTTTAGGTCGGTCACTATTAGAACTTGGAGGGAACAATGCTATTATTGTAACCGAGCATGCGAATCTGAACTTAGCCATCCGCGGCGTGCTATTTGGTGCTGTTGGTACAGCCGGCCAGCGTTGTACTACCACACGTCGTGTTATTATCCATGAGTCTATTTATGATGATTTCAAACAACGCCTCACTCATGCATATAGCCAGCTGAACATTGGTAACCCGTTGGATACTGCTATGCACGTTGGGCCTCTGATAGACAAACAAGCAGTCAATACATACTTGCAGGCCATTGAAAAAGCTAAATCGGAAGGAGCTGCATTTGTGGTTGATGGTGGTGTATTGGAAGGCGACACATACAGTTCTGGATGTTATGTAAAGCCCTGCATTGCAGAAGTTAAGAA
This sequence comes from Flavobacteriales bacterium, assembly GCA_026936045.1. GTDB lineage: Bacteria > Bacteroidota > Bacteroidia > CAIKAF01 > CAIKAF01 > BA4. The sequence continues at coordinate 3,469 of JAIXKU010000298.1, forward strand.
CAATTATGAAATTGTACAGTCTGAAACTTTTGCACCCATTCTCTATCTTATTAAATATCATTCTATCGAGGAAGCTATCGCGATACAGAATGATGTACCGCAAGGCTTATCAAGCGCCATATTCACCAATCATCTAATGGAAGCCGAGAAGTTTCTTTCTGCCCAAGGATCTGATTGCGGTATAGCCAATGTGAATATCGGCACATCAGGTGCTGAAATTGGCGGAGCCTTTGGTGGAGAAAAAGAAACCGGTGGCGGACGTGAATCCGGATCCGATGCATGGAAGCAATATATGCGTAGGCAAACCAATACCATAAATTATGGAAGCTCGTTACCTCTTGCGCAAGGCATCGAATTTGCTTTCTAACCTCAGCCTATCGGATAACATTTGCCGGTTTCTATTTTTCATTATTCTAATCGGCTTATGGAGTTGTTCGTCTGATAATCGGAAAAATCTACCGGTAAGATATTTTCAGATTGATGCCTTTTTTCATCAGCAAGCAGAGGCACTGTCTAAATCAAATATCATGATAGAGAAATCTCTTTTTGTAAATGAAAAGCACGATACTCTATTGTTGAAGGCAAAAGAGATAGACTGGGATAAAGAATTTACTCCATTCATGACCTGTGATATCAACAAACCGGCGTACAGTGATGCGTATCAGATTGAGTCCATCCAAACAGGTATAGGAAAGACCTTACGTTATACAGCGGTCAAGCCTTCCCTTTTCGTTCAGTTTATTGAGATAGTATATGATGAATTGGAGCAGCCTGCTTCTATATCTATTAAGACAAAGCATACCAGTATGCTGAGCAAAACAGAAACGGAACTATGGTTTAGTTATACCGGTTATGGAATACGTGAAATAAGGAAATCCAGATGGTGGGGCGATCAGAAATTAATGGTGATTGAAGCTTATTTCATTGAGCAGCCCTAATCCGCTGCATTTGTTTTCTTCCATTTGATATTACATCCTATACTCGGTATTTGCACAGTCGGAATAGTTTTCCCCTGCAATAGGCAATCTAAAACATGACGTAAATCTGCTCCCGTTACAGGTATATCATTTTTAGGCCTTGATGCATCAATCTGTCCACGATAAATACAAGTCAATGAGGCGTCAAACACATTTATATCGGGTGTGCAAGCAGCATAATACTTCTTAGCTACCACTTGTGTTTCATCATATAAATAAGGAAAAGAGAAACCTGCTTGCTGAGCCAGTTCTTTCATCTTTTCAGGTGAGTCATCTGGATAATTCTCAACATCATTGCTATTAATAGCCACGAATCCAATACCGAGATGGGTGTATTTTTTCCCTATGTCTATCAATTCTTTTAATACATGTTTTACGTACGGACAATGATTGCAAATAAACATTACGACAGTGCCTTTTTCTCCCTGAACATCTTTGATACCAATCATGCGATTGCTAATGGTATCCGGCAAAGAAAAATCAGGCGCTTTAAATCCTAAAGGAATTTGAATAGTTTCTGTTGCTGCCATGCTAAAACGATAGTTTGAAATATGCAGCTAAGTTAAAGAATAATGATCAATTCAGAATAGTAATAGTCTCAAGGCATTAGTGATTACTGTGTTGTATTAAAAATGCTTTTTGTATTTTTCTGCCATGAAAAGTATTACTCGGTTTTTATCTCTTGCATTGATTTTGTTATATACAAATCAACTGCTTGCACAAATGCCTGTTCAATATGATGGTGCTGCACTTTTGCAAAAACTCAAAAAGTTAAAGGTTGTTGGAAAGGTTCTGTACATCGCTGCACATCCCGATGATGAGAATACACGTTTAATTACCTGGCTCGCTAACGAAAAGAACATAACGACAGCATACCTTTCATTAACCCATGGCGAAGGCGGGCAAAATTTGATTGGCACCGAACTGGGTGAGGATTTGGGTTGGATTCGCATGCATGAATTATTACAAGCAAGACAGATTGACGGTGGCACACAATTCTTCTCCAGGGCTGCTGATTTTGGCTTTTCCAAAAACTATAAAGAGACGTTGAAATTTTGGAATAAGGATAAAATATTAGAAGATATCACATATGTTATCCGTTCATTCCAACCCGATATCATTATTACCCGCTTTAGCCCTCTCCCATCTAATACACTCGGGCATCATACAACCTCTGCCATGTTAGCTTTGGATGCTTCTGAAAGCGCGGCTGATACCAATTTTTATTATAATCAATTAGATAAAGTTCAGCCTTGGTCCACACAACGTGTAATATGGAATACCTCTTTTTATTTTTTTGATTTAAATAAGGCAATTAATAAAGATACATTAATGCAGGTAGATGTAGGTACATTCATTCCATTACTTGGCAAATCCTGCACAGAGATTGCTGCACTCAGCCGATCATGTCATAAAAGCCAAGGTTTTGGTACACAAAGTGTAAGAGGGGAAGTATTAGAATATTTTATTCCGCTCTCAGGCAGTAAAGCGTCTGATAAGAATCCGCTATCCGGTATTAATTTTAATTGGAATCGTATAAAAAACTCATCTTCTATTCAAAAGAAAATAGATACATTGATTAAGAAGTTCAATCCGGAACAACCACAAGCAGTGGCTTCTGACCTTTTAACCCTGTATCAACTTATGTACAATCATCCTGAGCGCGAATTTATACAGTACAAAATGAATGAAGTAGCAGAACTTATTAAGCAATGCTTAGGTATATATATCGAAATCAGCACCTCCGATTATATTTATGCACCCGGCGATTCTATCCGCTTTCAGGTTGAATGTATTAATCGTTCAGGCGAATTACTTTCATATATCAATCTTACACTTGATCAAAACAGCAAGCTGTTATCCGGCGATTTTGTTTTTAATAAATCCGTTGATGGTAATCAATCAATAAAATGGATCTCTCCGGAATATGTAATCAATGACAGTGCATTTTATTATGCACAAGCATATAATGAAAATCACACGCCTTATACCCAAACATACCAATCGTACATCTCCGGAGATGTATTTTCTTTAATGGGATTCTCGGTACATCCTTCATTTAATCAAACCGTTCCTTATCTCGATCTAACCTGGCATGGGCATGTTGTGCATAAAAAGCAAGACCCTGTTCTTGGCGAGGTATATAAACCTGTATATATAGCACCACCTATTACGGCTACACCGTCTCAATCTCTCTTATTCTTCACAGACAACACATCACAAACACTAGATATTGAATTACAATCTTTCAAATCTAATGTGTCCGGTTACGTTGATTTGGCACTCCCGAAAGGATGGAGCTGCTCCCCAAACAATCAATCGTTTTCATTCCAATCAAAAAGAGAAATCAAACACATTCAATTTATCATCACACCGCCTCCAAACAGCGATACTTCTCATTTACAGATTCGCATCCATGCGGATGGGCAAATATTCAATCACGCCATAAAAGAAATCAGTTATGCCCATATTCCACATATCGTACGTTTCCCGAAAGCTGAGTGTAAATTAGTGCGACAAGATTTGCTATCCTCTAAAACACGTATCGGCTATTTGCCCGGTGCCGGCGATGGATTGGAAACGGGCTTAAAGTATCTCGGTTATCAGGTAGAAACCATAACGACGGATAATCTTACAGTATCATCACTTAAAGAATACAAGTCTGTTATTGTCGGCATACGGGCGTATAATATTTATGCAAACAGTAAGTTTATCAATGAGCAGCTTTGTGCATATGCCCAAGAAGGCGGTACTGTTATTCTACAATATATAACTACTGCCGATCTTAAGACTAAAGAGATTGGCCCCTACTTTTTAGAAATAGGCAGAGGGCGTGTAACCGATGAAACAGCTATGCCAACTTATATAAATCATTCTCATCCTCTCTTTTCTTATCCGCATCATATAGACTCAACAGATTGGAACGGCTGGGTGCAAGAGCGTGGATTGTATTTTGCCGAGAAATGGGATACCGCTCACTTTTTTCCGGTTCTCAGTATGCACGATCCGGGAGAGGAAGAAGCCAAAGGGGCGTTGCTCATTGCCAAACATGGTAAAGGTCTTTTCATTTATACCGGTCTGTCTTTTTTCAGACAAATCCCACAGGGCGTACCCGGTGCGTACAAGCTCTTGCTTAATCTAATAGAAATGAATCCGGATATGATTAAGCCGTAATAACTGAACTTTTTAAATCGGATTATTGCCTATTCGGTTGAATTACTTAACTTCGCTCGCTAAATTTTTTGAACATGAGTGTATTGGTCAACAAAGATTCTAAAGTAATTGTACAAGGGTTTACAGGGAATGAAGGAACTTTCCACGCATCCCAGATGATTGAATTTGGAACACAAGTAGTGGGAGGTGTTACACCCGGAAAAGGCGGTCAAAGCCATTTGGATCGCCCTGTGTTTAATACAGTAACTGACGCCGTAAAAGAAACCAACGCCAATGTATCTATCATCTTTGTTCCACCAGCCTTTGCAGCTGATGCCATCATGGAAGCAGCTGATGCAGGAATAGAAGTTATTGTTTGCATTACTGAAGGTATTCCTACTAAGGATATGATTCAGGTAAAAGAATACTTGCGTGATAAAAGAGCACGTCTGATTGGGCCCAATTGCCCCGGCGTCATTACTGCCGGTGAAGCAAAAGTGGGGATAATGCCGGGTTTTGTATTTAAAAAAGGTAGAGTTGGTATCGTATCCAAATCCGGTACCTTGACATACGAAGCAGCTGATCAGGTAGTAAAAGCAGGATTAGGTGTTTCCACTGCCATAGGTATTGGTGGAGATCCTATTATCGGCACAACCACACGTGAAGCTGTTGAACTGTTTATGAACGATGATCAAACGGATGCCATCGTTATGATTGGCGAAATTGGTGGTGGCATGGAAGCGGAAGCAGCCCGTTGGATTAAAGAAAACGGAACTAAACCGGTTGTCGGATTTATTGCCGGACAAACAGCACCTCCCGGCAGAAGAATGGGACATGCCGGTGCTATTGTAGGTGGAGCTGATGATACGGCAGCTGCTAAAATGAAAATTATGCGCGAGTGTGGTATTCACGTTGTAGATTCTCCGGCAGTCATAGGCCAAACGGTGGCCGGTGTACTTAATGTACCAGCATAAGCTGCCTATCTGAGATTGCACTATCAAATCAATTTTTAAAATCAAACTACAAATAAGCTATAAATAGCTGAATACAAGTCTTTTAATTAGTAAAATATAAATAGTGCTGTATTTTTTTTCTATCAGAATTTCAGAAAGATAATAGAATTACTATTTTTGGACAGAAACAACGCATTATGAAAATGAAAAAAATACTCTTTTTTGCCCTATTGGTGATGGGTATTTTTCAATGGTACTCTTGTTCAAAATCTGTCATTTATACCGGTAGCAGTCAAACAGGTGTATTCTACAATCAATTAGCATTAGGTACGCCGGGAGCTCGTGGTGCCGGATTCAGTCCAAAGAGAAAATACAGACACGGAAAACAAATAGCACCTGTTCCTATTTATCACACAGTGGGTGGCTCATTCTTAATGGGACTTGACGGTGATGTTCAATATGCTTACCCTGTTGGAGGTGTGCATTATGACTTACGTATTACATTAGCTCGTATTAATAACAATACCTCATTCTCTCTCAACTTCCCGGTATCAGTAGGCATCTCTTATCATAACGATTTGGTAACCTATCCTAATCCAAATCTTATACCTCAGAAAAAAGCCAACTTTACGGCTGAAGTACCTTTCAACTTTACCTTTAATTTTGGGCATGCTTCAACTCCAAAAACATTACAAAATCTTGGAGGCTTCTTTGGTGTAGGTTACGCCTTTGCTTATTTGCCAAGTGGACGAACAGGCACATATATTTTCCCCTCCGGTGTTGATTATAATCTGCCAATCGGACATGGACCTCATGGA
>JAIXKU010000085.1 GCA_026936045.1 Flavobacteriales bacterium
ATATTGATTTTCTCCTCTTGTGTTACATCTAAAAGATATAATGAATTAGATGTTTTAAAGAACAAACTCCTTCATGAGAATGACAGTTTGCGTATTAAATGCCTGTCGTTGGATGGAGCGCTTGCAGAAGCTTTAACGGCAAATGAGTTGCTTAGAATGCAACAAGCCTCATTGGTTGAAGATACCACCGACATGGGGAGGCGGTTACGCTATTATGCAGGTAAGAACAAAGAGTTGAATGAGCTGAATGCCTTGTTGGATAAGAATTATAAGAATCTGTTATCCGGTAGCGAAACAGAAACAAAGCGTATCCTTTCAGAGCTGAGAGAGGCGCAGGCTGCATTGCAGAAGCGAGAAGATGAGCTGAATACCATGCAGCGAACTTTAGAAGAGAAGAGCAAGCGTCTTGAAGATTTAGAGCGTAAGCTGGCTGAAAAAGATGCACAAGTACAGCAGCTTAAAAACAGAGTGATGGAGGCGTTGAAAGGCTTTAAAGATAGCGGTCTGACGGTAGAAGTGAAAAATGGTAAGGTGTATGTTTCCATGTCAGAGAAACTCTTATTTGCCTCAGGCAGTACCGAAGTTGACCAAAAGGGAAAAGAGGCACTGAAAGAATTAGCTAAAGTGCTGGAAAAAGAAATGGATATCAATGTCATGATAGAAGGTCATACTGATAATGTACCGCTGAAAGGAACAGGTTGTAATAAGGATAATTGGGATTTAAGTGTCACCCGCGCTACGGCCGTAACCCGTATCTTGCTTTCCAGCGCCAATATTCAACCATCTCGTATTACAGCATCCGGAAGAGGGGAGTTCACACCATTGGTACAAAACGATACGCCTGATAATAAAGCCAAAAACCGCCGTACTGAAATTATTTTGACTCCAAGACTGGACGAACTCTTTAAGATAATTGAGAGTAATTAAAGCCAATATTTAAACACCTCTTTAATTTCAGTATGTTTGTACTCTGATTTAAAGCGTATGGATAAGCCTGAATATATGGATAGCTTACAGCGTCACGTTGAAATGTATAAAGAAGCTATTCGTGAAACAGCTGATTCTATAATAAATGATGGCATTTCAGATTATCCTGTTTTTATTATGCATCAAGTACCCATACCATTTGGCGAATCGTTGATTCGACAAGAAGAAGTGGAAACAGAATGGTCGCTTAGCGCTATTACCGTAGAAGAAATGATTAAGCTGGGTATCATTCAGGTTGAAAAGGCGAAATATTTTATTTCGCAATTCAAGTCCGCAAGAGAGCAGATGTGTTTGTTTGTTGTAACGAAGGAGAAAGAAGCGCAATTTATTTTTATATCCAATTAATTATGTCCGATAGAAATCCCAATGCTCGTAAATATTTCCTTCTTGGTATTTTGATATCAAACCTGTATTACCTTATACTTTTTGCATTATTATACATTCCATTATCTCAGGTTGATACCCAAAGCCCAGATATGTCACTTGTTATTCTTGGTGATATTTTGCTTACGACATCCATGTCTGCCATAGCCGGATATTACTGGTATCGTGCAGGTCTAACCGAACGTTTTATGCACGGTATGGCTCCCGTAAATGCTATCATTACGCTCCTCCCATTTATAGTCCATTCCGATTTGCGTGTTCCCTTTTTCATCGTTTTTGCACTTTTGATATGTTTAATTTGCTCCGGATTGGGGGTTTGGTTTGGAAGACGTTTTTTTGCTTGATTTAACTTATTATAGCACATGTATTACTCGGCTTCGCCTACGTGACCCTCAAAGGGTGAAGTCCGTAATCAGAAAAGAGCGATTTCATCGCTTGCTTTTCATCCTATAATCCCTCAAGCAAGCTGGCTTGCTATGAGATTACAGAATGAAAAGGCCCACTTTCGTGGGCTTTTTCTGATTCTGTCGGGGTGAGAGGATTCGAACCTCCGGCCTCCACGTCCCGAACGTGGCGCGCTAACCGGGCTGCGCTACACCCCGTTTGCAACAAATACTTGTTTAATAACAGTAGTTGATTGTTTAGACTGCAAAGTTATAAAAACAATACAATCTTATTTATATTTGTACGTAATGAAAGATATAAGGAAAATAGCCGTCTGCACATCAGGGGGAGATGCGCCGGGCATGAATGCTGCCATCCGATCAGTCGTGCGAACCGGCATGGCTAACGGATTTGAAGTTTGGGGTATCAGAAGAGGGTATCAGGGGATGATAGATAACGACATGATGCGATTGACCTCCTCTGATGTGAGTAATATTATTCAACGCGGTGGCACCATACTTAAAACGGCTCGTAGTGAGGCGTTTTATCATGCAGAAGGAAGGCAAATGGCATATCAACATCTGTTATCTGCCGGTATAGATGCTGTCTTGGTTATTGGAGGTGATGGAAGCTTTGCCGCAGCTAACGTGTTTATGCATGAGCACCCAGATATAGCCTTTGTCGGCATACCCGGAACCATTGATAATGACTTGTCAGGTACGGATTATACTATTGGTTTTGATACGGCTCTTAACACAATTGTGGAGGCCGTTGATAAACTACGCGATACAGCTGCCAGTCATGATCGTCTCTTTTTTGTTGAGGTCATGGGACGTGACTCCGGTATGATAGCCTTATATTCAGGTATTGCCGTTGGTGCAGAGTCTATTCTTATCCCGGAAACCACCACGTATGTGGACAAGCTGATACAACTGTTGAAAAGAGGATGGCAGCGTCATAAATCATCATGTATCATCATTGTGGCTGAAGGCGATGATGCCGGTGGAGCTGCTAAAATAGCTGAGCAGGTGAAGCATGAATTTGCTCATTACGATACGCGTGTAAGTGTACTCGGTCATATCCAACGGGGTGGCAACCCAACATGCCAGGATCGTCTGTTGGCCAGCCGATTAGGCTATGAAGCCGTGGAAGCATTGTCGAGAGGAAAGAATGGTGTTATGGTGGGAATACAAAATGAGATATTGAAACTTACACCTTTTGAAAACGCCATAAAAGATAAGAATAAGATTAATATGCAGTTGGTCAAGCTGGCTGAAATCCTCTCTATTTAAGACATGGACACATCAGGAAAACCTTATACCCTTTGGGCTGAATTGATAGTGCCTTTGGCGCTGCCTAAGTTGTTGACTTATGCTATCCCCGAACAAATGATTGATGGTTTAGTATCAGGATCTCGTGTGGTTGTGAGCGTAGGTAAGCAAAAGATTTATACCGCTTTGGTATTAAGAATACTGCATCAGCCTCCTGATGGCCTCCAATTAAAACCAATACTAGAAAGGTTGGATGACATGCCCATTGTTACCAATCATCAAATGAAACTTTGGGATTGGATGGCCGGTTATTATATGTGCACCCTCGGTGAGATTATGAGTGTAGCATTACCATCGGCGCTGAGATTGAGTGGCGAAACTCGTTTTTATTCTGTTGATCCGATACCTGAAATTGTTTTAAATGATCGGGAGAATACCATTATGCTGGCTCTGCAATCTAAACCATTTCTTACTGTAGATGATGTTATCAAACTGCTTGGAATAAAAACGGTTCATCCGTTTCTTAACAGCCTTATTCAAAAAAAATGTATTGTCGCTGAGCAGGAGATGAGAAAAAAGTTTGTGCCTAAAACAGAGACTTATATTACATTGACACCGGAATGTGAGAATGAAGGCACATTAAAATCAATCTTTGATTCCTTGATACGGGCTCCGGCTCAGTTGGAGACCTTAATGCGGTTTATACACCTTTCAGGCCGTTATACCGGCAAGCCGCGGAATATCCAAAAATCGGAATTGCTAAAGCATGATAAGGTGTCTCACCAAACCATTCGTGACTTGGTGAAGAAAAATGTTTTTCATGAAGAAGTCGTAGAGGTTGGACGCTTTCATGCATCCGGACAAGAGGCTAATATGCCTTTTGTATTAACGGATGACCAGCAGCAGGCTTATAATAAGATTAAAGTGGGTTTTGCTTCTAAACAAACCATTTTATTGCATGGCGTTACATCGAGCGGAAAGACAGAAGTATATGTATCGTTGATTCAGGAAGCGATAGGGCAAGGGAAACAGGTCTTATATCTATTACCAGAAATAGCACTTACATCACAACTTATTCAACGGCTTGAACGATTCTTTCCGGATACGATCGGTGTTTATCATTCCCGTTTTAATGAGCATGAAAGGGTAGAGGTATGGTATGGTGTGATGTCTCTCGATCCTCGATTTCAGATAATACTGGGTGCTCGATCGGCCCTATTTCTCCCATACCAAAATATTGGATTAATTATCGTTGATGAGGAGCATGATGCGTCATATAAGCAGCAGGATCCGGCGCCGCGTTACCATGCCCGTGATACCGCCATTGTTTTGGCTAAGATGTTTGAGGCTGATATTATTTTGGGTTCAGCTACACCTTCCATTGAATCGTTTTACAATGCCGAAACAGGAAAATATCTAAAAGTAGAACTGAATAAACGCTTTGGCAGTATTGCTTTACCGCAGATAGAGGTAGTAGATCTGAAAAGAGAAATGAAGATGAAGAAGATGCAATCGTTTTTTTCTTCCGTTCTAATAGCTCAGATACAAAAAGCGCTTGATAAAAGAGAACAAGTGATCCTTTTTCAAAACCGACGTGGCTATGCATTGGTAGTACAGTGCGAGGATTGTGGCTGGACACCTATGTGCCGCAACTGCGATATCTCGCTCATTTATCATAAATCATCTATGCAGCTTAGATGCCATTATTGTGGTTATTCTGAGCCTATGCCGGAAGCTTGTGTGAGCTGCGGCAGTGTATTAGTCACACAGAAAGGGTTTGGTACGGAAAAGATTGAAGATGACTTGCAACAGATTTTTTCGACAGCTCGTATTGCCCGCCTCGATCTAGATACCACACGTAAGAAGAACGCATATCAAACATTGCTGCAACATTTCTCTGATGGCACGATTGATATCTTGGTAGGAACACAAATGCTAACCAAGGGTCTCGATTTTGATCGCGTATCCTTAGTCGGTATTTTGCATGCAGACAACCTGTTGCATTTCCCTGATTTCAGAGCGCATGAACGCGCTTTTCAACTTATGGAACAAGTTAGCGGCAGAGCCGGCAGGAGAGATAAACAAGGACATGTCCTCATTCAAACCTATCAGCCGCAACATCATATTATCAACTATGTGCTTCATCATGATTATACCATGCTCTACAACCATGAATTGCAAGAGCGCCATCAATTCCATTATCCGCCTTTCTATAAATTGATAGAAATAATACTTAAGGCTCGTGATTATAAGGATGTGAAAGATACATCCCTGCATTTAGGCTATTTGTTAAAACAACACGCATGTATAATACATGGCCCTGAGGCTCCGCCAATAGGGCGTATTCGTAACCGTTTCTTATTTAGGATTCTAGTTAAGATGCAGACAGGTTCTTCTTATCATACAGTAAAAGATACAATTTTACAGGCTATTATGACTGTTAGAAAAACAGAAGCCGGAAGGAAAACAGAATACCATATAGATGTTGATCCATACTGATTTTCTTAATATTCCCATGTACAATAGTGTCTATAATACTAATAAAAGATACATTTGCAAATAATACCCTTTGAAAAGTGATTGCAGTAACCGGAGGTTCAGGATTTTTAGGTGCACATTTGCTTCTCTTGCTTACACAGCAAAATGATAAGATTAAAGCATCGCGCAGAAAGAATACCGATTTGAGCTTTGCCAGACGAGTGTTTGATTTGTATTCAGAACAACCGGATTCTTATTGGCAAAGAATTCAATGGGAAGAGGTGGACTTGTTAGACAGATTCGAGCTGGACGATTTTTTAGCAGATGTCAATCAATTATATCATTGTGCGGCAGAAGTCTCGTTTGAGCCTTCAAAACGACAGCAAATGATGCAATCCAATGTGAAGATGACAGCGGCTATTGTCAATCAATGTTTACTGAAGGAAGATATTCGTCTATGTCATGTCAGCAGCATTGCAGCTATTGGTCGCTCACGTCTTGAAGAGCCTATTGCGGAAGACCGGTTTTGGAAAAATGATCCCAATAATACTTGGTATGCTATTAGTAAATATTTTGCAGAACGTGAGGTTTGGAGAGGCATTGAAGAAGGCTTAAATGCCGTTATTATTAATCCGGCCATTATTCTTGGTTATACGCATTGGGATGAGGGATCGGGTAAGTTTTTTGATAATATTTGGAGAGGTACGCCGTATTATACAAAGGGCATCACCGGATGGGTTGATGTGCATGATGTGGCCAAAGCGATGGTTTGGCTGATGTCTCAACCGATAACGGCCGAAAGATTTATACTGAGTGAGGGGAATCATGCTTACCGAGAAATCTTAAACATGATTGCCGATGCACTTCATAAACCAAGACCCGATAAATATGCGGGAAGATGGTTGAGTGGTTTTGCTTGGAGGATAGAAAAAATGCGCAGTTGGCTAACAAAAAAAGAGCCTCTGATAACTAAAGAAACAGCCATTACCGGACGGTTAGCATGTTATTATGAGAATAAAAAATGGTTGACCATTTCTCCTTTCCCTTTTACACCCATAAAAGAGACCATTGCACAAACGGCTTCCTTATTCATGAAGGAAAGAGGTAAGAAATAGTTCAGAATGTAATATCTAAGATTCTTTCTACACCTTCGCGCAGAAGATGAATCTTTGTTGTTTCATCTTTTGAAAAATGAGATAGCGCATCCATATAGGCATAAATATCTTTGATTTTATAATCACCGATTTGGATGATGATATCACCGGCTTTAATACCGGCTCTTTGAGCAGGCTTCTCTTCACTGACACCATCTATACGCATCCCTTGACCTTCATAGGCATAATCAGGCACAACACCTAACGTAACTTTAAAAGCGCTTACTTTGCCATTCTCTGGTTCTTTGGTTTTGGTGAAGGACAGTTTGTCTTCTTTTGCTGATAGATTGATTAATTCAATCATATAGTTCCCAATATCTACAATACCGTCCATATTTACCTTTTCCCAATCATCTGATGGTTTATGATAATCATTATGTGTGCCGGTAAAGAAATGTAAAACGGGTATGTCCTTTAAATAAAAGGCCGTATGGTCGGATGGGCCGATGCCGCTTTCGGTTGTCTTAATATGCAAATTGCCGACTTGGATGCTTGTTGTAACAGACCAAAAAGGAGATGTCCCCACGCCGTTCACAAGCAAAGTGCGGTTGGTGGAATCAAGCCGCCCAACCATATCCATATTGAACATGTAATTTATATTGTATTGCGAAAACAAGAGGCTTTTTGTAAATGATGAAGAACCAAGTAATCCTAATTCCTCACCGGAAAAAGCGATGAACAGGTAGTTAAATTTTTTATTTCCTGACTTTTTAAGATACCTGCTCAGCTCAATCATTAAAGCTGTACCACTGGCATTATCATCAGCACCGTTGTGAATGGCTTTCTCTCCTCTGTATAACGAACCTTCTTCTCCATAGCCTAAATGATCGTAGTGTGCACCGATGATAATGGTATGAGACGCTTTGTTATTGATAAATCCTATAACATTTTGCCCTGTACGCAGAATGCGATTGAGCTTAATATTCATTTTTACCATATAGCCATCGTTATTAAAAATCTCGGCATCACTTGAGAATACAACAGGTATTGAAACAGGCAAAACATGTTTTGAAAGATTCTCCGAAGGGGCTTCTCCTTTTCCTGATGGATTGATGAGAATAATACCGGAAGCGCCTTTCTCTATGGCTTTGTTTATGCGTGTTTGCAGATTATAGTCGGCATACTTGGAATGAGCGTGCGCACCATCTGGATCACTGATGTCGATGATGAAAACTTTTCCTTCTAAAAAAACATGCCCTGCATAATCGTCATATTGCTTGTCGGTAGCCTGAATGCCGTAGCCTACCTTAACACATTCGGCCTCAATATAGCCATTGCCGGTGCCGGAAATAGGATAATATGCGATATCTGAAAAAGCATCGTCTCCTTTCTTAATCTTGACATAGTTTCCGGCGTCAGACTCTAAACGATAGGTGAATTCAAAAGGCTGTGCATAATCTGATAAGCCGGCCGGACTAATCTTGGATTTTTTCCACTGAGAAGAAATATAGGCTAAGGCCTTTTGTTCACCTTCACTACCGGTGAGGCGACCTTCCAATTCGTCGGAGGCTAAATAAGTAATATGAGATTCTATTTTCTTCTTGGCATCTGTTGGTAAGTATTGTGCATATGCAGAGATTCCGACTAAAAGAAATAATACTGAAACCTTTCTCATAATCTAATGATTTGCAGCAAATGTAACATCTTTTTGCATCTTTCGAGCCTTGATATAAAAGGCTTTCCCCTTTCATTATAATTTCTTAGCATAATAGTATATCTCATTGCCAAGCGCTTCAGCGTTTTCTACCTGTATTTTATTATTTTTGACGTTTATAAATAATCCAAACAATGATTAGATCTTTTTTATTTGTTGCTGCTTTCTGCTTTCAGTTTGTATATGCGGTATCCACACCTACGAGATATACTGTTAATCTAACTAATACAGAAGCCAATCAGTTAACGGTTCTTGTTACACCGGCTTCAACGCTTAAAGGGGAAGTTTTTTTTCGTATGCCCAAAATTATTCCGGGCACATACAGTATCTACGATTTTGGTCGTTTTGTGACAGATTTTACATTTGAAACAAAGTCGGGAAAAACAGCAAGCTTGCAAAAAGTGGATGATAATACGTGGAAAATTACCGGTATTGAGAATGTTCTTTCATTGCAATATAAAGTGCATGATACATGGAATGCAGAAGATAAATCTAATTGGGTTTTTGAACCGGCCGGTACAAATTTTGAAGCAGGAAAGAACTATGTATTAAACAATCATGGCGTGTTTGGCTATTTTGAAGGTACGACTTCCGACCCGGTTGAAGTGGAAGTTACAAGGCCAACTACCTTTTACGGTTCAACTGCCTTAAACTATACCAGCGAGAAAAATAAAGATATGTATCGCATTCCTAATTATCACACGTTAGTTGATTCGCCCATCATGTATTGCGAGCCGGATACCACCATTTTGAATATTGGTAATTCAAAAGTTTTAATTTCTGTTTATAATGCCAACAAACAAGTTACCTCTGAATATATTGCCAATCAGATTGCACCTATTTTAGATGCGATTAAGATTTATTTAGGTGGTGAATTGCCGGTAGATAAATATGCGTTTCTATTATATCTGCCTTCCTCTTTTATGTCTTTTGGATTTGGCGCACTCGAGCATAATAATTCATCGTTCTATTTC
>JAIXKU010000189.1 GCA_026936045.1 Flavobacteriales bacterium
TTTTTAATTTAGAACAAATCTAAATTGTTTAATTGTAATAAATAAATATTAAACATCTTTTTAAATAGAATTTAACATCTCGGATAGATAGTAAAAAATAGTGTTTTTTATTATCTTGACTATCAAGGCTATAACATTGTTCCAAATATCACAGCCCTTAAACAAGGTGTTTAACTATATGCGCAGTAAATGCATTTTTGTTTAACCATATCAGATTTACCGGTTGGTTATTGTACTTTTGCCGAAGTATAAATATAATAAACGGATGAATTTTTTGATTCGAAATGCCACGGTTATCAATGAAAACAAGAAGGCGGCACAAGATATTTTTATAAAAGACGGTCTTATCGCTGAGATTATTGACAGAGATAGCACGCCCTATCCTATCATTCAAGGCCAGTATGAAGAAATTGATGCCACGGATCTAATACTGATACCCGGAGTTATTGACGATCAGGTTCACTTTCGCGAGCCAGGCCTCACGCACAAAGCCGATATTTACACCGAATCAAAAGCAGCCGTTGCCGGTGGCATAACCTCCTATATGGAAATGCCCAACACCTCACCAGGCACTACCACATCTGCACTTTTAAAACAGAAATACGAAATAGCTTCCGAAAAATCCTGGGCTAACTATTCATTTTATATAGGTGCTACCAATCGGAATATAGACGAACTAATGAAAATTGACCCTACTAACGTCTGCGGTACCAAAATATTCATGGGATCATCTACCGGTAATTTGTTGGTTGATAACCGCGAAGCGTTAGACATTATCTTCAAAGAAGTGCGTATGCTCATTGCTACACACTGTGAAGATGATCGGCTGATTAAAAAAAATCTGGCTCATTATACCCAGACTGAAGGAGAAAACCTCACTGTATCCTATCACCCGCTAATTCGAAGCGCTGAAGCTTGTTACGCCTCTTCATCCTTAGCCGTTGAACTTGCCACAAAACACAATACCCGGTTGCATATTTTACATCTGAGCACGGCCAAAGAGATGGTGTTATTCAACAATAAGATTCCGGTATCGGAGAAGAAGATTACAGCAGAAGCCTGCGTGCACCATCTTTGGTTTAATGACAGCGATTATGCGCGATTAGGCAATTTCATAAAATGGAATCCGGCCGTTAAGACCAAAGAAGATCAGGAAGCCGTTTTTGAGGCTGTACTTAACGGTAAGATTGATGTAATAGCAACCGATCATGCACCACACACGATAGAAGAAAAATCAAAACCCTATTTGGAAGCTCCTTCCGGTGGGCCGCTTGTTCAGCACGCTTTACCCGCTATGTTGGATTTTTATCATCGGAAGCGCATAACGCTTGAGAAAATAGTGCAACTCATGGCGCATAACGTGGCCGATTTGTTTAAAATTGAAAAACGCGGTTATATCCGTAAAGGCTATTATGCCGATCTTGTTTTAATAGACTTAAATAAGCCTTTAGAAGTAAGCAAAGAAAATATCTTGTATAAATGCGGTTGGAGTCCATTTGAAGGCCATACATTCCAAAGCCGCATCACACATACCTTTGTCAATGGTAGCTTAATGTATAAAGACGGTATTTTTCAGTCTTTCAGACCAGGCATGCGTATGAAATTTGACCGCTAAGAAAAGCCTTAATACATTAAACTTTTCTTGGAGTTGTTGCGCCATCCGGCCTGGCTTTCGTAATCCACAAAATAAATCTTAAGATCAGCCTGACTTTCGTAATCCACAAAAAAGATCTTCTTTTTAGCCTGACTGCTGTATGATGTAAAAAACCATTTGCCGTTATTATCTCCTGCCTGACTTTCGTATTTCACCTTATACACATTCAAATCGGCCTGGCTTTCATATTTCACGACAAACACTTTTACATCTGCCTGACTGGCATAATCAACAGAATACACCTTCTGCGCTTGTGTGATAATTGAGAAACAAAACAAGCATCCGAACAATATAAGCACTTTCTTCATAGCATTTATTTTATATTACCAATGTTAATATTTTTAAAATCCAATCAAGCATTTTATCTCTATTTTTGCAAAATAAAAACATTAACAATCCGATTTTGCATACAAACTAACTAGCATACAATCTATTAATCCCATGACACAATCTGTTCGCTTAGGAGAAATCTATATCAAACGTTTGATTCCTGATGCCGAACCGGCATTAATACAAGAGCTGATAGCATTCGCCACATTAAAAGAATACAAGGCCGGTGAACTCATTATTGATGTCGGTCAGTTTATACGTTCAACGGCTGTGCTAAGCAAGGGTGTCCTTAAAGTTTATCGTGAAAGCGGTGAAGGCGAAGAGTTTCTAATGTATTTTTTGGAACCCGGTGACGCCTGTGCTTTAACGGTGTTATGCGAAGTTCGCAACGAGAAGAGCACCATTGCTGTAAGAGCTGACGATGATGCCGAGATCTTATTTATTCCGTTGGAGAAGTCGGAACAATGGCAAATGCATTATCCATCCTGGCATCGCTTTATTATTGGAAATTATCGCAAACGATTTGAGGAATTATTGACGACTTTGGACAGTGTTGTGTTTAAAGCATTAGACGAACGTCTGAGATTTTATTTGAGAAGACAAGTTAAGCTAAATGGAAAAATGCTAACACTCTCACACCAGAAAATAGCCGATGATCTAAACAGCACAAGAGAGGTTATTTCTAGATTACTAAAAAAATTAGAACAAAACGGCAAGATAAAACTTAGCAGAAATGCCTTGGAAGTAATTGACATCTGAAATCAAAAGACTATTTTCAATTGATATTGGTGTCTTTATTGATATCCGATTCTATTTTTCGCACCTCTTTTTCGAAACTCTCTATTTGTTGGTCAAGAGGTTTGGATATTTGCGAATCTATAG
Organism: Flavobacteriales bacterium; assembly: GCA_026936045.1. Classification (GTDB taxonomy): domain Bacteria; phylum Bacteroidota; class Bacteroidia; order CAIKAF01; family CAIKAF01; genus BA4. The sequence goes on from JAIXKU010000189.1 coordinate 2,867, forward strand.
GTTTCTTTAACTCCTGCTGTACCTGTTCGGCTCCTTCACGTATTTCACGTTGAATAGCGTTGGTTGCGTTTTTAAACTCCCGAATACCTCTTCCCAATCCCCTCATCAGTTCAGGGATATTTTTTGATCCGAAGAAAATCAACGCAAATAAAACAATGACAAGAATCTCACCGCCGCTGACGTCAAAAAATAATAAGATATGCATATGATGTAAAATCCATTTCAAAAATAGGTATTCTATTCCTCTAATCAAAAAATAGATTTTAGATAATATCTTCTTCCGGTGCTTGTTTTATTGGAGGCATATTACGTTAGCAGTTTCAAAGGTTCGTATCGGTGTCAACATTAACTAGGAAGTTTCGATATCACTCAAAACACAGCAGTAAGTCGTTATAAATAAAAAGGGCTGCCATTAGAGCAACCCTTAAACCTGTACACACTATAAAATTCAAAAACAATATCTGTTTTCTTCAATCAATTTCTGCGCAATACGCTGACGGGCATCTTTAGTATTTACCGGATCAAATTTGCTAAAACGTTTTAATCCGATAATCATCATTTTCTGCTCATCACCTTCGGCAAAAGCATTGATGGCATTCTTACCTGTAATCCATAAATTATCAGCCGTATCATTAAATGTCACACGCATGATATCAAGATAAGTCTGGCAAGCCTCTTCACCTTTCATGGCAATCAATTTTTCAACCCTTAGCAATACCGACTCAGCCACATAGGTTTTAATAGCCATGTCGGCAATATACATCAGCACTTCTTGTTCTTTGGCTAATTGCATCATTAATTTTTGTACCGCAGCACCGGCAACCAATAGAATGGCTTTTTTAAATTGTGCTATAGCTTTTTTCTCAGCCGCCAATAATTCAGTGGAATCATCACCAAAATCAGGAATACCCATAAGTTCATTCGCAACAGCCTGAGCCGGGCCCATCAAATCAATTTCCCCTTTCATGGCACGCTTCAATATCATATCAACGGTAAGCATGCGGTTAATTTCGTTTGTACCCTCAAAAATCCGGTTAATGCGTGCATCGCGATACGCCCTGTCCATTGGTGCTTCAGCCGAATACCCCATCCCTCCATATATCTGTACCCCTTCATCCACGACATAATCTAATGTTTCAGATCCTTCAACTTTCATCATGGCGCATTCAATACCAAACTGCTCGACGCCTTTTAACTCTGCCGAGGCAGCATCCATACCTTCTGTACGATAAGCCATGATACGATCTTCAATATTCTGTGTAGCACGGTACGTGGCCGATTCTGCGCCAAAAACACGTATGGCCATTTCGGCTAATTTATGACGGATAGCGCCATATTTAGAGATAGGACGGCCAAACTGATTTCTTTCATTCGCATAATTTACGGCTACAGATGTTACTTTTTTGGATGCGCCAATAGCCGCAGCAGAAAGCTTAATACGTCCAATATTCAGAATATTAACTGCAATTTTAAATCCGTTGCCGCGCGTAGAAAGCAGATTTTCGGCCGGCACTTTACAATCTTCAAAAAACACCTGACGCGTAGAAGACCCTTTGATACCCATTTTCTTTTCTTCTGCATTGAGGCGCACACCTCCGAAAGCCTTTTCTACTATAAATGCAGATAAGTTTTCATCATCTTCTATCTTGGCAAACACAATAAACACGTCAGCAAAACCGGCATTAGTAATCCACATTTTTTGTCCATTGATAATATAATGTTTACCATCTGCCGTAGGTATAGCTTTGGTTTTACCGGAATTGGCATCCGAACCGGAACCAGGCTCTGTCAGGCAATAGCTGGCTTTCCATTCGCCGGTAGCCAACTTTGGTAAATATTTGGTCTTCTGCTCCTCATTACCGTACAATGCTATCGGCAAAGTACCGATACCTGTATGAGCCAATAATGCTACGGCATAAGAATGACCGGCACCCATAACTTCTGTTGCCAACATACCCGTAACAAAGTCTTTACCGAATCCGCCGTATTGCTCAGGAATATTCATACCTAACAAACCCAGCTCGCCTGATTTATCAAGCAGAGAAGGCATCAACTCAGGCTCTTGCATGCTATCCAAGCGTTCAACAAGAGGATATACCTCATTTTGAAGGAAGTCGCTGCATGTTTGTGCAATCATGCGTTGTTCCTCATCAAACTCTTCAGGGATAAAGATGTCTTGATAAGCTGTTTCTTTTATAATCCACTCGCCACCCTTGATGGCCGTTTTTTTTGCTTCTGAAGTTTCCATATAATTTTATTATTGTTATGAATTATCTAAATGTATCATTAATTTAAAAGTTCAAAGATGCCGGCAGCACCTTGACCTGTGCCCACACACATTGTCACCATGCCATATTTTTTATTTCTTCTTCTAAGCTCGTTCAAAACCTGAACAGTAAGCTTGGCGCCGGTACAACCCAATGGATGACCTAATGCGATGGCGCCACCATTTACATTCAAAATATCCGGGTTGACACCTAATTCCCTTTGTATGGCAATAGATTGCGAAGCAAAAGCTTCATTAAGTTCGATTAAATCTATATCCTGTAATTTCATATTGGCACGTTTCAATGCATTGGGGATAGCATAAATAGGTCCAACACCCATCACAGCCGGCTCTATAGCATTCACGCCATAAGAAACCAAACGCGCGATCGGTTTTAGATGTAATTCATTCACCATACGTTCGGAGACAACCAAAACGAAAGCCGCACCATCAGAGGTTTGTGATGCATTACCGGCCGTAACCGTACCTTTCGCATCAAACACAGGTTTGAGTCGAGTCAATGCCTCTATTGTTGTATCGGCACGAGGGCCTTCATCTGTAGAAAAAACATAATCGCGTGTTTTCTTCTTTCCTGACTCATCTATATAATTCTCCGTTACAGTGATTGGCACGATATCATCATTAAACCGACCTTCTGTAATAGCAGCAACAGCCTTGCGATGAGACTCAAAAGAGAAAGCGTCCTGATCTTCACGCGTTACATTATAGCGACGTGCCACTTCTTCTGCCGTTAAACCCATTCCCCAGTAATAAGAAGGATTAGACTGTGCCAAGTCTGCATTAGGTACAATACGCCATCCGCCGAAAGGAATAGGACTCATACTCTCTGCGCCGCCGGCAATAATACAATCAGCCATGCCAGATTGAATTTTAGAAGTAGCGATGGCGATAGTTTCCAATCCTGATGCGCAATAACGGTTTACCGTCATGCCCGGTACGGTTTCGATATTCAAACCAAGTAATGAAATCATACGTCCCATATTTAAGCCTTGTTCGGCCTCCGGCGTAGCGTTTCCTACAATGACATCATCAATTCTTGATTTATCAAGTTGTGGAAACTGAGCTAATAAATATTTAATTACATCGGCCGCATTATCATCAGGTCGTCTGAAGCGAAGTTTGCCGCGTGGGGCTTTCCCCACGGCTGTGCGATAAGCGCCAACAATATACGCTGTTTGCATAGTATTATTTTTTAGTGTTATTATTAGTTTCTTAAAGGTTTTCCATTTTTCAACATGTACTGAATACGCTCCAATGTTTTGCGTGTACCTAACAAGCTTAGGAAGGCCTCACGTTCCAAATCAAGCAAGTATTTCTCAGACACCTGTGTTCGTTCAGACACATCGCCACCACACAATACATAACCTAACTTTTGGCTTATTAATGCATCATGCTCGGATATATAATGACCGGATAACATGGCATCTGCACCGGCATAAACAATACCCAGTCCTTCTTTACCCATAATCATAATATCACGACGTGGCAACGGTTGAGTATAACCTGCCTCTGCCAAATCAATAACTTTACGTTTAGCTTCTGCTATTTGTCTGGAACGGCTTACCACGGTCTTATCAAAACCGGGGCGGAAGATACCTAAGTCAAATGCTTCCCAACCTGAGGTAGCTACTTTGGCCATACCTATTGTCAGAAAGCGGTCGCGCAAGCGATTGATACGCACATCACCGTCTTTTATCTCATCAGCAAAGCGGATGGCAAACTCTTTTGTGCCGCCACCACCGGGAATCACACCTACACCGACTTCTACCAAACCGATATAGGTTTCGGTGGATGCAACCACCGCATCGGCATGCAAGCACATTTCACAACCGCCGCCTAAGGTAAGGCCATGCGGTGCCACAACAACAGGAATAGAAGAGTAGCGCAAGCGCATCGTCATATTTTGAAATGCTTTTACGGCATAGTTTAATTCATCCCATTCTTGCTCAATAGCCAGCATCATAATCATAGCCAGGTTTGCACCGGCAGAGAAGTTCTCTCCTTCATTAGCAATAACCAACCCTTTCCAACCCTGAGTCTCTGCAATCTCTATGGCTTTGTTGACACCGCTGATAATTTCAGAGCCAATGGAATTCATCTTGGTATGAAACTCCAAATTCAATACGCCATCACCCAAATCAATCAAAGTTGTACCGCTGTTGCCCCATACTTTTTTCTCTGCATTAATATTTTGCAAAATGATGAAGGCATCCTGTCCGGGAATAGATTGATATGCTTTAGAAGCTATATCATAAAACATACGTTTGCCAGAAGACACTTTATAGAATGATTGTGAGCCGGCAGCCAGCATATCATAAACCCATTTAGCAGGCGGTGTGCCGTTTTCTTCCATTCCCTTTACGACTTTTTCCACGCCCAAGGCATCCCATACTTTAAACGGTCCCATCGCCCAGCCAAAACCGGCACTCATGGCATCGTCCACACGATATATCTCATTGCTGATTTCAGGAATGCGATTAGATACATATTGAAAAAGCGTATAGAAATATTTTCTGTAGAAATTTCCTGCTGCATCCTTCCCTGATAATAAAATGGGGAAGCGATCAGAGAGTTTATCTATCGTTTTAGTAGCTTCTAGTGTCGCAAATTTGGCTTTTTTCTGAGGCACATACTCCAATGTCTTGAAATCTAAAGAAAAGATTTCCGATCCGCCATCAGGTTTATTCACCTTTCGAAAAAACCCTTGTTTGGTTTTTTGACCTAACCATTTATTCTCGATCATCTTTTCCAAAAAGTCGGGAAGCACAAATTTGTCTTTGGCTTCATCATTGGGCAGGTTAGCTTGTAATCCTTTCGCTACATTCACTAATGTATCCAAACCTACGATATCGGCTGTTCTAAATGTTGCAGACTTGGCACCGCCAATAACCGGACCTGTAAGTTTATCAATTTCTTCAGGAGTAAGCCCCAACTCATCTACCATATGAAATAAAGCCATGATACTAAAAACCCCTATTCTATTGGCAATAAATGCGGGTGTATCCTTACAGAGCACCGTTGTTTTTCCTAAAAATTTCTCACCATACTCCATGAAAAACGTCACTACATCAGCATCTGTTTTGGAGGAAGGAATCACTTCCAGCAACTTTAAATAGCGTGGCGGATTGAAAAAATGGGTACCACAGAAATATTTTTGAAAACTTTCTGACCTGCCCTGAATAAGCATTTCCATAGGAATACCAGACGTATTCGAGGTAATAAATGTATCCGGTTTGCGATATTTCTCAACCTTTTCAAACACCTGCTGCTTGATATCCAAACGCTCAACCACTACTTCAATAATCCAATCGGCATCAGATATGCGTTGCATATCATCATCAAAATTACCTAAGCGGATACGGTTTGCAAAGTTTTTATGATACAACGGGTTGGGGTTTAATTTTAATGCCTGTTGAAAAGCATTGGTTACAATACGGTTTCTCACCTGCTTGCTCTCCTTTGTCAACCCTTTGGCTTTTTCATCCTCCGAGAGTTCAAAAGGAACAATATCTAATAAATCTACCTCTAATCCTATATTGGCAAAATGCATGGCAATCTGAGATCCCATCACACCCGATCCCAATACAGCAGCCCTTTTTATTCTGCGATGCAGAATGGCATTCTGCGTTCCTCCGCCCGTGCTTGTTGTTGGCTTGGCTATTGTTTCCATCTTATTCTATTTTAAAAATTAAATATCTGGTTTGTTTCTATTATCCGTTGTAAATCGGCAATCACATCAAAAAAGTTTGACAGCTTGTCTTTAGATACGGCTTGCTGCACCACATGGTTAAATTGTTTCACGGTCTGCTTGGCAATATCTTTCTTCTCTTTCCCATCTTCAGTCAGAAATATTCTAACTAAGCGTTTATCCTTATTATCTGATTGGCGATATATCAACCCTTTTTCTTCCAATGTTTTAAGCATGCGACTCAGGCTGCGCGGCTCCATACCTAAGAGCGGTGCAATCTTCGTTGCCGGAATACCATTTTGTGAGTCAATATTCAGCAATACAAAACCTGTAGATGTTGTCAAATCATATTCTACACCTCGTTGATTGTACATGCGATTGATGCTATGCCAAAGGTG
>JAIXKU010000306.1 GCA_026936045.1 Flavobacteriales bacterium
GCCAAAACAATTTTTCATCACATCATGCATGGCTTCAATTACTCTTGAATCCATGGGTGTTGTAGCGGCATTATCTAAATATACATTCATAATACAAAGATAAATTTATTCAGTTTTATTTTCCTGATTTAGAAACTTAAAAATCTATCCAATCGCCCTGTTCCGGTATCTCTATCCTTTTATAACCCAAACGCCTTAATCTAGTCTTAAACTCAAGTTGTGCGGCGTATTCTCCGTGCACGAGTATCATGGCTTCCACCTTTGATTTGGTCTGACAGTCAAGATAATTAATGATTTCTCTGTAATCGCCATGTCCACTATATGTGCGGATATATTCAATACGGGCGCGCACCTTGTGCTCAATACCTGATATTTTAACAATCTTATGACCGGCAATTAATTTTCCGCCTAAAGTAGAAGGTTCGCAATAGCCGACAATCAATAAGGTATTCTTCGCATTTCCTATATGATTGGCCACATGGTGACGGATACGCCCCGCTTCCATCATGCCAGATGCACTAATGATGATACAAGGATCTTTGGATGTATTCAGCTTTTTACTTTCCTCTACCGACTCAATAAAATGAAGATACGGGAATGAGAATGGATCGGGATCCGATTTGAGATAAGTCTGCATCCGCTCATTAAACAAGTCCAGATGCTGCTTGTATATAAAGGTGCTACGTGTGGATAACGGGCTGTCAACATAAACATGTATCGGCGGCAACTTTTGGGCATTGTACAAAAAATCCAATGCATAAATGATTTCCTGCGTTCGTCCAACACTAAATGCCGGAATAATCAACTTGCCTTTATTTTCTACACAAGTCTCCCTCACAATCTGAACCAAATCTTGTATGGTATATTCATCTTCATCATGTAAGCGATTACCATAGGTGGATTCGCAAATAATGATATCCGATTGAGGAAATGCTTCCGGCTCTCTCAGCATGTTAGGCTTACAACGGCCAATATCTGAGGTATAAGTTAATCTGCGTGTTTTGCCATGCTCATCCAACTCCAACACTGTTGTAGCGCTACCTAATAAATGCCCATTTTCGTAAAAAGTAAATCGCACATCTTTATATAATTCAACCATTTGGTGATACGGAACTTTTTCAAAATAAGCTAGACTGGCATAGGCGTCCTCCGAATTATAAAGCGGTTCAATGGGCTTTTTATCGGCCAGCTTTCGCCGCTTATTTTCATGCTCAGCATCGCTTTCCTGAATATATGCAGAATCGGGTAGCATGATAGAACATAAATCATAGGTGGCTTCCGTACAATATATCTTACCTCTGAATCCATCCTTAACTAATTTGGGAATAAGGCCTGAATGATCAATATGTGCATGTGACAAAATAAGACAATCGATGGTTGAAGGCTCAAAACCCCAATGCCGATTTAGTGGGCCGGATGTTTTTCGCCGACCTTGGAACAAGCCACAGTCTAATAAAATACGTTTCCCGCTTTCTGTCAGTAGTAAATGCTTACTACCCGTAACCTGCATGGCTGCACCATAAAACCCTATTTTCATCTATGCAATGCTTATAAAATCATTATCAAATGTCGCAATAATGTCTTAGATGCAAACATTTATTAGCAGAATTTAGGAAAACAAATAGCAGGCTTGTTTAATTGCATCAAAGGAAAATGTATTACATAATACCCAGTTGTCCTAGTGTTAGGATGATAGAACCGGCTAAAATCAGCACCAGCGATAAGATTAAGAACACAATGAATAAGGTATAATTACCCCATACCAACCAGGCGACTACACAGAGTATGGTAAAAATCAAACCTAATATGTAGAGAACGATTAGCAGAATAGCCCATAGTTCGAGTGCGCTCTTCTTTACATCTTTTACTTTTAATAACTGCTGATGCGTCAACAAGAGTTGATTTTGAAATGCTTTAGAATGGTGGTTTCCAATGAGAGGATGCACTTTCTTTACTTCCTTAAACACGCACTTACCGCATCGTGATGGCGAAATATTGAAAGCTTCATCATTGATGGATACATAGCCTAAGTCATCCATGGTTATTTTTGACTCTTCTATCAGAGCTGAGACGGTTGTGTAATCTTCTCTTAAATGATTAGGAGGGGGCGTTTGGGTATAAAGCGACTGATCGGCCTTGACCTTAATGCGGGGCAATCTGCTTCGTTTCTGCGCAATGCTAAGGCTATGGCCCATAAATACTAAGGATAGAATAAGAATAAAGGGCTTTATTTTCATGAGGTTTTGTATTTGAAACAAAAAAGGCCATGTGAGAACATGGCCTTTTAAAATTATTTATATTGATTAGATTACCCCAACCAATCCAAGAACAAGTACTACAGTAGCGGCCGTGATACATAATCCGAATAGTACCCAAAAAGCTACCCACAGACCATAAGAAGCTACAGCATACCAACCCACAATAGCAAGAATCATAAACAGAATGGCTGCAGAGTAAAGGATGATAGCAATCATCAACCATTTCTCCATCGCTGTTTTCTGTACGTCTTTTACTTTTAAGAGCTGCGTATGTTCAGTCATCTTCTGAGAGAAGCTGGTAAAGTCGAAAGGATGCTTCATAGCCTTGATTGTATTTTTTGTTTCTTTAAATACAAATTTTACTTTGGCTTTGTTATCCATCTTTGTCTCAATAGAAGCAACGGCCGTTTCTTCATTGTTAACTTGTTGATTAATAGCGCTTTCTTCGTTCATGATGCTTGAAGCAACAGGCGTAGATTCAGATGGCTTTTGAACATCAGCCTGTGTGTTCTCTACCTTGCTTGCTTTCACTTTAATACGTGGATGTTTGTATTGACGCTGCGCAGAAACGGAAACGGCTAATACAGATAACACGAGTAAAAGCGCAAATGACTTTAGGTTTAAGTTTGTTTTCATGTTTTTTTGATTTAAATTAATGAATAATGGTTTAATTTGCACAAAGATATTAGCAAATGATTAATATCTATCTTTTTTATAGGTTTTTTTATACACAGGATTGTTGATATTTAAGAAAACACGTTATGAAATATTTGGTATTGTTAAGACACGGGCAGAGTCAATGGAATTTGGAAAATCGCTTTACCGGTTGGGCTGATGTGCCGCTTACTGAAAAGGGCGAATCAGAAGCTCGCTATGCCGGCCGTTTATTGAAAGAAAGAGGATTCTGTTTTGGCGCAGCGCATACGTCCTATCTGCGCCGTGCTATTAAAACTTTATGGTTGGCATTGGAAGAAATGGAGCTGATGTTTATTCCCGTACAACCGACATGGCGCTTGAATGAGAAACATTATGGCACATTACAAGGGCTAAACAAAGCAGAAACGGCTGCCAAATATGGTGATGAACAAGTCAAACTTTGGCGTAGAGGTTTTGGTGTTGCTCCACCTGCTCTCGATCCAAGCGATGCGCGCCATCCGTCTCACGATGCTAAATATAATGACTTAGATGCTGCTCTAATACCATCAACCGAATCCTTGTCTGATACCATTCAACGCATTATGCCTTATTGGGACGCAAACATTCTACCTTCCATGAAAAAACACGACCATGTTATTGTCACAGCACACGGAAACAGCCTGCGTGGTATAGTCAGACATCTCAAGAATCTGACAAACGAGCAGATTCTTGAGTTTAACATCCCGACCGGCGTACCTTATGTATTTGAATTTGACGATAATCTCACCTTATTGAAAGACTACTTTTTACTCGATGAAGATGAACTTCAACGCCGACAAGCTGAAGTAGCATCACAAGGTAAAGCAAGCAAGTAGCTTTATGAGTGTTTGGGTGATTGGTGATATTCATGGCTGTGTCCTGACTTTACAAGCACTGATAGAGAAGCTTATCATGCCCTCACCCGGTGACACTATCTGTTTTGTGGGTGATTATATTGATCGTGGACCCTCTTCCAAGCAAGTTATAGATTACATTCACCAGTTATCCAGCCAAGGCTATGCTATTCATGCATTGCAAGGCAATCACGAAGAAATGCTGGTTAATGCCTATAATTGGGAAAAGAATCACCCCAAACGCTGGTTTAGAAAAGGAAATCCATTTCTTGATCTATGGCTAGATAATGGAGGAAAAGACACGTTGAGAAGCTTCGACGTTGAACATATTGTTGATATTCCTATAAACTATATTAGCTGGATGGAACATCTTCCGCTATATCATAGTTTATCAAACTATCTTATCGTACATGCCGGTTTCAATTTTAATCGCCCATCTATTTTTGAAGATACAAATGCCATGAAATGGATTAGGTATTTTGATGTTGATTTGCGTAAAACAGATGGGAAAAGGGTCGTACACGGCCATGTGCCAGTACCGCTTGAAGTTATTCATGAATGTATTTCTTCTGACAGACATGCTTTCTTGGCAATAGATAACGGATGCGTGTACAAAGGCCGAAACGGTATGGGCGGTTTGGCAGCAGTGGAGTTAAAACAAATGAAACTTCTTATTCAGCCTAATATTGACTAACTATTCAGTGTCAAATTATTTTTATTGCTAAATTGCAAGCATGAAACACTGTTTATTTATCGGCCTCTTTTTTTACTTAATCAACCCCGTTTTTCTTCATGCGCAATATCCTTACGACACCAGATCCGATAGTATAAATATTGTCCATATGGAGATTCATTTAGACATCAGCGATTTTTCTGCACAAACGCTGAATGGATATTGTCTGTTAGATCTTCAAGCAAAAGTGAATAATATTAACAGTATAAAGCTTGACCTAATGCAACTTACGGTAGATTCCGTTAAATCAGGCTCTCAACTGCTTGCTTTTTCGCAACAACTCGGTTCATTTACTATAACGTTACCTGCAACATACAATACAGGTGATAACTTTCAAATACAGATTTTTTACGGTGGTACACCCTTTCATGACGTCGATTTTGGCGGTTTTTACTTCTCGAGTAATTATGCATATAGCGTAGGTGTGTCTTTAAGTAATATCCCGCATAATTATGGGCGCACCTGGTTTCCTTGCTTTGACAATTTCACCGAACGTTGTACGTATGATTTATTCATAACAACAACCGATACAAGAAAAGCTGTATGTGGCGGTATTTTGCAAAGCGTTACTCCCGATACACCCGGAAAAAGCACATGGCATTGGTTGTTCACTCGCGAGATTCCTTCGTATCTGATTTCTGTTGCTGTGTCCGATTATGAGTTTGTAAAAACGCAATTTATCAGCATAAACAACGATACCATTCCTGTTATCCTGGCTGCACGAGGTGCTGATACAACTAAGCTTAAAAACTCCTTTATTAACCTGCATCAGGCGTTTGATATATTTGAACAACGGTTTGGCCCGTACTTATGGGACAGGGTAGGATATGTTTTAGTTCCCATGACTGCCGGCGCTATGGAACATGCGGAAAACATTGCTTATCCCGTTATCTTAGCCAATAATAATACCGCTTATCAGGATGTGATGGCACATGAATTATCACATCATTGGTGGGGAAATCTTATCACCTGCCGTACGGCTGAAGATATGTGGATAAATGAAGGTATGGCGGCTTATTGTGAATATGTTTTTAATGAAGGATTGTTCGGGTACAATCAATACAAGAACATGGTGCGCACAGCGCATAAAAAGAATTTGCAGATGGCGCATGTGGACGATGATGGCTACTGGCCGCTTTCGGGTATTCCACAGAATCATACATATAGCACAACAACGTATCTGAAAGGGGCAGATATTGCTCATACATTGAGAGGGTATTTAGGTGATAGTTTGTTTTTCGGCGCGTTAAATCATGTGTTACAGCAGTTCGCTTATCATGATGTGGATGCCTGGCAATTCAGAGATGCAGTGTCTGCTTTTACAGGCATAGATGCCTCGCCCTTTTTTGATGATTGGATTTTCCAAGGCGGATGGCCTTGGTTCGGTATAGATTCCACTATTGTTCAACCGGCAGGCGTCAATTATCAAATCACATTACATGCCAGACAGAAATTGGCAGGCAGAGCACTTTATGCTCATCAAGCACCCATAGAAATTGCGTTTTATGATGCAGGCTGGCAACCCCATATTCAAACCTTTATGTTTGATGGATACTTGGACACTTTCTTGCTTACTTTGCCGTTTATTCCTCAATGTATTCTTGTGGATCCCAATGAAAGGATCAGCTATGCCGTAACGACCGAAAGGAAAATTTTAAAATCAACAGGGTCAACTAGTTTATCTCATGCTAATTTTACCGTTACAGTAAATCAAATAACCGATTCGGCCATGATAGTTGTGTCTCATAACTGGGTTGGCGCAGATCCTCTTGTGCCATCAGGCGCTACATTTACAGTCTCACCACAGCGTTATTGGACAGTAGATGGAATTTGGCCGGCTGGTTTTTCGGCAGATGCGAATATCTCTTATAATGGGAAAACGAATAGCACAGGCTATTTAGATCATTTACTGATTGGGGCTACCGAAGATAGTCTGATCTTGGTTTACCGTCCATCAGCCCATGCGGACTGGATAGAGTGGCCTAATTATACCAAAAATATAGGATCGTTATCGGATAAAGTGGGGACCATCGTTATCCATCAGATTCAAAAAGGTGAATATGCACTGGCGTATAAGTCTTCAGCCGTATCATTACCCGTGCAAGCAGACCGATTTTTGCATGCTTATCCCAATCCATCTAAAGGCGAATGGACGATAGAATGGGACACTCAAGTTGTTTCGCCCTTCGACTATTGGCAGATAACCGATATCTCCGGCAAACAGCTTTTATCGAATCATGAAATGGTTGAATCCCCATTTTTATTATCAGCACAAAATCTTCCGGAAGGTCATTATTTCCTCTCATTCGGTGCAAAAGGAAAGATACTGGCTGTTATCAAAATTGTACGTCAGTAAAGGATTCTGCTATATAAGCCTACTGTAAATCATTTAAGACAATCATCTTTTTTCGCCAGCTTTTACCGGTTGTCCAGTCATACAGATATAGGGTATAAATTCCTCTACCTAAGCCAAAGGTAGAGATAAGATGAGAATAACTGCCTTGAATTTTTTCCTGATGTGCAACTTTGCCGTGAATATCAATAAGCAAAAGCTCTAAAGGGTGATAGACAATATCAGGGTGTAAAATTAATTGGAAATCTCCCCAACTGGGATTGGGATAGGCGTTAGCCAATTCGTCTCCAAAATAATAGGACGGATTACAAAAATCAAACGTAAGGGTGTCAGCAAAGTTATGTACCTTGCAAACCAACTTTCCGCTCTCTTCTTTAATCACAATCAATCCATTACCATAATCGCAACAAATACCATCGCTGCCGGCATCTGTAAAGGTAACATGATAACAATCCGGTGTCAGACAGAAATTATAACTATGCGTTGTATTGGATGTGAAATTATCCTCATAAAAAACCGGATTGCCATTGAACATCGTTATTTCAATCGTATTTTCATAAGCCTTGGCATCGGTGGTAAATACTAATTGGTAAGCGGTGCCGATGATACGTTTAAAAAATTTCTGTTTTGTGTCATTGTTAGGATTGTTATCCGGAGCGTTATTCACCGACAGTATTTTTACCCAAAACACATAATTTGTATCATCAGGCAAGACTACTTCAGGCAAATTGATTGTAGCTGTTTGCATAAAACCGATATTCCCCGTCCAATCGTATGTGGCATAGGGTGCTTCTACACCATACTCGATATGAAATGTAATGACTGTATCGGAGCCGTAAGAGATAAAAGAGACCTTAGGAGAGATGGCTGAATCACAAACCATTTTAGGTAAAGAATATATATCCTTCACCGCTAAATCAGTCTGAAAAGCGGGAGTGTAAATATAGTTTCCTTCGATAGCCATGCTGTCTTTGCCTAACGGATCCAACCATTCACTTAAACGTTCTGTTGGCGTTGTACCGTAATGCCAAGAGATATCAAATCGTCCGTAATAATCGGATAAATTATTTGTACAGCTGGCATATCCGCCATGCAGTTGTCCTACAAAACGATGTTGGGGGTTAAATAATGGAGAGCCGCTACTGCCACCTTCGGTCGTACCCAAATCCCAATCCAATACCTTCCAATGATTGTTATATGAATCCGGTTGGGAAACATAGCCTGAGGAAACCACAGCATTGCTATCAATAGAGATTTTTTTTATATCGCCGCTCGGATGGTGGATACACCAAGCCATAGATGCAGGAACAGGGCTTCTGTCCCAACCGCCGTAAAACGGATTAAAATCCGGTAATGGCGTTTGGTCTAATTTAAGCAATGAAAAATCTGAAAAACTGTTTTGTGCTATAATCTCACAACCTTGTAAAACCATATCTGTTGGCCCGTCTACATTTGTACAATTCGGGCTTTGATAATTGAACATGAATATCGCGTTCGTAGCGGTATTGCAATGATTGGCCGTTAAGACATACGGTGTACCGTCATTAGATGTATTATTGATAAGCATACCAGTACATTTGCGCGTATTGTTGGACGTTAGTAACATCAATGTAGCCTGTCTTTGATCAGCCCATCCGGCACCTTGCGGGCAGTTGATATTGACATTACAAGCCCCAGACTGCCCATATCCACCTTTGTCCGGCAAAAAATCCTTATAACCGGCCACTACACCCGAAAGTTTAAGTTTGCTCGTGTTGATATTTTCCAAAGGTTCTAAAACCTCGATAATGATATCATCCACAGGCAAGGGCAACACGGCAAAATTACCGTGCTTGTTTACATTGCGATAAGTAAATGCACCCATTTTATATTCTCTGTCAGCGGAATATATCCACATTTTACTACCCGGCAAAAGATAAAATTCATCAAAGTTCAAGTTAATGGACTTCGCACCGGTTATCGTAATCCGCATATTATATAAAACACCTTCGGATATTGTGGTTTTTTCAAAAGAGCTCAGATCGTCATGGCAAGGGATCTCAACCCCGAAACGCCAAGCGCCGGTATCTATCTTATCTTCTTCTAGTAAGACTTTAACATCCGGCATGGGAAAGGTTACAAGTGTTCCTTTCTGCTTTTTATAACTCATGCCTGGCGGAATGGACAAATCTGACAACTGCCCTGTAACCCAGGTCACACAGGCTAATGAGAAGATAAGTGTATAAAATAGTTTTATAAAAGAGGTGTAAAATTTCATTTCATTAGCATGGTATATTG
>JAIXKU010000303.1 GCA_026936045.1 Flavobacteriales bacterium
GCTATGGGGCGTGAACTCTATACTTCACAACCTGTGTTCAAAAATACTATTGATAAATGTGATGAGATATTCAAGAAAATAACCGGATGGTCTTTACTTGAAGAAATGATGAAGCCTGAAAAGGAGTCTAAGATGAATGAAACAGCTATTGCTCAGCCGGCTAATTTTTTCATTCAGGCAGCTCTTACGGATTTATGGGCCAGTTGGGGTGTTAAACCGGATGCCGTAGTTGGTCACTCTGTTGGAGAGGTGCCGGCTGCTTATGTTGCCGGTGCTTTGACTTTGGAAGAAGGTGTCCTGGTTAGTTATCACAGAAGCCGTTGCCAGCAGACCACAGCCGGGCAAGGAACGATGTTAGCCATTGGCATAGGAGAAGAAGCAGCCGATAAATTGATTCGTGAACATAAATTAGAAAAAGAAATTTCTATTGCGGCAATCAACTCTTTCAATGGAGTAACAATTGCTGGTACACGCAAAGCTTTGGAAAAGATAAGTGAAGTCCTTACACCGCAAAACATTTTTAATAAAATGCTGACCGTCGAGGTCGCTTATCACAGTTATCAGATGGATCCACTTCATGAAGAACTTTTATCTTCACTTAAATCGGTAAATCCTCAAAAAGCTAATATTCCGCTTTACTCAACTGTTACCGGAACTATAATGAACGGTACCGAATTTAACAATGATTATTGGTGGCAAAATGTGCGTCAGCCGGTTCGTTTTGCAAAGGCCGCTCAAACTACTGTCAATGATGGATATATCATGTTTCTTGAAGTTGGCCCTCATCCTGTTTTGCGTACTAATATCAATGAATGTCTAACGTCTGCCGATAAGAAAGGATATGCCGTGCCGTCTCTTCGTCGTGGCGATCCTGAATTATCTACATTAGCAAACTCCTTTGGCTCTTTACACACACTTGGCATAGATGTTAACTGGTCTGTTTTTACAGAAGGCGGTCACTTTGTTAAGATTCCTACATATTCATGGGATAAAGACGTGTATTGGCAAGAATCACAGGTGTCTGTTGAAGATAAAATGGGTGTATCCGGTCATGTGTTTTTGAATAACAATATGCGTATGCCAGTCCCTGCTTGGGAAGTAGAAATAAACCGCTATTTCTTGCCTTGGATTGATGACCATAAAATTGAGAATATGACGGTTATTCCCGGCGCGGCGTATGTTGAAGCTGGATTAGCATTGCATGAAAAAGTATTCTCCACTCAGGCTTGTACACTTCAGGACTTAGAGTTTAATCAGGTATTGGTAGTAGATGAAAAACGGATTCAAATGTTTCATACAACATTTAATTCGCAAACAAAACGATACAGTGTTTACAGCCGGTACAGAGAAGATAATTCACCTTGGACACTGCACGCCAGCGGGCGTATGTTAAAAGATACACTTTCGCGTACACTGCCGACAGTTTCGATAACTGATATTAGAAAGAGATGTAAAACCCAGGCAGATCCGCTATTGTTTTATTCTCAATTGGCAGGGCGTGGATTAAATTACGGTACTTGGTTTCAAGGCGTGAAAGAGATTCTTAAAGGTGACAAAGAAGTGCTTGTTAAGATAGAAGGCAATCCTTCGCTGATTAGAAACACGGATAATTATCTTCTTCATCCATCCATTCTCGACTCTGGCTTCCAATCTATGGTTGCCATAGTGGGAGATACAAGTACTAACCCCAATCCTTATGTGCCTGTATCAATTGATGAGATTGTGTTTTATACCAGCCCGCTGAATGAATGTTGGTGCTGGTGCCGTATTACCGATGTGACATCAAATACTATTAAAGGGGATTTAATACTCTTCGATGATAACGGAGAAGCCTTGGTGTCTATAGAGGGTATTACCTGTCAGGCCATTCAGAGCAATAAGAATGATGATACTGATAAAATGGATAACTGTTTTTATCAGTATGTATGGAAGCAAATGGACACAGCTAAGCCGGCTGATATAGCGCAGTCAACTGGTAAGTATATCGTTTTTGGAGATTATGACAACCTTGAATTACTTCAGGAGTTGAATGCCAAAGGCATTGATTTTACCATCGTCACTAAATCTGATACCTATGCGAATGATGAAGGCTTGATATCTATTCGTCCGAATGTGGAAGAAGATTATGATCGGTTATTTTCCGAAGTCAGACCCGGGCATATACTCTACACATGGTCGCTTGAAACCAGTGGATTAGCAGATGCTATTTCGACGGAACAGGCCGTAGATCAAACCATGCCTGTTGTTTATATAGCAAAAGCCCTTTCGCGTTTAATGCTTACAGATAAGGTAAGATTAATAATCGTAACACGTGGCGCACAAGTTGTAGTAGAAGAGGACCAAGGCGAATCGTTAGAAACATCTGCTTTTTGGGGATTGAATCATTTGATTGGGAATGAAAATCCGACAGTTTTGCCTCTGACCATAGATATGCCTCAAACGCCTGAACAAAATGAATATCAGCTGTTAGTGAATGAAATACTATCTTCTGAAAAGGATGAAGATGTCGCTTTACGTCAAGGAAAGCGTTATAGCAGAATATTAGAGGCGGTTTCACTAAAAGGTCAATCAGATGTTGAGAGAAAACGGGTTAAGACTTCTGTACCGGTTTCTTTAGAAGTTGGCCAGGTGGGGCACTTGGATAGTTTATATTATGATGAGTTTGAACGTAAATCCGTATTAGCACCCGATGAAATAGAGATTAAAAACTTTGCAGCATGCTTAAACTTAAAAGATGGACTTAAGGTCATTGGCCAACTCTCCGAGAAAGCAACCAAAGGATCATATTATGAAAGAAATATTGGTCATGAAGCAGCTGGTGTGATTACACGTGTAGGTGATAATGTTAAAGATTTTAAAGTAGGTGAGGAGATTATTCTAGCTGCCCCCGAAGGGTGCTTACGTTCTTATGTAGTGTCTGTGCCAACATACTATTTGCGTAAACCCAAGCATATTGCTTTTGAAGATGCTTTGATGGTAGTACCTTATATGACGGTGTTGTACAGTTTACGTAACAGAGCACAATTACAGAAAGGAGAGAAGATTCTTATACATAACGGTACCGGTGGTGTTGGCTTGGCCGCTATTCAGTATGCAAAGTATGTCGGCGCCGAAATATTCACTACAGCTGGAAGTGAAGAAAAAAGGGACTATTTACGTAAGTTAGGAATCAAGTATATTTATGACTCTCGTTCGTTAGACTATGTAAAGCAAATAAAAGCTGATACAGATGGATATGGTGTTGATGTTGTATTGAATGCTATTGCCGGTGAATCATTGTATCAGTCATTTGAATTGCTGGCTTCTTACGGCCGTTTTGTTGAAATAGGTAAGCGCGATATTACTGAGAACACAGGCTTACCTATGCAACAGTTTAATAACAATATCACATTCCATGGTATTGATGTGGACCGTTTGATGATGGAGCGCCCGAATATTGTTCAGCAAATACATCGCGATATTGAAAAGTTCTATGAAGAAGGGGTATTTAAAGCTGTAAACACCCACCTGTTTGATGCTGCTGATGTCGTTGATGCATTTAACTTTATGTTACAATCTAAACATATCGGTAAGGTTGTTATTAATTTCCTCAATCAGGAGGTAGATGTGCCGGTGAAAGCAGCTAAGAAAGTATTTGATAAAGATGCAACATATCTGATTACTGGCGGTACCGGTGGATTTGGCTTGCAAATAGCTAAGGCTTTTGCTGAAAAAGGCGTTAAGCAATTAGTATTAGCCAGTCGCAGTGGTGCAAAATCGGATGAGGCTAAACAGGCTATCCAGTATATGACATCGAAAGGCACTAAAGTGTATGCAGAGCCTATTGATATTACCAATGAGAAATCAGTAGCAGATGTGATAGCCAAGATTCAAGAAAATATGCTGCCGCTAAGAGGAATTATTCATGGCGCTGTGGTTTTGGATGATGGTTTTATTGTAGATATGACACGTGATCGCTTTATCACGTCTTATCATGCCAAGGTGGGTGGCTTGCTCAACCTACACAAGCATACTAAACACATTCCGCTTGATTTCTTGATTTCATTTTCATCTATCTCTGCATTGATTGGTAATGCAGGTCAGGCCAACTATGTTTCATCTAACTCATTCCTAGATCAGTTTGCTCATTTCCGTAGAGCAAATGGTATGCAGGCCAGTACCATTAACTTAGGTGTTTTAGGTGAAGTGGGCGTTGCAGCGCGCGATGCTAATGTGTCGGCAGTGCTGGAAAGCGGTGGTATCTTTGGATTTACTACACGCGAAGCGCTTGAAGGGTTGTTTGCAGTTATAGAATCCACCCCTGTTCAAGTCGGAATGTTTGATGTGGACTGGGCACGCTGGAGCTCTATTAATCAGAAGAGTGCACAATCGTCACGTTTCCGTCATCTGGCTGAAACACGCGGAGCTTCAGGCGCTGCAGGTAGCAGATTACATGAGTTTGCCGCTGAACTTTCTGTTGTAGCTGAAAATGATAGAACGACTTATATTGAGTCTGCCGTGGCTGAGCAATTAGCTGCCGTACTAAAATTATCTGTTGAGAAAATTGATAAATCAAGAGGTATTAACTTCCTTGGTGTTGATTCATTGATTGCGGTTGAACTAGGACGCGCTATCTCCGGTAGATTTGGTGTGGATGTTAGTACTATGGAGTTATTAAGTGGCCCTAATGTTTCACAATTATCTGCAATGGTTTCTGATAAAGTGATTCAAAGCGGCGCAATGGTTAGTGATATTGATAGTCTATCAGAAGAGCAATTAGATGCGTTACTTGCTGAAGTAAAAATATAATACAATTATGTTTTTATATAACGGAGCGTAAACTATCAATCTTGTACTGAAGGTATTTTCGCGATTTATCGCACCTGCGGAGCTTTATTTTACCGTTTATTTCTTTTTTGTTTATAACTCTTGATTACGTTAAAGCTAATTATAATAGACGTTTCGAAGGATTTGAGCCTAGAAAATGTCAATTAAGCCGAAAAAGAGAATTGTCTTGTGCCGTAGGTGCGGTATGATTTTTTCTATTCAAACAAGTGTTTCCAATCATCTCCTTAAAGATATGAACATACTATCAGGTTGAAAGATACAGCCGGATATAAAACAATGATGGGATGAAACTGCTTCACAACGCACGTCTTTAGCGTGGATCTGTAGTTTACAGATATATTTTCCGACTTGGAGGATATTATGCTTAAAATAAAACGCCGAAGTACAACTTCGGCGTTTCTATTAATATCTTGCTGTTTAATTAATTAAGTGAAGGTTCAGCCAAAATAATAATCTTATTTTTTAAAACTTCCACAACCCCACTTTTGATCTCAATCCACTCTGTTTGGTTATCATTACCTACTATCTTTATTTTCCCTTTTCCTAAAGTTGAAATAATAGGCGCGTGATTTTCCATAAGCTCAAAAGATCCTATGTCGCCGGGCAGCTGCACAATCTTTGCTGTACCTTCAAACAGTGTTTTATCCGGTGTGATAACTTGTAGTTGCATATTCAATATTATTTTGCTTCGGCCAACATCTTTTCACCGGCAGCTATTACGTCTTCAATAGTACCTTTTAGGTTAAAGGCTGCTTCTGGATATTGATCCACTTCACCGTCCATAATCATATTGAAGCCTTTAATTGTATCTTCAATACCAACAACCACGCCCGGAATACCGGTAAATTGTTCAGCCACGTGGAAAGGTTGTGATAAGAAACGCTGAACACGACGGGCGCGGTGTACTACTAATTTGTCTTCCTCGCTAAGCTCATCCATTCCCAATATAGCGATGATATCCTGAAGTTCTTTGTAACGTTGTAAGATTTGTTTTACACGCTGAGCTGTGCGATAATGGTTTTCGCCAACTGTATCGGGTGTAAGAATACGAGAGGTCGAATCCAATGGGTCAACGGCAGGATAAATACCCAACTCTGCAATCTTACGACTTAATACGGTTGTTGCATCAAGGTGTGAGAAGGTTGTAGCGGGAGCAGGGTCTGTCAAGTCGTCAGCCGGTACATATACAGCTTGTACGGACGTGATAGAACCACGCTTGGTAGAGGTAATACGTTCTTGCATTAATCCCATTTCGGTAGCTAATGTAGGCTGATAACCTACAGCAGAAGGCATGCGCCCTAAAAGAGCGGATACCTCTGATCCGGCTTGTGTAAAGCGGAAGATGTTGTCAATAAAGAATAAGATATCACGACCTTGTCCGCTGTTCTCGTCTCCGTCGCGGAAATATTCTGCGACTGAAAGTCCGGAAAGTGCGACACGTGCACGTGCTCCGGGTGGCTCGTTCATCTGACCGAATACAAACGTTGCCTTAGAGTCTTTTAATTCGTTTAGATCTACTTTTGATAAATCCCAACCGCCTTCTTCCATTGAATGTTTGAAAGCGTCGCCATATTTAAGAATCCCTGCTTCTATCATCTCGCGCATCAAATCGTTTCCTTCGCGTGTGCGTTCACCAACACCGGCAAACACAGATAATCCGCCGTGCCCTTTAGCGATATTATTAATCAATTCCTGAATTAACACTGTTTTTCCTACACCGGCTCCACCAAATAATCCAATCTTACCACCTTTGGCATAGGGCTCAATCAGGTCAATAACTTTAATACCCGTAAACAACACATCCTGCGCTGTAGATAATTCCTCAAACTTAGGTGGTTGACGGTGAATAGAATATCCTTTGCTTTCTTTTAAAGTAGGCAGACCGTCAATAGCTTCTCCAACGACATTAAATAATCGGCCTTTGATAGCATCGCCGGTTGGCATGGATATGGGCCCACCTAATGATGTAGCCACCATGCCGCGACGCAAGCCGTCCGTAGTGTCCATAGAAATACAACGTACGGTATTCTCTCCAATATCTTGCTGACACTCCAAAATCAAGCGATCACCGTTGTCACGGGTAATTTCCAAAGCTTCTAAGATGTTGGGAATATGGTCTTCTTTTTCAAAGCGTATGTCTATAACGGGACCGATAATCTGTACAATTTTTCCTTTTGGAGTAGTCATATATACTTTTATTTATTTAAAATTTTGCGCGAAGATAGGTATTTTATAATTAATTCATCACATCTTAATCTATCTTTATTTTTAATCTGCTTAGCTATCCTTGAATTGAATATATCTGTTTCATTATCAGTTTTGTATAAAAAAAGAGGCTGTCAATAGCAGCCTCTTTCAAATCTTTATAATTGATTAATGTGTAACAGCCATTTTCACAACGGAAGATGTGTTACCAATCGTAATAACGACGTGATACAGACCGGACGCTAACGACTCAGTCTGAATAGGCAAAGAATGATTGCCGGCATGTAATGTTTCATAGTTGGTAAATTGAATGGTAGCACCTAATTGGTTAACTAAAGAAACGGTAACAGTTTGGTTGTCGTTTAATGTCAATCCAACCCATGCCTTGTCGGTCGCAGGGTTAGGGTATACATTTATTTCAGCTCCGGATTCAAGCTCGCTTACAGATGCGGAACTTTGGTCTATATTGATATTATCAACAAATAAATTATTGCCATAGTTACTGGTGCCTCTGAAGCGGATGATAAGATCAGTTTCTGAAGCATAAGCTGATAAATCTATATATTCAGAACGCCATTGCGATGATGAGGGTGTAAAACTGCTGTTAGTGGCAGGTGCTGTTTTTAGGCTAGAACCGGCTTTATTGTATAACTGTGTCCATGAGGTGCCGCAATTTGTGCTTATAGATACTGTTAGTCGGTCGTTCTCGCTGCTGTATTGTGCATAAGCTACATCAAAAGATAATATAGGGTTCGTAACGCCACTGATATCCGTTCTTGGAAGATAGAAATCCCGAATGCCACCACTAGGTATCAGATAATTATACATTCTAGCAGAACCTTGACCACCACCGGCACTAGCTGTATGCCTGCTCCATCCCAAACTTTCGCCATAATTATCTAATATCCAACCGGTCGGTGGAAATGTTACGCTTGAAAAGTCATTGAAAATAGGAGCTGTTGCCGGATTGTCAAAAATATTAAATACGTATTGGGCAATACTGCCGATTGGCGAATTAATACCACTGTTATTCACATCTGTCACCCAAGCTTTCATTGTGTGAGAGCCTGCAGTGATACCATTCTCATCAGCTAAGGTAAAGTCTTTATTGGCACCTGATAAGATAGAACCGCTCCAAGGCGTTTGTGTTATAGAGCCATTATCCAATTGTTGATTAATAGTAAGGCTTGTTACGGTGCTGGTACCCTGATTGGTAATAGAAAATTTGACGCCGGTAAGATTGGTATTACATCCAACGGTATTAATATTACTTACAGATACATTCTTCACAAAATCAACCAATGGAATGGGATTGCTGATACCAGCCTGATGCACTTCCTTCGTTGTGTTTTCCTGAATAAAAGCGATGACGCCAATCTGTGTATAGTCATATATATAAGAAGGAATAGGCCCGGCGAAATTAAGCGTTTGTGAATCTCCGGCAATCCATGTTGTAGCAAGTGATGTACCATTGGGATTGGGATACATTTTGCGCATTACATTATGGAAAACCTTTTCTCCGTTTGATCCGGGAGGGCTGGAGAATGTAATGGTTTTCTCTATCATGGCCACTTGAAGTTTTAATGTGTTGCCGGTATGGCCGGCAGGACAACCAATGATAACCTGAATAAAGATAGAGTCCATGTCAGATGAGAAGCTGTGCGAAATACTCAAAGAGAAAGGAGAGCCTACGGCATAGCGAGCGTTTATTTCTGCTTGATCTAAGTTGGCAACGGCGCCAGAATAACTAGAACCAGCGAATGGTGTGCCATCTATTACCCCCCAGGGTACG